>NZ_JBKGFP010000034.1:0-107487 GCF_046557535.1 Pseudomonas sp. S1(2024)
GAAAAAGATGGGGTGGGGGGTGTGGTGGAAACCGTCATACAAAAAGGTCGTCTCCTACAGGAAGTACGCGATCCCCCTGTAGGAGCGGCCTTGTGTCGCGATGGGCCGCGAAGCGGCCCCGACAATCAATCAGACTTCCAGGTAGTCCAGAATGCCTTCAGCAGCAGTACGCCCTTCGAAGATAGCCGTCACCACCAGGTCCGACCCACGCACCATGTCGCCGCCGGCAAACACTTTCGGGTTGCTGGTCTGGTGCTTGAACTTGCCTTTCTCCGGTGCAACCACGCGGCCCTGGCTGTCCAGTTGGATGCCATGCTGCTCAAACCAAGGCGCCGGGCTTGGGCGGAAGCCGAAGGCGATGACCACGGCATCGGCCGGCAGAATCTCTTCAGACCCCGGGATCGGCTCCGGGCTGCGGCGGCCACGGGCATCCGGCTCGCCGAGACGGGTCTCGACCACCTTCACGCCTTCGACCTTGTCCTCGCCGACAATGGCGATAGGCTGGCGGTTGTAGAGGAACTTCACGCCCTCTTCCTTGGCGTTCTTCACCTCACGACGCGAACCCGGCATGTTGGCCTCGTCACGGCGATAGGCGCAGGTCACCGACTTGGCGCCCTGGCGGATCGAGGTGCGGTTGCAGTCCATCGCGGTGTCACCACCGCCCAGTACCACCACCTTCTTGCCCTGCATGTCGACGAAGTCTTCCGGCGACTTCTCGAAGCCCAGGTTGCGGTTGACGTTGGCGATAAGGAAGTCCAGCGCGTCATGCACGCCCGGCAGGTCCTCGCCCGGGAAGCCGCCCTTCATGTAGGTGTAGGTACCCATGCCCATGAACACCGCGTCGTACTCGGCGAGCAGTTGCTCCATGGTCACGTCCTTACCCACCTCGGTGTTCAGGCGGAACTCGATGCCCATGCCGGTGAACACTTCACGGCGGTTGCTGAGCACAGTCTTTTCCAGCTTGAACTCGGGAATACCGAAGGTCAGCAGGCCGCCGATTTCCGGGTTGCGGTCGAACACCACCGGGGTCACGCCGGCACGTACCAATACGTCGGCACAGCCCAGGCCAGCCGGGCCGGCACCGATGATGGCAACGCGCTTGCCGGTTGGCTTGACCTTGGACATG
Source organism: Pseudomonas sp. S1(2024) (assembly GCF_046557535.1). Taxonomy (NCBI): domain Bacteria; kingdom Pseudomonadati; phylum Pseudomonadota; class Gammaproteobacteria; order Pseudomonadales; family Pseudomonadaceae; genus Pseudomonas; species Pseudomonas sp. S1(2024). The sequence continues at coordinate 1,127 of NZ_JBKGFP010000034.1, forward strand.
TCCGGGCGCCAGCCCATGGCGAAGGCGGTGTCGGTGATGTACTTCTCCACCGAGCCGATGGTCACCGCACCGAAGCCGTCGTTCAGGGTGCAGGCACCCTCGCACAGACGGTCCTGCGGGCATACGCGGCCGCACACTTCCGGCAGGGTATTGGTCTGGTGCGACAGCTCCGCCGCAGCCAGGATGTTGCCTTCGGAAACCAGCTTCAGCCAGTTGGGGATGAAGTTGTGTACCGGGCACTTCCATTCGCAATACGGGTTACCGCAGCCCAGGCAGCGGTGCGCCTGCTCCACGGACTGCTGCGGCTTGAACGGCTCGTAGATTTCCACGAACTCCTTCTTGCGCTGGCGCAGCAGCTTTTTCTTCGGGTCCTTGCGGCCCACTTCGATGAACTGGAAGTCGTTGTTCAGACGTTCAGCCATTTTTCAAAACCTCTTTACCGCAGTTGCCAGCCTCAGGCTGCAAGCTGCAAGACGATCACTTGAGCACGACGGGCCCCGCGCACGGGGCCGTCACTTGCAGCTGTTGTTACTGCGGGTTGGCACGGGTGCTGGACAGCAGTTGCTTCAGGTTGGCTGCCTTCGGCTTGACCAGCCAGAAGCGCCGCACGTAGTCGTCCAGGTTCTCCGAGAGCTCACGCCCCCACTCGCTGCCGGTCTCTTCCACGTACTCGGCAAGGACCCGCGCCAGGTGGCTGCGGTAGGCCTCCATCGCTTCACCACTGATACGCTGGATTTCCACCAGCTCATGGTTGAGCTTGTCAACGAAGGTATTGTCCATGTCGAGCACGTAGGCGAAGCCGCCAGTCATGCCAGAACCGAAGTTGTAACCGGTCTTGCCCAGCACACAGACAAAGCCGCCGGTCATGTACTCACAGCAGTGATCGCCAGTGCCCTCGACAACAGCGTGGGCGCCGGAGTTACGTACAGCGAAGCGCTCGCCAGCAGTACCGGCGGCGAACAGCTTGCCGCCAGTGGCGCCGTACAGGCAGGTGTTGCCAACGATGGCGCTGTGCTGGGTTTCGAACGGGCTGCCGGCTGGCGGCACGATGGTGACCTTGCCACCGGTCATGCCCTTGCCGACGTAGTCGTTGGCATCGCCTTCCAGGTGCAGGTTCAGGCCACCAGCGTTCCACACGCCGAAGCTCTGGCCCGCAGTGCCCTTGAAGCGGAAGGTGATCGGTGCCGCGGCCATGCCCTGGTTGCCGTGCAGGCGGGCGATTTCACCCGAGACCCGCGCACCGATGGAGCGGTCGCAGTTGCAGATGTCGAGGCTGAACTCGCCACCGGCCTGGTCGCGGATGGCCGGCATGGCCATTTCCACCATCTTCTCGGCCAGCTCGCCCTGGTCGAACGGCGGGTTCTTGTCGACTTCGCAGAACTGCGGCTTGTCAGCCGGGATGTGCGAGCTGCCCAGCAGCGGCGTCAGGTCCAGGTACTGCTGGCGCTCGGTGTCGCCTGGCAGCACGTCGAGCAGGTCGGTACGGCCGATCAGCTCGCCGAGGCTGCGTACGCCCAGCTTGGCCAGCCACTCACGGGTTTCTTCGGCGACGAAGGTGAAGAAGTTGATCACCATGTCGACGGTGCCGATGTAATGGTCCTTGCGCAGCTTGTCGTTCTGGGTGGCCACGCCGGTAGCGCAGTTGTTCAGGTGGCAGATGCGCAAGTACTTGCAGCCCAGGGCGATCATCGGCGCGGTACCGAAGCCGAAGCTTTCGGCGCCGAGGATGGCTGCCTTGATCACGTCCAGGCCAGTCTTCAGGCCACCGTCGGTCTGTACCCGTACCTTGCCGCGCAGGTCGTTGCCGCGCAGGGTCTGGTGGGTCTCGGCCAGGCCCAGCTCCCATGGGGCGCCGGCGTACTTGATCGAGGTCAGCGGCGAAGCACCGGTACCACCGTCGTAGCCGGAGATGGTGATCAGGTCGGCATAGGCCTTGGCCACACCGGCGGCGATGGTGCCGACGCCGGCTTCTGCCACCAGCTTGACCGAAACCAGGGCCTGCGGGTTGACCTGCTTGAGGTCGTAGATCAGCTGGGCCAGGTCTTCGATCGAGTAGATGTCGTGGTGCGGCGGTGGCGAGATCAGGGTTACGCCCGGTACCGCGTAACGCAGCTTGGCGATCAGGCCGTTGACCTTGCCGCCTGGCAGCTGGCCGCCTTCACCGGGCTTGGCGCCCTGGGCAACCTTGATCTGCAACACTTCGGCGTTGACCAGGTACTCAGGGGTCACGCCAAAGCGGCCGGTGGCCACCTGCTTGATCTTCGAGCTCTTGATGGTGCCGTAGCGCGACGGGTCTTCACCGCCCTCGCCAGAGTTGGAACGCGCGCCCAGGCGGTTCATCGCCTCGGCCAGCGCTTCGTGAGCCTCCGGCGACAGTGCACCCAGCGAAATACCGGCGGAGTCGAAGCGTTTGAGGATCGCCTCCAGCGGCTCGATCTGCTCCAGCGGCAGCGGCTGGTCAGCCACTTTCACCTTCAGCAGGTCGCGGATCATCGACACCGGACGCTGGTCGACCAGCGTGGTGTATTCCTTGAACTTGGCATAGTCGCCCTGCTGCACGGCAGCCTGCAGGGTGTTGACCACATCCGGGTTGTAGGCGTGGTACTCGCCACCGTGAACGAACTTCAACAGGCCGCCTTGCTGGATCGGCTTGCGCGCGCTCCAGGCTTCGGCTGCCAGCAGCTTCTGGTCGCTTTCCAGGTCTGCGAAACGCGCACCCTTGATGCGGCTGGAAACGCCCTTGAAGCTCAGGCCGACCACTTCCTCGGACAGGCCGATGGCTTCGAACAACTGCGCACCACGGTACGAGGCAATGGTGGAGATCCCCATCTTCGACAGGATCTTCAGCAGGCCCTTGGAGATGCCCTTGCGGTAGTACTTGAAGACTTCGTCCAGGTCGCCCAGCACTTCGCCGGTACGAATCAGGTCAGCCAGCACTTCATAGGCCAGGTACGGGTAAACGGCCGAGGCACCGAAGCCCAGCAGCACGGCGAAGTGGTGCGGGTCGCGGGCGGTGGCGGTTTCCACCAGGATGTTGCTGTCGCAACGCAGGCCCTGTTCGGTCAGGCGGTGGTGTACCGCACCAACGGCCAGCGAGGCGTGCACCGGCAGCTTGCCAGGGGCAATGTAGCGGTCGCTCAGCACCAGCTGGGTCTTGCCAGCGCGCACTGCTTCTTCAGCCTGGTCGGCGATGTTGCGGATGGCCGCTTCCAGGCCGACGCTCTCTTCATAGTTGAGGTCGATCAGCTGGCGGTCGAAACCTTCGCGCTCCAGGTTCATCAGCGAACGCCACTTGGCGGGCGAGATGACCGGCGAGCTTAGGATTACCCGCGAAGCGTGCTCGGGGGATTCCTGGAAGATGTTGCGTTCGGCGCCCAGGCAGATTTCCAGGGACATGACGATCGCTTCGCGCAGCGGGTCGATCGGCGGGTTGGTCACCTGGGCGAACTGCTGGCGGAAGAAGTCGTACGGCGAACGCACGCGCTGCGACAGAACGGCCATCGGCGTGTCGTCACCCATCGAGCCGACCGCTTCCTGGCCCTGCTCGCCGAGCGGGCGCAGCACCTGGTCACGCTCTTCGAAGGTGACCTGGAACATCTTCATGTACTGCTTGAGCTGGTCAGCGTCGTAGCTGGCCACGCCCTGGTCATCGGTCAGCGTCGCCTGGATGCGCGTGGCGTGCTGACGCAGCCAGCGCTTGTACGGGTGGCGCGACTTCAGGCGGTTGTCGATGGCGTCGGTGTCGAGGATCTGGCCGGTTTCGGTGTCCACGGCGAAGATCTGGCCCGGGCCAACGCGGCCCTTGGCGATGACGTCCTCGGGCTTGTAGTCCCATACGCCGATTTCCGACGCCAGGGTGATGTAGCCGTTCTTGGTGGTCACCCAGCGCGCCGGGCGCAGGCCGTTACGGTCGAGCAGGCACACCGCATGGCGGCCTTCGGTCATGACGATACCGGCCGGGCCATCCCACGGCTCCATGTGCATGGAGTTGTATTCGTAGAAGGCACGCAGGTCGGCGTCCATGGTCTCGACGTTTTGCCAAGCTGGCGGTACCAGCATGCGCACGCCACGGAACAGGTCGATGCCGCCAGTGACCATCAGCTCCAGCATGTTGTCCATGCTAGAGGAGTCGGAGCCGACGCGGTTGACCAGCGGGCCGAGCTCTTCGAGGTCGGGGATCAGGTCGTTGGCGAATTTGGTGCGACGGGCCATGGCCCAGTTGCGGTTGCCGGTGATGGTGTTGATCTCGCCGTTGTGGGCGAGGAAGCGGAACGGCTGCGCCAGCGGCCATTTCGGCAGGGTGTTGGTGGAGAAGCGCTGGTGGAACACGCAGATCGCGGTTTGCAGGCGCTCGTCACCCAGGTCCGGGTAGAAGGCCGCGAGATCGCGCGGCATCATCAGGCCTTTGTAGATGATGGTCTTGTGCGAGAAGCTGCAGATGTAGTGGTCGGCGTCGTGGGCGTTGGCCACGGACGAACGGCGACGGGCACTGAACAGCTTGATGGCGAATTCCTGGTCGCTCAGGCCTTCACCGCCGATGAACACCTGCTCGATCTGTGGCAGGCGCTCAAGGGCCAGGCGGCCGAGCACGCTGGTATCGATCGGCACCTTGCGCCAGCCAACCAGTTTCAGGCCAGCAGCGAGGATTTCGCGGTCCATGTTGGCGCGGGCGGCTTCTGCTTTGACCGGGTCCTGGTTGAAGAACACCATGCCGACGGCGTACTGCTTGGGCAGCTCGACGGCGAAGTGCTCCTGGGCCACGGCACGCAGGAATTGATCGGGCTTCTGCATGAGCAGACCGCAACCGTCACCGGTCTTGCCGTCGGCGTTGATACCGCCGCGGTGGGTCATGCAGGTCAGTGCCTGCATGGCGGTTTGCAGAAGGTGGTGGCTCGGTTCGCCCGTCATATGGGCGATCAGGCCAAAACCACAGTTGTCCTTGAATTCTTCGGGATGGTACAGACCTGTTTTCATAGACACATTCTCACCAGGTTCACCTCTCAACGGAGGTAAATCTCTTTTTTAACAACCACTTACCATCCACGCCGATCAAACGCCAGCTTTTTTGCGGTGGCCATGGAAAACCATTGTTGCACAGCGACAGCAATGCCCACAAATTTTCATGTCTCACCATTGAAAATTTATGTCGCAATTTTGAATGTTTTTGCGCCATGCGCCGTGATAGCGGCTTGGCTCGAGTCTGAAGCGTTTCAGCCATGACTGCAAGTAAGGCTTGTGGCCGGCAGCCTGGGACAGAAAAGCCTGCCGCGTGACAACGCAGCAGGCTAGTCGAAAGTCAGTAATCGCTCAGCAACTGGGCGGCGGGGTGGTGCCGCCCGGAAGGTATCAGCGGGCCGAGGCCAGCTCTTGTTGGACGCTGGCGACGGTACGTGGCCAAGGTTTACCAGCCTGGACCTTCGCTGGCAAGTTCTTGATTGCCGCAACCGCTGCGTCGCGGTTGGCGAAGTTGCCGTAAGTGACTACGTACAGCGGCTTGCCCTGCAGGTTTTTCTTGAAGTAGCGATAGTCGCCACCTTGAGCCTTCACGAACGCCTGAGCCGAAGCCTCGGAGCTGGTACCCAGGATCTGCACCACGTAATTGCCCGGTTTCTGCACAGCGTACCAACCGCTGTTGCCGCTGCCACCGGCTGCCGGCTTCTCGACAGGCTTGGCGGCCGGCTTGGCCACGGCGACCTGGGTTGGTGCTGGTGCAGGCTTGGCAGGCGCAACCGGCTTGGCAGGTTGGGTTGCGACAGGTTTTGGCGCAGGCGCAACCAGCTGCGGTGGCGTCTGTACTGGCTGGGCAGGTACCGGTGCCGGGCCCGCTGGCACACCTTGCGGCGGCGCGATGGTGGTCACGGTTGGCGGCGGGTTGCCTGGCTGCAGGGCGGTATCACCGGCCGGGCTGCCCTCTTCACCCTCGCCCATGCCCGCGGCCTGGGCCAGTGGCTCGCGCATCACCGGCTGCGACTGGCCAACCAGCGGCAGCGGCATCGGCTGGGACGAACCCGAGAACTCGATGGCGGGATTGCCACCATTGGCCTGGCCCTCGCCAAGCGGCAGCTGGGCCTGGGCGGCCGGCGCTTCGGCAGGTGCCTTGTCACCTTTCTTCGGCATCAACACCGCGGCCGCAACGGCGACCACAACCACAGCGGACAGCGCGAGCACATGTTTTTTAGGCATCTTGAACCCCATGGATGGTCGCTTGGCCGTCGAGCGGCTGGCGATCATGGCTTCGATCAAAGTGTCACGGGCGACCTGGTTAATGTTGCCAGGCCAGCCGTCGGAGTTTTCATGGATATCGACGATCTGTTCACGGCTGAACACCTCGATGCCCCGGCCAGCACCTTCCAGGCGCTGCTCCAGGTACTCGCGGGTTTCTTCTTCACTGTAGGGGGCGAGTTCGATGATGTGGAAGCGTTCTTCCTCGATATTGATCTCGTCCAGCCCGGCAATCAGCGACGGCTCACCGAACAGGAACACGTGCGGGCGCCCTTCCGGTACACCCGCCGCCAATTCCAGCAACGCTTGGAGTGCCGACTCGTCGAGTTGTTCCGCATCGTCCACCAGCAAATACACTTCCTGGCCGGTCAGTGCCAGTTGCACCACCTTGGCCAGGATCGCCTGCATTTCGGCCTCGGCCACATCCAGGTTCTGTGCAACCTGGCCGAGTACGCTGGCGGCATCGCTGGCGCCACGGGCGGACACCACCACGCTCTGCACCGCCTGCTTGTTGGTACTGGCCACCAAGGCCTGGCGCAGCAGGGTCTTGCCACTGCCCAGCGGGCCGGTGACAACCAGCATCAGCTGGCTGTAGCGCGCCAGGTGATGCAGCTGGCCGAGCACGGGCTTGCGCTGGGCCGGGAAGAACTTGAAGCCGGGCACACGGGGCGCGAACGGATCATGGCTCAACTGGTAATGGTCGAGAAAGGCCTCATCGGCATGCAAACTGGTCATTGCGCTGTCACAACCTCAAAGCTGGGCCACGATCGCGCGGTAATCCGCCGACAACGTGGCCTGTAGAATCTCTTTCGGATAGTCGTCGGTCACCACGGCCTCGCCCATCTGGCGCAGCAGCACCAGACGCAGACGGCCGTCGAGCACCTTCTTGTCGACCGCCATGTGCTCCATGAAATGCGCCGGGGTCATTTCCTGTGGTGGCACCACCGGCAAACCTGCGTCCTGCAACAGGCGGATTCCGCGATCGCGCTCGGCCTGGTCGATCCAGCCAAGGCGCATGGACATCTCCAGGGCCATCACCGTGCCCGCCGCCACGGCTTCGCCGTGGAGCCACACGCCGTAACCCATGTGGGTCTCGATGGCATGCCCGAAGGTATGCCCCAGGTTCAGCGTGGCGCGTACGCCAGACTCGCGCTCGTCGGCACCCACCACCGCGGCCTTGGCCGCACAGGAGCGGCGGATGGCTTCGGTCAACGCCACCGGGTCGAGGGCACGCAGTGCCTGCATATTGTCCTCGAGCCAGGCGAGGAACGGCTTGTCGCAGATCAGGCCGTACTTGATCACTTCGGCCAGGCCTGCGGACAGCTCGCGCGACGGCAGGGTCTTGAGGCTGGTGGTGTCGATCAGCACCGCATTGGGCTGGTAGAAGGCACCGACCATGTTCTTGCCCAACGGGTGGTTGATGCCGGTCTTGCCGCCGACCGAGGAGTCGACCTGGGACAGCAAAGTGGTCGGCACCTGGATGAAGTCGACGCCGCGCTGGTAGCAGGCGGCAGCGAAGCCGGCCATGTCACCGATCACGCCGCCGCCCAGGGCAACCACGGTGGTGCGGCGGTCGTGCCGTGCAGTCAGCAGGCCATCGAAGATCAGCTGCAGGGTTTCCCAGTTCTTGTGGGCTTCGCCATCGGGCAATACCACCGGCAGCACCGAATAGGCCCCCAGGGTCTTGCTCAGGCGTTCGAGATACAGGGGCGCGACGGTCTCGTTGGAAACAATGGCAACCTGCCGCCCGGCAATGTGCGGCGCCAGCAGCTCAGGCTGGTCCAGCAGGCCTTCGCCAATGTAGATCGGGTAGCTACGCTCGCCCAGGTCGACCTTTAGTGTCTGCATGTATCCCCACAATGTACTTGGGCGCGGCGCCGCTCGGGCACCTACGCGGTTACGTTGAACCTCGCCTCGGCGCTGGTGGCCGAGAATAGTCCCGGGCTAACGGGGCGGCAACTGCTGCAAGCGCTCGAGAATATCGATCACCACCATGCGTGGCGGCCGCTCGTCGGTTTCTACCACCAGGTCGGCGATCTCGCGGTAGAGCGGGTCGCGGGCTTCCAGCAGGGCGCGCAAGGTCGCCTCGGGATTGGCGGTGCGCAACAGGGGGCGATTGCGATCACGCGCGGTGCGACCAACCTGCTGTTCGACCGAAGCATGCAGATAGATCACCCGGCCACCCTGGTGCAGGGCCTTGCGGTTGGCTTCGCGCATTACCGCGCCACCGCCGGTCGCCAAGACCACGCCATCGAGTGCGCACAGCTCGGCGATCATCGCCTGCTCGCGGTCACGGAAACCCGGCTCGCCTTCCTTGTCGAAAATCCACGGGATGTTGGCGCCGCATCGCAGTTCGATTTCCTTGTCGGAATCCTTGAACAGCAGGCGCAGCTCTTTGGCCAATAGGCGTCCGATGGTGCTTTTACCAGCACCCATGGGCCCCACAAGTATCAAATTTCGCACAGAATCAACGACTCACAGCAATCGCCTGGTCACTCATGATACGCGGAGTCAGGAAGACCAGCAGCTCGGATTTTTTCTCTTGTAATGCATCGCGTCGAAACAGCCGCCCAACATACGGCAGATCGCCGAAAAATGGCACCTTGTCGACCACATTGTTTTGCGAAGTCGAGTACACGCCACCGATCACGATCGTTTCTCCGTCCGTCACGCGAACCTTGGCATTGACCTCGTTCTTGCGGATCGGCGGTACGTTGTTCAAGGCATTGACGTAATCCGGCTCGTCCTTGGTCACCCTGACGGTCATGATCACCTTGTTGTCCGGGGTGATCTGCGGGGTCACTTCCAGCGACAACGAGGCTTCGCGGAACGCTACCGAGGTGGCGCCGCTCTTGCTGGTTTCCTGGTACGGCACCTCGGTGCCTTTGAGGATCCTGGCCGTTTCCTTGTCGGCCGTGACCACCTTGGGCTGCGAGATGATTTCGCCGTTGCCGCTCTTTTCCATGGCACTGAGTTCCAGGTCGAGCAGCACATCGCCACGCAACAGGCCCAGGCCGATGCTGCCACCCACCCGCTCCACCCCGAGATCGACGAACAGATCCTTGCCCGGGCGCGGGCTCTCGACATACAGCGGCCCACCCCAGCGCACCCCCAGGCTTTTCTCGTAATCGACGTTGGCCTCGACGATACGTGCCTCGATCGCCACCTGACGCACCGGCACATCCAGCTGCGCCACCAGTTGCCTCAGCTCGGCAAGGCGGTCTGCCGGCTGGTGCACCACCAGCGTATTGGTGCGCTCATCGACACTGAGGCTGCCCCGACCGGTGAGGATGCCGTCATCCGCCAGGCTCGCCAGCAGTAGCTCTGCCAGATCGGCGGCCTTGGCGTGATGAATGGGCAACAGCTCCCGACGCAACGGCTGCAACTGTGCATCCAGCGCCTGGCCCACGTGGGCATCGACAGACTGCGCGGCAAACTCCGCCGCGGGCGCCACCAGCAGCACATTGCCCTCCTGTCGCCGGGCCAAGCCCTTGCTGCGCAGCACCAGATCCAGCGCCTGGTCCCATGGAACATCCTCAAGGCGCAAGGTGACGCTACCCTGCACGGCATCGCTGGCAACCAGGTTGACACCGGCATAGTCAGCCAGCACCTGCAGCACCGAGCGCACTTCCACATCCTGGAAGTTCAGCGACAGTGGTTCACCCTGATAAGGCATTGCCGACGCCAGCGGGAACGGCAGCAGGGCTGCCAGCATCCATTTCATCAATCTTTTCATCGTCATCCGGGGCCTCCTTGCCCAGGTGCTTTGCCAGCGTGATGAACGCCGTGCGTTCATGCCACCCCCCGGCCATGAACAGCCGTTCGCGTACTTCGACCTGGGATTGATCAACTCTCGCCACCACCCCCTGATCACGCCCGACCCGGTCCCCAGGGCGTACGCGATAGAGCCTGCCCGCCGCCATCAGCAGTGCTTCGTGTTCCGCTCCACGTGACAGGCTGCCGACCATCTCCAGTTGCGCCAAAGGCACGCCGGCCAACCCGCTGGCCGACAATCGCGTCGCTCCAGGCGCAAACGGGTCGACTGCGGGCGCTGCCGTCCCGCCCCTGGCTGGCATGCGCGCTAGCATCGCAGGCTGCGGCACTGGCGCCAGCGCCTGATAGGCATCAACCCGCAACTGCAGGCGCAGCAGCCCAGGCTTGCCATCTGCTGGAGCCAGTTGCAGGTCACCACTACGCAAAACACGCGCCTGGCCCAACCAGTCACCCAGCCACTGGCGCAATGCCGCGTATCGCCCCACCACCTGTAGCTCCAGCGGCACCTGGCGGAAACCGGCCTGCTGTTCGTCTTCATGAACGTCGAAGCGCTCGATCAGCAAGCCATGCGCGTGCCCCGAAGCCGCCAGACGCTCGAGAAGGTCACTCATGCCCTCACCGGCCGCCAGGTGCCAGTGCGCCTCGCGCAAGCGTTGCTCGGCGATGGCTACCGACGCGTGGAGTTGCTCCAACTCGGCCAGTTGCACCGCGCCGGCTGAATGCCGTTCGTGCAACTCGGCGTGCCGAGCCTCCTCCTGCGCCTGCTGTTGCAGCGCTGCAGGCAGACGTATGGCACAGCCCAGGCCGAACAGCGCCAAGGCCACCAGCACTGGCGCCAGCTGCCTGAAGCGGCTGGAGCTCTCGGCCATGGCCAGCCAGCCGAGCACCTGCGCAGCATTCACGACCAGAACGCCGAAACGCGCGCCCCCAGCAGGAATTCATCGCCGCCTGGCAGGCTCCTGATGCGCTTGAGCTCCAGACCAACCAGCGCACTCGAGCGGCTCAGGTCACGCATGAACTGCGCGACCACGGCACCTGACTTGGCCAGCCCGGTCATGTGCAAATTGCCATCTTCCAGGCTGAGGTCGAGCAGTTGCACACCCACCGGCAACGCCCGCTCGAGGTCAGCGAACACCCCGGCCAGCACATCCTGATGGGCGCGCAGTGCTTCCAGCGCCGCCGCGCGTGCCAGCAGCGCCTCATGCTGCGCATGCACATCGGCCAGCGGCTGCAATTGCTCGCCCAACACTTCAAGGGCTGCCTGGTGCCGGGTATTGGCCAGCGCCTGCTGCTCCCCGCGCTGGCGGGCCAGCTGGTCGACCAACATCACGCCACACAGGGCCAGTAGAGCGCCGGCGACCAGTTGCCTGCGGAAAGACCGCAACGCGGCTTGCCGCTGCCGTTCGCGCCAGGGCAGAAGGTTCAGCCGCATCATCGACGCAATCCTCCGAGAGCCAGGGCGCAAGCCAGAATCATCGCACGATCGACGTGTTCCAGGCGCGCCAGGTCAGGCACTAGGCGGCACGGAAGGTTCAGCTGGGAGCCGAGGCTTTGCAACTGGCCCGCTTCGACCGGAGAACAGCTGGCAATCAACAGGCATTCCGGCAAAGGCTCACCGGCGAGCAAGGCCAGCAGGCGCTCTGGCAGCGCCCCGGTTATCGTCGACAGCCCCAGGCTCAGCTCACGCCGTTGCTGAGGCTGCCCCGAATGCCAGCCATAAAGAATGGTGCTGTGCGCCTCGATACGCAGCAACGCCGAGCTTTGGTGCCTGGCCAGCGGCAGCATGCGCCCCAAGGCAATGCTGTCGACCTCCACGGCCTCCAGTTGCAACCCGGCCTCCTCGACGATGCCCTCAAGTGGCGCCAGTGCACTCTGCCGACACGCAGCCACCATCACCTCGGCGCAGCCTGCCTGGACGCGAGAACCTCCCAGGACCTGAAAATCCAGGGCCAGGTCTTCCAGCGGAAATGGAAACAGCCGTTCGGCGTCAGCCAGCAGCTGCGCCTCCACTTCTGCACCGCCCTGTTCCACTGGCAGGTGGCATAGCTTGCAGATCACCTGGTTACCCGGCAGTGCCAGCGCGACCCGGCGCTGCCTGAGGCCGCTGCGCCTGTAGGCGCGCCTCAAGGCAGCCGCCACGGCGCCAGGCTCTGCCGCCCAATCACTGCCAGCCAATGATTCGAACGGCTCTTGTACCGAGGCAAGCACCCGGCAGCGCCGGTTACGCCGCTGCAGTTGCACAATCCGAACGGAGTCAGGGGCAATTTCCACCCCCACGAGTGAACCGGCATCCTTGCCGAAGCGTCCTAGCATCGTGGCATCCTTGTTGTCTGTCGCCGCCATCCTTCGCGGCTACCTGCCCCAACCCCGCGTCAGCACTAGGCCGCGCCTGCCCATCGAGGCGACGGGCAGCCTGGCCGGTAACCCGGAGAGGCGAAAAAATGCTTATAATGCCCAGCGTTTTTTGGTCCGCCGGACCTGCGTGCAATCCACTCCCAACCTGGACACCGAAAAGCCTTGATACGTCTGCTGAAGTTCTTCTGGTGGTCTTCCGTCGCAGTCATCTGCGCGCTCGTACTCGGTGTGAGCGGTGCGTTTCTGTATCTTAGCCCCAACCTGCCCTCGGTCGAGTCGCTCAGAAGCATCCAGTTGCAGATCCCCCTCAGGGTGTACAGCAGCGACGGCAAGTTGATTGCCGAGTTCGGCGAAATGCGTCGCTCACCGATCCGCTTCGAGGAAATTCCCCCACAATTCATCCAGGCGCTTCTGTCGGCCGAGGACGACAACTTCCTCAATCACTACGGTGTCGACCCCAGCAGCCTGATGCGCGCCGCGACCCAGTTGGTGAAAACCGGCCATATCCAGACCGGCGGCAGTACCATCACCATGCAGGTGGCGAAGAACTTCTTCCTCACCAGCGAGCGCAGCTTCTCGCGCAAGACCAACGAAATCCTGCTGGCCCTGCAGATCGAGCGTGAGCTGACCAAGGACGAGATCCTCGAGCTGTACGTGAACAAGATCTACCTGGGCAACCGCGCCTACGGTATCGATGCCGCCGCGCAGGTGTACTACGGCAAGTCGATCCGCGACGTGAGCCTGGCGCAGATGGCGATGATCGCCGGCCTGCCCAAGGCACCCTCGCGCTTCAACCCGCTGGCCAACCCCGTACGCGCCAAAGAGCGCCGCGACTGGATCCTCGGCCGCATGTACAAGCTGGGCAAGATCGACGAAGCCAGTTACCAGGCGGCCCTGGCCGAGCCGCTCAACGCCAGCTACCACGTGCCCACGCCTGAAGTGAATGCGCCTTACATCGCCGAAATGGCCCGCGCCGAAATGGTCGGTCGCTACGGCAGCGACGCCTACACCGAAGGCTTCCGCGTCACTACCACGGTGCCCAGCGACATGCAGGAAATGGCCAACAAGGCCATCCTCAACGGCCTCTCCGACTACGATGAGCGCCACGGCTACCGCGGCCCCGAAGCACGCTTCCCGGGCCGCACCCAGGCAGCCTGGCTGCAGGAACTGGGCAAGCAGCGCAGCCTCGGCGGCCTGGAGCCGGTCATCGTCACCCAGGTCGAAAAAAACGGCCTCAAGGTGCTGACCCGCAGCGGCCAGGAAGAGCAGGTGGCCTGGGACACCATGAAATGGGCGCGCCCGTTCATCAACAGCAACTCCCAGGGCCGTGCGCCGCAGTCACCGGCAGATGTGGCCCAGGTTGGCGACCTGGTGCGCGTGCAGCGCCTGGAAGATGGCAAGTTCAAGTTCAGCCAGGTACCTGGCGCGCAGAGTGCGCTGGTCACCCTTGACCCTTACAACGGCGCCATCCGCGCCCTGGTCGGCGGTTTCTCGTTCGAGCAGAGCAACTACAACCGCGCCATGCAGGCCAAGCGTCAGCCGGGCTCGAGCTTCAAGCCGTTCATCTACAGCGCCGCACTGGACAGTGGCTACACCGCATCCAGCCTGGTCAACGATGCACCAATCGTGTTCGTCGACGAGTACCTGGACAAAGTCTGGCGACCGAAGAACGACACCAATACCTTCCTTGGCCCGATCCGTATGCGCGAAGCGCTGTACAAGTCGCGCAACCTGGTGTCGATCCGCCTGCTGCAGGCCATGGGCGTGGACCGTACCATCGACTACATCGCCAAGTTCGGCTTCAACAAGCAGGACCTGCCACGCAACCTGTCGCTGGCACTGGGCACCGCCACCCTGACCCCTATGGAAATCGCCACAGGCTGGAGTACTTTTGCCAACGGCGGGTACAAGATCACCCCGTACCTGATCGAACGCATCGAAAGCCGCAGCGGCGAGACGCTGTTCACCGCCAACCCGGCTCGGGTACCGCAAGGTGCCGAGGACCAGGCGGGTGTGGCCGCGCCCGAACAGCCGATCAGCACAACCGCCATGCCTGGCGAGGCACCCGCTGCCTTCAGCCAGGTGGCTTCTGCACCGCAGGCGCCGGCCGTGGCCGAGCGGATCATCGACGGTCGCACCACCTACATCCTCACCAGCATGCTGCAGGACGTGATCAAGCGCGGCACCGGCCGCCGGGCGCTGGCCCTGGGCCGCACCGACCTGGCAGGCAAGACCGGTACCACCAACGAGTCCAAGGACGCCTGGTTCTCTGGCTACAATGCCGATTACGTGACCACCGTGTGGGTCGGCTTCGACCAGCCCGAAACCCTTGGGCGCCGCGAGTACGGCGGCACGGCGGCACTGCCGATCTGGATGAGCTTCATGGGCGCGGCACTCAAGGACAAGCCTGCGCATGCGCCGGCAGAACCGGAAGGCATCCTCAGCCTGCGCGTCGACCCGGTCAGCGGCCGTGCCGCTTCGCCGAGCACGCCGAATGCCTACTTCGAGCTGTTCAAGGCCGAAGACTCGCCGCCGTCGGTGGACGAACTGGGCACTGGCGCAGCACCGGGCAGCCCTCTGCCGGCGGATGAAGCGGCGCCGATGGACCTGTTCTGACCAGATGTAAAGCCGGGGGGCGCTTTGCGCCCCTATCGGGGAAAAAAGAAAACCCCACAAGAAAAAACCAGACCCTATGGGGGCGGGACTGTGTCGCGACACAAGGCCGCTCCCACAGGAAACGCCTAGCCCTTGTGGGAGCGGCCTTGTGTCGCGATGGGCTGCAAAGCAGCCCCAGAATCCGACAGGCAGCCAAAAATAGCAGCATGGCGCACCGCCAAACAAAAAGCCCCGGCTCATACGAGCCGGGGCTTTTTTGTGTCGCCAGGCAGCAATCAGCCTTTGAACACGTCATCCACGCTAGTCAGCGGGTAGTGCTTCGGATACGGCAGGGTTGCCACGCCGGATTCGATGGCGGCCTTGGCCACAGCGTCGGAAACGACGGTGATCAGGCGTGCGTCCAACGGCTTCGGAATGATGTACTCACGACCAAATTCCAGAGCCTGTACGCCGTAGGCGTCGCACACTTCCTTCGGCACTGGCAGCTTGGCCAGATCTTTCAGGGCGATGGCGGCGGCGATTTTCATTTCTTCGTTGATGCGCTTGGCGCGAACGTCCAGGGCACCACGGAAGATGAACGGGAAGCCCAGTACGTTGTTGACCTGGTTCGGGTAGTCGGAACGACCGGTAGCCATGATCACGTCGCTGCGAGTGGCGTGCGCCAGCTCTGGCGAGATTTCCGGGTCCGGGTTCGAGCAGGCGAACACGATCGGGTTGGCAGCCATCGACTTCAGGCCTTCGGCGCTCAGCAGGTTCGGGCCGGACAGGCCTACGAACACGTCGGCACCGTCGAGGGCGTCAGCCAGGGTGCGCTTGTCGGTGGCGTGGGCGAACTGCGCCTTGTACTGGTTCAGATCGTCACGGCCAGCGTGGATCACGCCGCTGCGGTCGATCATGTAAATGTTTTCGACCTTGGCACCCATGCTTACCAGCAGCTTCATGCAGGAGATGGCGGCAGCGCCGGCACCCAGGCAGACGATCTTGGCGTCTTCCAGCTTCTTGCCGGCGATTTCCAGGGCGTTGATCATGCCGGCAGCGGTCACGATGGCGGTACCGTGCTGGTCATCGTGGAATACCGGAATGTCGCACTGTTCGATCAGGGTGCGCTCGATTTCGAAGCACTCAGGCGCCTTGATGTCTTCGAGGTTGATGCCACCGAAGGTGATCGAGATGCGGCGAACGGTGTCGATGAACGCCTGCGGGCTTTCCGACTCCACTTCGATGTCGAACACGTCGATACCGGCGAAACGCTTGAACAGAACACCCTTGCCTTCCATGACCGGCTTGGAAGCCAGTGGGCCGAGGTCACCCAGACCGAGGATGGCGGTGCCATCGGAAATCACCGCAACCAGGTTGCCTTTGCCGGTGTATTTGTAAGCCAGCTCTGGATCACGGCCGATTTCACGCACGGGCTCAGCAACACCTGGGCTGTAGGCCAGGGCGAGGTCACGGGCGGTGGCTGTGGGCTTGGAGAGTTCGACGCTCAGTTTCCCCGGACGAGGTTGAGCGTGATATTCGAGAGCGGCGGTTTTCAGGTCTGACATGGTGGGCATTCCGCTATTTACTGTTCTGACGGACCGCCGAGGATACGCAAAGAGCCGGGGAGCCACAAGACTGGTCGGTCACTTGTGTCAAGGCCTTTAGCCTACGACTTTACGCTATAACCCACGGGGCATACGCCTAACAGTGTGTACAATCCAATAGCGAAATGTCTACATCTTTTAGCCTGAAATGCGCTCCAACATGCTCGGATCGGTCAACGGCATCATCCAGCGTCGCTGCCCGGGCTTGAGGCCGCCCTTGCGGGAACGATCCAGCACCCAGCCACGCGCCTCGACCTGGCGTCCCTTGAGGTTATCGAAGAAGCTGGCGGGGAAGTTGCGTTGTAGACGAGCGGGAACCTGCAGCACCACCGCACCGTCCAGGTTCAGCCAGACCCCGCCACGGTTGCGCTCCACGCCTTCGATGCGGCCCGCAATGACCGCGAAACCCGACTGCCGGACATCCCCTGCACGCACCACCGGCGAACGACGCCACAGCCCGGAGCCAGCCTTGCGCGCAGCCTGCTCGGCAAGCTGCTGGCAAGCGCTGAGGCGCACATTGGGGGCAACCGCGACGCGATAGCCCAAGCCCTCGCTGAGCAGCTGTGCTTCGATATTGTCGCCATTGCGGTCGTAGATATGCGCCAGCGTGCGACCGTATTTGTCCTTGGACTCGACGCCCGGCTCCAGCCCGACACGCCCATCGCTGGCCTTGACCAAGGCCTGCAAACGCTGCCTGGCGGCCTCGGCATAGGGCTCGCTGGTGCGCCCGTTACGGCCGATTTCCGGGGCATTGATGCCGATCAATCGCACGCTGCGGCCATCGACCAGGCGCAAGGTATCGCCATCGACCACCTGGCGCACCGCCACCTCCTGAGGGCTGCCTGGTAACGGGCAGAACGCCAGGGCCGGGAAATGCCAGATGACGCCCATAAAAAAGGCGCCCACAAGGGGCGCCTTTTTTTGCAGCAATGCGAAACCCGAGGGGTTCGCCATGCGCATGATTACTTCTTGGTACCGAACATACCGAAGCGATCGGCGAACTTCTGTACGCGACCACCGGTGTCCAGGACTTTCTGCTTACCGGTGTAGAACGGGTGGCACAGGTTGCAAACGTCGATCGCCAGGGTGCTGCCCAGGGTCGAACGGGTTTCAAACTTGTTGCCGCAGCTGCAGGTGACTGCAACTACTTCGTAGTTCGGATGAATATCTGCTTTCATGGTCACTTCCTCGAGCTGCGTGCCGCCACCCAACACCAATTGTTGAATACCGCACGTAATTAGGCGGCGAATAATACCAGAGCATCACGCCAACGCAAGTTGTCGCTTGCACCGACCGTCGTCTGCTAGGCTCGCCAGTCTTTGAAACGCCCTCCGAGACTTTCCGCGTGTCCGACGTCATCCTGCGCCTTGCCCTGCCCTCCCCGCTGCGTCGCCTGTTCGACTACAAGGCGCCGGCAAGCATGGCGCGCCAGGCCTTGACTCCGGGCATGCGCATTCGCGTGCCATTCGGCCGCCGCGAAATGATCGGGGTGCTGGTGGAGGTGTGCGAGCAAAGCGAAGTGCCCGCCGACAAGCTCAAGCCGGCCAGCGCCCTGCTCGACCCGGTATCACCGATCCCGCCGTCGCTGTTCAAGTTGTGCTTGTGGACCGCCCAGTACTACCAGCACAGTCTGGGGGACACGCTGAGCTGGGCCTTGCCGACCCTGCTGCGCCAGGGCGAACCTGCCGAAATGCGCCAGGAGCGCTTCTGGCACGTCGCCCCCGGCGCCCGCCTGGAAGACCCGCGCATCGCCCGCGCTCCGCGCCAGCGCGATGCCCTCAAGACCCTGGCCCAGCACCCGCATGGCGTGGCCCACAGCCTGCTGGCCAAGCTCAATCTGAACAAGGACAGCCTGGACCTGCTGCTGGCCAAGGACCTGGTGCAGATCGAGGTCCGCCGCCATCTGCCGGCACTGCGCCACGAACACTGGCTGGCACAGCCGGAACTACCGCTCAACGAAGAGCAACGCGATGCATTCGACGCCGTGCGCGAAGGCTTTGGCGGCTTTGGCGCCTTCCTGCTGGCCGGTGTCACCGGCAGCGGCAAGACCGAGGTGTACCTGCAACTGATCCGCGAAACACTGGAAGCCGGCAAGCAGGCCCTGGTGCTGATCCCGGAGATCAACCTCGGCCCGCAGACCCTGGCCCGCTTCGAGCAGCGCTTCAACGCCCGCATCGCCCTGCTGCATTCGGCGGTGAACGACCGCGAACGCCTGGATGCCTGGCTGGCAGCCCGGGACGGCGAGGCCGACATCATCATCGGCACCCGCTCGGCACTGTTCACGCCGATGAAGAACCCCGGCCTGATCATCATCGACGAGGAGCACGACGGCTCCTATAAACAGCAGGAAGGCCTGCGCTACCACGCCCGCGACCTGGCTCTGGTGCGCGCCCACCAGGAAAACGTCCCGATCCTGCTCGGTTCCGCCACGCCATCGCTGGAAACCCTGCACAACGCCCTGACCGGTCGCTACCGCCTGCTGCGCATGAACCAGCGCGCCGGCGGTGCCCGCCCGCCACGCATGCTGCGCCTGGATGTGAAGAGCCTGCCGCTGGACAGCGGTATCAGCGGCCCACTGCAGCAGGCCATCCGCCAAACCCTGGAGGCAGGCCAGCAAGTGCTGGTATTTCTCAATCGCCGCGGTTTCGCCCCGACCTTGCTGTGCCACGATTGTGGCTGGCTGTCCGAATGCCCGCGCTGCGATGCACGCATGACCGTGCACCAACGCTCCGGCGTGCTGCGCTGCCACCATTGCGGCTATGACGAGCGCCTGCCGCAGCAGTGCCCGCAGTGCAACCATGTTGACCTGCGCCCGGTCGGCGCCGGCACCGAGCGCGCCGAGGAGCGCCTGAAAGTGCTGTTCCCGGATTACCCGATCTTGCGTGTGGACCGCGACAGCACCGCGCGCAAGGACGCCATGCACAACCTGTTCAGCACCATCCAGCGCGGCCAGCCGAGCATCCTCGTCGGCACCCAGATGCTCGCCAAGGGCCATCACTTCCCGCGGGTGACCCTGGTGGCCATCCTCGATGCCGATGGCGGGCTGTTCTCCGGCGACTTCCGTGCCAGCGAACGCATGGCACAGTTGATCGTGCAGGTCGCCGGGCGGGCCGGGCGGGCCGAAGAGCCCGGCAAGGTCATCATCCAGACCCACCTGGCCGACCATCCACTGCTGGTGCAGCTTACCGAGCAGGGCTACTTCGCCTTTGCCGAGCAGGCCCTGGACGAACGCCGCGCCGCCGGGCTGCCACCTTACTCGCACCTGGCGCTGCTACGCGCCGAAGCGCACAAGCCCGGGCAGGCCGAAGGTTTCCTCGACGAGGCCTGCGCCGCCGCCGAGCGCCTGGTGGCCGAACAGCGCCTGCCCGGCATCGAGCTGCTGGGGCCGGTGCCAGCACCGATGGAGCGCCGCGCCGGGCGCTTCCGCGCACAACTGTTGATACAGGCCAATACGCGGGCGCCTTTGCATCGACTGATCAGCGCCTGGTTGCTAGTGTTGGAGCAGATGCCGAGCGGGCGCCAGGTGCGGTGGTCGCTGGATGTCGACCCGGTAGACCTGTACTGAATCGACCGGCCTCATAGCCGGCAAGCCAGCTCCCACAGGTTGCGCGCACTCTTCTGTGGGAACTGGCTTGCCGGCGATGAGGCCCTCGAACACAACATGGAACCCTTGATGGTTGCACCCCAAAGGTTGGCAACCCGCCCCCAGCCACGGATAATGCCCAGTTTTTCCACCTGCGCATCCAAGCGCTCCACCGCGCTTGCGGTCGAAAAGAGATCCCCATGAAAGACACCATTCGCCAGCTGATCCAGCAAGCCCTCACCCAACTCGTCACCGACGGTGTGCTGCCTGAAGGGCTGTCGCCGGCGATCCAGGTGGAAAACACCCGGGACAAGACCCACGGCGACTTCGCCAGCAACATCGCCATGATGCTGGCCAAGCCAGCCGGCATGAAGCCGCGCGACCTGGCCGAGAAACTGATCAATGCCCTGCCGGCCAGCGCCGACATCAGCAAGGTCGAGATCGCCGGCCCCGGCTTCCTCAACTTTTTCCAGAACACCGACGCCCTGGCCAACCGCCTGGATGCCGCACTGGCCGACGCCCACTTGGGCGCGCGCAAGGCCGGCCCTGCGCAAAAGGTTGTGATCGACATGTCGGCACCCAACCTGGCCAAGGAGATGCACGTCGGCCACCTGCGTTCGACCATCATCGGTGACAGCGTGGCGCGCGTGCTGGAGTTCCTCGGCGATGACGTGATCCGCCAGAACCACGTGGGCGACTGGGGCACCCAGTTCGGCATGCTGCTGGCCTACCTGGAAGAAAACCCGATCACCAGCGACGAGCTGTCGGACCTGGAAAACTTCTACCGCGCCGCCAAGAAGCGCTTCGACGAATCCGAAGAGTTCGCCACCCGTGCCCGTGGCCTGGTGGTCAAGCTGCAGGCCGGCGACCCGGACTGCATGGCCCTGTGGACGCGCTTCAAGGACATCTCGCTGTCGCACTGCCAGAAGACCTACGAGCTGCTCAACGTCAAGCTGACCATGGCCGACGTGATGGGTGAAAGCGCCTACAACGACGACCTGGCCAACGTGGTCGCCGACCTCAAGGCCAAGGGGCTGCTGGTCGAAGACCAGGGCGCCCAGTGCGTGTTCCTCGACGAGTTCAAGAACAGCGAAGGCGAGCCACTGCCGGTGATCGTGCAGAAGGCCGACGGCGGCTACCTGTACGCCACCACCGACCTGGCCGCCGTGCGCTACCGCAGCAACGTGCTCAAGGCGGACCGCGCCCTGTACTTCGTCGACCAGCGCCAGGCCCTGCACTTCAACCAGGTGTTCGAAGTTGCACGCCGCGCAGGCTTCGTGGGCCACCCGATGCAGATGGAGCACATGGGCTTCGGCACCATGAACGGTGCCGATGGCCGCCCGTTCAAGACCCGTGACGGCGGTACCGTGAAGCTGATCGACCTGCTCACCGAGGCCAAGGAACGCGCCTACGCGCTGGTCAAGGAAAAGAACCCGAGCCTGGCCGACGAAGAACTGCGCCACATCGGTGAAGTGGTTGGCATCGGCGCTGTGAAGTACGCCGACCTGTCCAAGCACCGCACCAGCGACTACAGCTTCAACTTCGAGCTGATGCTCAACTTCGAAGGCAACACCGCGCCTTACCTGCTGTACGCCTACACCCGCGTGGCCGGCGTATTCCGCAAACTGGGCAAAGGCTTCGATGAAGTCGATGGCAACATTGTGCTGCAGGCTGCCCACGAGCAGGACCTGGCCGCGCGCCTGGCGCAGTTTGGCGAAATCCTCAACAACGTCGCCGACAAGGGCACGCCGCACGTGCTGTGCAGCTACCTGTACGACCTGGCCGGCCTGTTCTCCAGCTTCTACGAGAACTGCCCGATTCTTGCCGCCGAAACCCCGCAGCAGCAGCAGAGCCGCCTGCGCCTGGCGGCCCTGACCGGCCGCACCCTCAAGCAAGGTCTGGAACTGCTCGGCCTGGAAACCCTGGAGCGCATGTAAGTTGGCTGCCAAGAAAAAACCTGCACCCAAACGCGGCGCCAGCCGCCAGACGGCGCCGGCCAAGCAGCCGATTCCCGGTTGGGTATGGCTGGCGGTCGGCCTGACCGTAGGCGCGTTCATTGTGTTCCTGATGAAGCTCGAGCCTGGTGGCGAAGACATCAAGCGCACCAAGCCGGAGCAGCAGAAAGCGGACAAGGTGGCCGAAGCCGGCAAGTCGGCGCAGCCCACTCCGCAGCAGCCTGTGAAGCCGAAGTACGACTTCTACACGCTGCTGCCGGAGTCCGAGGTGATCGTGCCGCCGGAGGCCGTGCCAGAGAAGACGCCTCCCGTCCCGGCCCAGCCGGTGACCCCGGTGACGCCAGCCGAAGCGGCAAAGATCGACACGGCGCGAGCCCAGGCAGCATTGATGGGCCAGACACCGCCACCAGCACCGCCAGTCATCAAGCCGGCGGCGACCACCCAGTTCTTCCTGCAGGCCGGCTCGTTCCGCAAGCAGGCCGATGCCGACAAGGTGCGCGCGCAGATCATCCTGCTGGGGCAGTCGGTAAAGGTAGAGTCGGGCACGGTCAAGGACGAAACCTGGTACCGCGTGCTAGTGGGCCCGTTCAGCAACCGCGAGCAGCTGACCGGGGCGCAGAAGCAGTTGGCCGGGGCAGGTTTCAGCAACCTGCTGCTGCAACAGCGGCAGACCCGTCAGTAACCTGCATTCGGGGGGCGCTTTGCGCCCCTATCGCGACACAAGGCCGCTCCTACAATGTGCGGGTAAACCTGAAAGTCGGGTTTACGCGACCCCTGTAGGAGCGGCCTTGTGTCGCGATAGGGCTGCAAAGCAGCCCCCATGTGAACTCAACCCCGCCCCGCATTCCGCTCGGAAACCTGGCTGTTCAGCGTCCAGAAGTCATACAGCACCCCCACCAGAAACAGCCCGCCGGTAAAGAAGTAGATGATCGCGGTGATCCACTTGCCCTGATACAGCCGGTGCAGACCAAACACCCCGAGGAAGGTCAGCAGGATCCAGGCGATGTTGTAGTCAATGCGCCCGGACTGGAACCGGAGGTCGGCTTCACGGTCCATGGACGGGATCAGGAACAGGTCGATCAACCAGCCGATGCCCAGCAGGCCTAGGGTGAAGAACCAGATGGTGCCGGTTACGGGCTTGCCGTAATAGAAACGATGCGACCCGGTAAAGCCGAAAATCCATAGCAGGTAGCCAATGGTCTTGCTGTGGGTGTCGTGAAACGGCGCCCCCTGTTGATAACTGTTCATTCATAGCCCCCGTGGGTTATCCGAAAATTTTCTAAGAAAAAATGTGACTTTCTCGTCGCAGGCCGACGTACGGCACCTGGACAATCGACCAACGGATCAAAGATTGATCAAAAAGCTGTTATAAAGTTGCGCGCCCAACACATAACTATTCATAAGAGCTTCATCTATGCCGCCTTTACTCAAGACATGGCTGACCCTCTGCCTATTATTGCCCCTGGCCGCCCACGCCACCAATCGTGAGCAACGTCTTCCCAATGGTTTTACCGGCTACACCACCAATGCCTCGGTAAAACATGCACCGGTCAAGCAGACCGCAATGCGCACCCGTCCAAGCAATGCCGCCAACAGCCGCGGCGTGCCCGGTGTGCCGGTCGCTGCCATGTCGCCGAAGCAGAGCAGCGATGTGCTCAGCCGTGCGGTGAATGTGCTGGGCACCCCTTATGTCTGGGGCGGCAGCAGCCCGAAGAAAGGCTTCGACTGCAGCGGGCTGGTCAAATACGCCTTCAACGACGTCGCCGACGTCGACCTGCCGCGCACCTCCAATGCCATGGCTCAGGGCCACGGCGTCAAGGTGGCCAAGGGTGACCTGAAGCCAGGCGACCTGATCTTCTTCAACATCAAGAGCCGTCGGGTGAACCACGTTGCCATCTACCTGGGCAACGACCGCTTCATCCATGCTCCACGCCGTGGCAAGCGGGTAAGCATCGACACCCTGAGCAAGCCTTACTGGCAGAAGCATTACGTGGTGGCCAAGCGAGTGCTGCCGAAAGAACAGCAGCAACTGAGCCTGGCCAAGCGCTGATCTGATCGGCGCTCTCCTGTATCGGCCTCTTCGCGGGCACGCCCGCTCCCACAGGTACACCACAGCATTCGAAGGCTGTGTTATCCATGTGGGAGCGGGTTTACCCGCGAAAGGGCCAGCACAGGCACTATAGATCGCTGATCAGCCCCCTCTCCTTCAACCCTCGCATCGCCCCTTCCATCGTCCGCATCCCGTCCGCACCACCCGCCTGCATCACCGAACATAACTGCGCCATCCGCCCTTCCCGAACCAGGTTACGCACCGCTGGCGTCACCACCAGCACTTCCCGCGCAGCAACCCGCCCTCCGCCCGCGCGCCTGACCAGCACCTGCGCTACCACCAGGCGCAACGACTCGGCCAGCATCGCCCGCACCAACGGCTTCTCTTCGGCAGCGAACACCTCCACCAACCGGTCAACACTGCTCACCGCCGAACGGGTATGCACGGTCGCCAGCACCAGGTGCCCAGTCTCAGCCGCACGCAAGGCCAGGCGAATGGTTTCCAGGTCGCGCAGCTCACCGATCATGATCACATCCGGGTCCTGGCGCAGGGCACTGCGCAGCCCCTGGGCGAACCCACCGCAATGGCGGCCGACCTCACGCTGGTTGACCAGGCTGCGCTGGCTGCTGTGGATAACTTCGACAGGGTCCTCAAGGGTGATGATATGCAGAGCACGATCGCGGTTCAGCTGGTCGAGCAGTGCCGCCAAGGTGCTGGACTTGCCACTGCCGGTCGGCCCACCGACGAGGATCAAGCCATCTCGGCACTGCGCAACAGCTTGAAACACATCGCCCAGGTCGAGTTCGTCGAGCGTGGCGATATGCCCCGGGATCAGGCGAAAGGTGGCCGCAGGGCCGTGCAACTGGCGAAACAGATTCAGCCGAAAGCGCCCTAGCGCCGGCAATTCCAGCGCCAGGTCCAGCTCATCACCCTGGGCCCACTGTCGACGCTGGTCTTCATCCAGCATGGGTGCCATGCCCTCGGTCAAGGTCGCCGGGCCCAAGGTCGGCAGGGCCATGCGCTGCAGCTCGCCATCCAGGCGCAACATCGGTAACTGGCCCGCCGCCAGGTGCAGGTCGGAAGCCCCCGCATCCACGGCCCGGGCCAACAGGTCGGTCACATCCATGAGACTCCCCAAAGGCCTTCAAGTAGGTAGAATGCCGCAAACCCTCCAGCAGCCGGCATCAGTCCATGTCCACCCTAGCAGACAACCTTTCCGCTATTTCCGCCCGTATCGCCAGCGCTGCCCAGGCTGCCGGGCGTGATCCGGCCAGCGTCCAGTTGCTGGCCGTGAGCAAGACCAAGCCAGCCAGCGCCATCCGCGAAATCCACGCCGCCGGCGTATGCGATTTCGGGGAAAACTACCTACAGGAAGCGCTGACAAAGCAGCAGGCACTCGGCGACCTGCCCTTGATCTGGCACTTCATCGGCCCCATCCAGTCGAACAAGACCAAAGCCATCGCCGAGCATTTCGACTGGGTACATTCCGTGGACCGCCTGAAAATCGCCCAACGCCTCTCGGAGCAGCGCCCGGCCGGTCTGCCACCACTGAACATCTGCCTGCAGGTGAACGTCAGCGGCGAAGACAGCAAATCCGGCTGCACCCCTGCCGACCTGCCGGCCCTGGCCAAAGCGGTAGCCGCACTGCCCAACCTGCGCCTGCGCGGGCTGATGGCCATTCCCGAACCCACTGATGACCGCGCCGCCCAGGAAGCCGCCTTCGCCACCCTGCGCCAGTTGCAGGAAGGCCTTGGCCTTGGTCTGGACACCCTGTCCATGGGCATGAGCCACGATCTGGAAGCGGCCATTGCACAGGGTGCGACCTGGGTGCGTATCGGTACCGCCCTGTTCGGTGCCCGCGATTACGGGCAGTCCTGATTCCATGCTTTACTCACTCTTTCCTACAAGGACCTGACATGAGCAAGACTCGTATTGCCTTTATCGGCGCCGGCAACATGGCCGCCAGCCTGATCGGTGGTCTGCGTGCCCAGGGCCTGGACGCCTCGCAGATCCGCGCCAGCGACCCGGGCGCCGAGACCCGCAGCCGCATCCAGGCCGAGCACGGCATCGAAACCTTCGAGAACAACGCCCAGGCCATCGATGGTGCCGACGTCATCGTGCTGGCGGTCAAGCCGCAGGTCATGAAAGCCGTATGCCAGGCCCTGCAACCGAACCTGCAGGAAGGCCAGCTGATCGTTTCCATTGCCGCCGGCATCACCTGCGCCAGCCTGCAAAGCTGGGTCGGCGCTCGCCCGGTGGTTCGCTGCATGCCCAACACGCCGGCACTGCTGCGCCAGGGCGTCAGCGGCCTGTACGCCACCGCGGAAGTATCCAGCGAACAACGCCAGCAGGCCGAGCAACTGCTGTCGGCCGTGGGCACCGCCCTGTGGCTGGAGCAGGAGCAGCAACTGGACGCCGTGACGGCAGTCTCCGGCAGCGGCCCGGCGTACTTCTTCCTGCTGATCGAAGCCATGACCGCGGCAGGCGAAAAGCTTGGCCTGCCACGTGAAACTGCCTCCCAGCTGACCCTGCAGACAGCCTTGGGCGCCGCACGCATGGCGGTTGCCAGCGATGTCGATGCTGCCGAACTGCGCCGCCGAGTCACCTCGCCTGCAGGCACTACCGAAGCAGCGATCAAGTCGTTCCAGGCCAGCGGCTTCGAAGCCATCGTCGAACAGGCGCTGCAGGCTGCGGCTACACGTTCCGCCGAGCTGGCCGAACAACTGGGCAAATAAGGAGCTTCAGATGAATGCACTGTCCGGCGCCGCGATCTTCGTGGTGCAAACCCTGGTCAGCCTGTACCTGGTGATCGTCCTGCTGCGCTTTGTCCTGCAGCTGGTCAAGGCCAACTTCTACAACCCGCTGTGCCAGTTCGCCGTGCGCGCCACACAGCCGCTGCTCAAGCCGATTCGCCGAGTCATCCCCAGCGTTGGTGGGCTGGATACCTCGTCGCTGCTGTTGTCGGTGGTCATCCAGGCGCTGCTGATGGCTTTCGTGCTGATGGTCACCTACGGGACCTTCGGTGACATCCTGCACCTGCTGATGTGGGCCATCATCGGTATCACCTCGCTGTTCCTGAAGATTTTCTGGGTCGCGATGATCGTCATGGTGATCGTGTCCTGGGTTGCTCCCAACAGCCACAACCCGGCGGCTGAGCTGGCCTACCAGATCAGTGAACCGGTGCTGGCACCGTTCCGCCGCATCGTGCCCAACCTGGGCGGCATGGACATCTCGCCGATCTTCGCCTTCCTCGCGATCCAGGTAATCCAGTCGTTCGTCATGCCGCCGCTGGCCGCCTACGCCGGCATGCCACAAGAGCTGTGGCGGATGATCTGAGCCCCAGCTGACTCTGGTTGCTTCCAGCGACAAGCCTCTGCTTGCCGCTGGGGGTAGCGCTCTTTAGACTTACGCCTCCGTCAAGCGTGAGCAGGGTCGATGTCCACTGTCTTTCCCGAAGATTCCGTCGGTCTGGTAGTACCGCAAACCGCCCGGTTCGATGAGCCGCTGGCCCTGGCCTGCGGCCGCTCCCTGGCCAGTTACGAACTGGTCTACGAGACCTATGGCACCCTGAACGCCAGCGCAAGCAACGCCGTGCTGATCTGCCATGCCCTCTCCGGCCACCACCATGCCGCTGGCTACCATGCCGCCACCGACCGCAAGCCGGGCTGGTGGGACAGCTGTATCGGCCCTGGCAAGCCGATCGACACCAACCGCTTCTTCGTGGTCAGCCTGAACAACCTGGGCGGCTGCAACGGCAGCACCGGCCCCAGCAGCATCAACCCGGCCACCGGCAAGCCCTACGGCGCCGACTTCCCGGTGCTGACCGTGGAAGACTGGGTGCACAGCCAGGTGCGCCTGGCCGAGCGCCTGGGCATCCAGCAGTGGGCCGCCGTGGTCGGTGGCAGCCTGGGTGGCATGCAGGCGCTGCAGTGGACCATCAGCTACCCCGAGCGTGTGCGCCATTGCGTCGACATCGCCTCGGCTCCCAAGCTGTCGGCACAGAACATCGCTTTCAATGAAGTGGCACGCCAGGCCATCCTCACCGACCCCGAATTCCACGGCGGTTCGTTCCAGGACCAGGGCGTGATCCCCAAGCGTGGCCTGATGCTGGCGCGCATGGTCGGCCACATCACCTACCTGTCGGATGACTCGATGGGTGAAAAATTCGGCCGCGAGCTGAAGAGCGACAAGCTCAACTACGACTTCCACAGCGTCGAATTCCAGGTCGAGAGCTACCTGCGCTACCAGGGCGAGGAGTTTTCCGGGCGCTTCGACGCCAACACCTACCTGCTGATGACCAAGGCGCTGGACTACTTCGACCCCGCCGCCGCCCAGGGCGGCGACCTGGCAGCCACCCTGGCCCACGTCAAGGCGGATTACTGCATCATGTCGTTCACCACCGACTGGCGCTTCTCCCCGGCCCGTTCGCGCGAGATCGTCGACGCCCTGATGGCCGCGCGCAAGAATGTCTGCTACCTGGAGATCGACTCGCCTTACGGGCACGATGCCTTCCTGATCCCCACGCCTCGCTACATGCAGGGTTTCTCGAACTACATGAACCGCATTGCCATCTGAGGACAGCATGAGAGCCGATCTGGAAATCATCCACGACTGGATCCCCGCAGGCAGCCGGGTACTCGACCTGGGCTGCGGCAGCGGCGAACTGCTGGCCTCGCTGCGCGACCGCAAGCAGGTCACCGGCTATGGCCTGGAGATCGACGCCGACAACATCGCGGCCTGTGTGGCCAAGGGCGTCAACGTCATCGAGCAGGACCTGGACAAGGGCCTGGGCAACTTCGCCAGCAACAGTTTCGACGTGGTGATCATGACCCAGGCCCTGCAGGCCGTGGAGTACCCCGACCGCATCCTCGACGAGATGCTGCGCGTGGGCCGCCAGTGCATCATCACCTTCCCCAACTTCGGCCACTGGCGTTGCCGCTGGTACCTGGCGACCAAAGGCCGCATGCCGGTTTCGGACTTCATGCCGTACACCTGGTACAACACGCCGAACATCCACTTCTGCACCTTTGCCGACTTCGAAGAGCTGTGCCACGAGCGCCGCGCCAAGGTGCTAGACCGCCTGGCGGTCGACCACTTGCACCGCAACGGGTGGGGTGGCCGGCTTTGGCCTAATCTTCTAGGTGAGATCGGCATCTATCGTGTCAGCAGCCCGGGCCTGCAAGAACATCAGCTCGCGGTCTGACGCCCACCGGAGGAATCACCCCATGCGTCGCCTAGCCCTGTTCCTGATCAGCCTGTGCCTGGCCCTGCCGGTACTGGCTGCCGATGCTGCCCGTCCCGAGCGCAAGGAAGTGTTTGGCGACGTGACGGTGCACTACAGCGCGTTCACCTCGAGCATGCTGACACCGGAGGTGGCCGCAGCCACCGGCCTGGTACGCAGCAAGAACCAGGGCGTACTCAACATCGCCGTGCTCAAGGCCAACAAGCCCGCCATGGCGGTGGTCAGCGGCACGGTCAAGGACCTGACCGGGCGCAGCAGCCCCCTGTCGTTCAAGCAGATCACCGAACAGGGCGCGGTGTACTACATCGCCCAGTTCAAGATCGACCAGCCAGAAACCGTCACCTTCGACCTGAATATCGAAACCGGCGGTATCAGCAACTCCCTCAGTTTCAACCAGGAAGTGTTCCCAGGCGAATGATGAATTTCCAGCAACTCGTATTGGCCAGCCACAACGCCGGCAAACTCAAAGAACTCCAGGCCATGCTCGGCGCGTCCGTGCAACTGCGCTCGATCGGTGAGTTCAGCCAGGTCGAGCCGGAAGAAACCGGCCTATCGTTCGTCGAGAACGCGATCCTCAAGGCGCGCAACGCCGCACGCATTTCCGGCCTGCCGGCCCTGGCCGACGATTCTGGCCTGGCAGTGGACTTCCTCGGCGGCGCGCCGGGCATCTACTCGGCGCGCTATGCCGACGGCAAGGGTGACGCGGCGAACAACGCCAAGCTGCTCGAAGCGCTGAAAGACGTGCCTGAAGCCGAGCGCGGCGCACAGTTCGTCTGCGTCCTGGCACTGGTGCGCCATGCCGACGACCCGCTGCCGATCCTGTGCGAAGGCCTGTGGCACGGGCGCATCATGTTCGAGGCCAGTGGCGAGCACGGCTTTGGCTACGACCCGCTGTTCTGGGTACCGGAGCGCAACTGCTCCAGCGCCGACCTGGCCCCTGTGGACAAGAACCAGCTCAGCCACCGCGCCCGCGCCATGGCCCTGCTGCGCCAACGTCTGGGCCTGGCATGATCGAAACGCTGTCCAACCCCGGCGCGGCGGGTTTCACCAGCCTGCCGCCGCTGGCGCTGTACATCCACATCCCGTGGTGCGTACGCAAATGCCCTTACTGCGACTTCAACTCCCACGCTGCCGGGCCTGAACTGCCGGAAGATGCCTACGTCGCCGCCCTGCTGACCGACCTCGACCAGGAGCTGGCTGCCGTGCAAGGCCGGCCGATCAGCTCGATCTTCTTCGGCGGCGGTACCCCCAGCCTGTTCAGTGCCGACGCCCTTGGCCGGCTGCTGCGTGGCGTGGAACAACGTATCCCGTTTGCGCCGGACATCGAAATCACCCTGGAGGCCAACCCGGGCACGTTCGAGCAGGACAAGTTCAAGGCCTACCGGCAAACCGGTATCAATCGTCTGTCCATCGGTGTGCAGAGCTTCCAGCCAGCCAAACTGCAGGCGCTGGGGCGTATCCACAATGGCGATGAAGCGGTCCGCGCCGCCGGCATGGCGCGCGCCGCCGGCTTCGACAACTTCAACATGGACCTGATGCACGGCCTGCCCGACCAGTCGCTCGACGACGCGCTGGGCGACCTGCGCCAGGCCATCGACCTGGGGCCGACGCACCTGTCGTGGTACCAGCTGACCGTGGAGCCGAACACGGTGTTCTGGAACCAGCCGCCCGAGCTGCCCGAGGACGACATCCTCTGGGATATCCAGGAGGCCGGCCAGGCACTGATGGCCGAACACGGCTTCCGCCAGTACGAAGTCTCGGCCTATGCCCAAGCGGGGCGCGCCGCCCGGCACAACCTCAACTACTGGCGCTTTGGCGACTTCATCGGCATCGGCGCTGGTGCCCACGGCAAGCTGACCTTCGCCGACGGGCGCATCCTGCGCACCTGGAAAACTCGCCTGCCCAAGGACTACCTGAACCTGGCCAAGCCGTTCAAGGCCGGCGAAAAGCTGCTGCCAGTCGACGAGCTGCCGTTCGAGTTCCTGATGAACGCCCTGCGCCTGACCGATGGGGTGGAAGCCGAACTGTTCACCCAACGCACCGGTTTGCCGCTGGCACAACTGCGCGAGGCACGCCGCGCGGCCGAACAAAAGGGCCTTTTGCAGGTCGAACCAGATCGACTGGTGGCCACGCCGAGGGGCCAGTTGTTCCTCAATGACCTGCTGCAGTATTTCTTGACCTAAGGATGACCCATGGATCTGGTACTTGATCTGCTCGCGACGGTTTCTCGCTGGAGCCGCAGCAACCTATCGGAGATTTCACTGGCCTTGGTAGGCTGCCTGCTGGTGCTGTTCGGCACCGATATCAAGGGCTGGGTGGAACAACGCCTGGGCGGCCTGGCGGGCGCCCTGCGCGTACCGTTCATGGCCTTGCTGGTGATGATCGGCAGCGGTGCTGCGCTGATCTATGCCACGCCTTGGGTG
The DNA here is from genome assembly GCF_046557535.1 of Pseudomonas sp. S1(2024). Classification (NCBI taxonomy): domain Bacteria; kingdom Pseudomonadati; phylum Pseudomonadota; class Gammaproteobacteria; order Pseudomonadales; family Pseudomonadaceae; genus Pseudomonas; species Pseudomonas sp. S1(2024). Next base: position 32,930 of record NZ_JBKGFP010000034.1, read on the forward strand.
GTGAAAGGGCTGAGCCAGTTCAACAACTACGCGCTGGCGCCGGTGTTACTGGTGGTACTGGTGCTGATCGGGGTGGTGGCGGATCGACGGGGCTGAGCCACGGCCTTGCACTGCCCCTTGCAGGAGCAACTGTCTTGCTCAAAATTTAAATGCGCATGCGGTCACTGTGGGAGCGAGCATGCCCGCGAACACCGGCAAAGCCGGTGCCATCCACCGCGTCGCCTGTTTCGCGGGCACGCCCGCTCCCACAAAGTCCCGAACGGTCTTGAGCACAGTCATAAAAAAACCGCCCTTCTCAAGGCGGTTTTTTTTCGCCTGCATTTCTGCAGGCATCGGCATATCGAAAGGCCGTATCAGCCGGTCAATCCACCTTCTCGAACTTCAAATCCCAAACCCCGTGCCCCAGCCGCTCGCCACGGCGTTCGAACTTGGTGATCGGGCGTTCTTCCGGGCGTGGCACGTAAGTACCGTCGGCCGCACGGTTGCGATAGCCCGGGGCAGCGCTCATCACTTCCAGCATGTACTCCGCATACGGTTCCCAGTCGGTGGCCATGTGGAACACGCCACCTGGCTTGAGCTTGCGCCGTACCAGTTCGGCGAACTCCAGCTGGACGATGCGGCGCTTGTGGTGGCGCGCCTTGTGCCATGGGTCGGGGAAGAACAGCATCAGGCGGTCGAGGCTGTTGTCCGCCACGCAGCGGTTCAGCACTTCGATGGCATCGCAGTCATATACCCGCAGGTTCTTCAGGCCCTGGGTCAGCACGCCGTTGAGCAGCGCACCAACACCCGGGCGGTGTACTTCCACACCGATGAAGTCCTGTTCAGGCGCGGCAGCAGCCATTTCCAGCAGGGAATGGCCCATGCCGAAGCCGATCTCCAGGGTGCGCGGCGCCGAGCGGCCGAACACCTGGTCGTAGTCCACCGGGCTGTCGGCCAGCGGCAGGATGTACAGCGGGCCGCCCTGCTCCAGGCCACGTTGCTGGCCTTCGGTCATGCGCCCGGCGCGCATCACGAAACTCTTGATGCGGCGGTGCGGGCGGGCTTCGCCGTCGGGGGTGATCGGCGTATCGTGCGATTCAGTCATCAGGGGCTCTTACTTGATCAGACCATCCAGCGGCGAAGAGGCGCTGGCATAGAGTTTCTTCGGCATACGGCCGGCCAGGTAGGCCATGCGACCGGCGACGATGGCGTGCTTCATGGCCTCGGCCATCAGCACCGGCTGCTGGGCGTGGGCGATGGCCGAGTTCATCAGCACAGCTTCGCAGCCCATTTCCATGGCGATGGTGGCGTCGGACGCAGTACCCACACCAGCATCCACCAGCACCGGCACCTTGGACTCTTCCAGGATGATCTGCAGGTTGTAGGGGTTGCAGATACCCAGGCCGGTACCGATCAGGCCAGCCAGCGGCATGACCGCAATGCAGCCGGCTTCGGCCAACTGGCGGGCGATGATCGGATCATCGCTGGTGTAGACCATCACATCGAAACCGTCTTTGACCAACACTTCGGCGGCCTTGAGGGTTTCGATCACATTGGGGAACAGGGTTTTCTGGTCGGCCAGTACTTCCAGCTTGACCAGGTTGTGGCCATCCAGCAGTTCGCGGGCCAGGCGGCAGGTGCGCACGGCTTCGACCGCGTCGTAGCAGCCCGCGGTGTTCGGCAGGATGGTATAGCGGTCCGGAGGCAGCACATCGAGCAGGTTCGGCTCGCCCGGGTTCTGGCCAATGTTGGTGCGGCGCACGGCTACGGTGACGATCTCGGCACCCGAGGCTTCGATGGCCAGGCGGGTTTCTTCCATGTCACGGTACTTGCCGGTACCGACCAGCAGGCGCGACTGGAAAGTACGCCCGGCCAGGGTGAAGGGCTTGTCGCTACGAACGTTGCTCATGGTTGTTCCTCGGGAAAAGGTTGCTGGGCTTGCAGGTGAATCGCCGGCCAGAATCAGCCGCCACCGATGGCGTGGACCACTTCGACCTGATCGCCGTCATTCAACAGCGTGCTGTCGTGCTGGCTACGCGGCACGATATCCAGGTTCAGTTCCACCGCGACGCGGCGCCCGGTCAGCTCCAGGCGGGCCAGCAGGGCCGCGACACTTTCGCCAGCGGGCAATTCGTAAGGTTCACCGTTCAGTTGAATGCGCATGCGCACGGCCACCATTGTTCTTTGGGGGCCCGCATTCTAGCGCTGAACCGCCCTGCAACCCAAGGGCGCTGCACACCATTAGTCGTGATTGTGGACCACCCGGTCAACCGAGCCGCCAGGCTGCCAGGCCCAGGCACAGCCAGCCGGCGAGAAAGCACAGGCCACCAATTGGGGTGATGATGCCGAGCTTGCCCAGGCCGCTGAGGGTCAGCAGGTAAAGGCTACCGGAGAACAGCACTATCCCCAGAGCAAACAGGCCGCCAGCCCAGCCGACCAGGCGCCCTGGCAGGTGCACCGAGAGCACGGCGACAGCGAAGAGGGCCAGGGCATGCACCAACTGGTAGGTCACACCAGTCTGGAAGATCGCCAGGTAGTCGGCCGTCAGCCGGCTTTTCAGGCCGTGGGCAGCGAAAGCGCCCAGGGCGACACCGGTGAAGCCGAAAAAGGCGGCAAGCATCAGGAAGCTGCGAAGCATGGGACGACTCCTTGGATCGGGTCTGTATAATGGCCCCTTCCACCCGTACGGCCAAGCCATCGCCATGCTGCCAACCCTTCTCCGCCGCCTCTCTCGCGCCCTGCTCTGGTTCGCTGCCGGCAGCATTGTGCTGGTACTGGTGTTCCGCTGGGTCCCACCACCCGGTACGGCGCTGATGGTGGAGCGCAAGGTGCAGTCCTGGGTGAATGGCGAGCCGATCGACCTGCAGCGCGACTGGGAGCCGTGGGAGAACATCTCCGACGACCTCAAGGTCGCGGTCATTGCCGGCGAGGACCAGAAGTTCGCCAACCACTGGGGGTTCGACATCCCGGCCATCCAGGCGGCGCTGGCCTACAACGAGCGCGGCGGCAGCATTCGCGGTGCCAGCACCCTGACCCAGCAGGTGGCCAAGAACCTGTTCCTGTGGTCCGGGCGCAGCTGGTTCCGCAAAGGACTGGAGGCCTGGTTCACCGCGTTGATCGAGCTGTTCTGGTCGAAGGAGCGGATTCTCGAGGTCTACCTGAACAGTGCCGAATGGGGCAAAGGTGTGTTTGGCGCCCAGGCGGCAGCGCGCTACCACTTTGGCGTCGATGCGAGCAGGCTTAGCCGCCAGCAGGCGGCGCAGCTGGCGGCGGTGCTGCCGAGCCCGATCAAGTGGAGCGCCAGCCGGCCGAGCGCCTATGTGGCCAGCCGGGCCGGCTGGATTCGCCGGCAGATGAGCCAGTTGGGTGGGCCCAGCTACCTGATGCAGCTCGACACTTCGCGCAAGCCTTGAGGGCCTCTTCGCGGGCACGCCCGCTCCCACAGGGCCAGCATTACCCCTGAGGCCTGTGCAGTACCTTTTGGGAAAGGAGGGTCCTTGAAGGAGGCGGGAAATTCTGCACAAAAAAAAGCCGCTCACCCTTTGCGGGCCAGCGGCTTTTCCTTGCTGTGAGGGCTCGATCAGGCCGCGATCAGCGCCTTGACCTTGTTCATCGCATTCTTCTCCAACTGGCGAATCCGCTCAGCCGAAACGCTGTACTTGTCCGCCAGCTCATGCAACGTGGCCTTCTCTTCCGCCAACCAGCGCTGGTAGAGAATGTCGCGGCTACGCTCGTCCAGCCCTTGCAATGCTTCGTGCAGGTTGCTGGTGGAGTTGTCGCTCCAGTCGGCATCCTCCAGCTGCACCGCCGGGTCGTAACGGTGGTCTTCCAGGTAATGCGCAGGCGACTGGAAGGCACTGTCGTCGTCAGCTTCCGCTGCCGGGTCGAAAGCCATGTCCTGGCCGCTGAGGCGGCTTTCCATCTCGCGCACTTCACGTGGCTCCACGCCCAGGCTTTCCGCCACGCGGTGCACTTCGTCGTTGTTCAGCCAGGCCAGGCGCTTCTTCTGGCTGCGCAGGTTGAAGAACAGCTTGCGCTGGGCCTTGGTGGTGGCCACCTTGACGATGCGCCAGTTGCGCAGGATGAACTCGTGGATCTCTGCCTTGATCCAGTGCACGGCGAACGACACCAGGCGCACGCCCATTTCCGGGTTGAAGCGCTTGACGGCTTTCATCAGGCCGACGTTGCCTTCCTGGATCAGGTCGGCCTGGGCCAGCCCGTAGCCAGCATAGCTACGGGCGATATGTACGACGAAACGCAGGTGGGCCATCACCATTTGACGAGCGGCCTCGACATCCTGCTCATAATAGAGACGCTCGCCCAGATCACGCTCCTGCTCGACAGTCAGCAGCGGGATGCTGTTGACCGTGTGCACGTAGGCTTCCAGGTTTGCACCAGGTACCAGGGCATAGGCAGGTTGCAACGATGTGGTCATTCAAGAACCTCCGACTTACAGAACTCGCGCCTTGTGGGCGCTGCCAACATTGACCTGGAACGACGGTACAAGTTCCATGGTGAATAATTTGTCAATGCTGGCACGTAAAAACTATCGCGGCGCCAGCTCGTTCAGATGGCGGGCCACTGCGATCCATGCACCGATATACCCCAACAGCACCGCTCCGATCAAGAGCGACAGACCATCGGACGCCGGCACCCCACCCAGGGCGAAGTCGCTGCCGTACAGCCCGGAAAGCCCTACCACCGCCTCGTTCAGCCAGTTCAGGCCAAACGCCAGGATGCCCCATGCGATCACCCCTGCACCCAGGCCATACAGCGCGCCCATGTACAGGAAAGGCCGGCGTACGTAGGCATCCGTGCCACCGACCAGCTTGATCACTTCGATCTCGGTACGGCGGTTTTCAATATGTAGACGAATTGTGTTACCGATTACTAACAGCAGGGCAGAAATCAGCATCACGGCCAGGCCGAAGACGAAGCGGTCACCCAATTTGAGGATGGCCGCCAGGCGCTCGACCCATACCAGGTCGAGTTGCGCCACCTCCACCCGCGGCAGCTCCGACAGGCGCTGACGCAAGGCTTCCAGGGCCGGCTTGTCGACTTCGGTCGGGGTCACCACCACTACGCCGGGCAGCGGGTTGTCAGGCAGTTCACGCAGGGCTTCGCCCAGGCCAGACTGTTGCTGGAACTCCTCCAGCGCCTGCTCGCGGCTGACATACTGAGCGTCGGCCACGCCAGGCATGCCCTTGATCTCGTCGCGCAGCGCCTCGCCTTCGCGGCTACCGGCATCGAGCTTGAGGTATAGCGAGATCTGTGCGGCACGCTGCCACGAGCCACCAAGCTTCTCAACGTTCTTCAGCAGCAACGACAGGCCCATGGGCATGCTCAGCGCCACCGCCATCACCAGGCAGGTGAAGAAGCTGCCGATCGGCTGCTTGCCCAGCCGGCGCAGGCTGTCGGCCATGCTGGCACGGTGGCTTTCCAGCCAGGCATGCAGCAGCGTGCGGAAATCCGGGCCGTCATCGTCGTCGTGCTTTTTCTTCGCCGGTTGCGGGTCGGCCGGTTTCGGCGCAACCCGCTCGGAAACCTTCGGCGTACGTGTAGTGCTCATTGCCCGGCCTCCCCATCGCCGATCAAGCGGCCGCGTTGCAAGGTCAGCATGCGGTGGCGCATGCGCGCAATCAGTGCCAGGTCGTGGCTGGCGATCAATACCGTGGTACCCAGGCGGTTGATGTCCTCGAACACCCCCATGATCTCCGCGGCCAGGCGCGGGTCGAGGTTACCGGTGGGTTCGTCGGCCAGCAGCAGGGCTGGCTGGTGAACGATGGCGCGGGCGATGCCTACCCGTTGCTGCTGCCCGGTGGACAGGTCGGCCGGGAACAGCTCGCCCTTGTCGGCCAGCGACACTCGCTCCAGCGCCGAGTCCACGCGCTTGGCGACCTCGGCCTTGGACAGGCCGAGAATCTGCAGCGGCAAGGCGATGTTGTTGAACACCGTGCGGTCGAACAACAGCTGGTGGTTCTGGAACACCACGCCGATCTGCCGACGCAGGAACGGGATCTGCGAGTTGCTGATCTGGCCCAGGTCCTGCCCGGCCAGCATCAGCTTGCCGCTGGTCGGGCGCTCCATGGCCAGCAGCAGGCGCAGCAAGGTGCTCTTGCCCGCGCCCGAGTGGCCGGTGACGAACAGGAATTCGCCCCGGCGCGCCCGGAAACTCAGCTCATGCAAACCCACATGACCATTGGGATAGCGCTTGGCAACCTGTTCGAATCGGATCATGTTCAGTCTCGCTCGGCGAACAGAGCCTTGACGAACGGCTCGGCTTCGAAGGTACGCAGGTCGTCGATGCCTTCACCGACACCGATGAAGCGGATCGGCAGCTTGAACTGCTTGGCCAGGGCGAAGATCACCCCGCCCTTGGCAGTGCCGTCCAGCTTGGTCAGGGCCAGGCCGGTCAGTTCGACGCTCTGGTTGAAGTACTTGGCCTGGCTGATGGCGTTCTGGCCGGTGCCGGCATCGAGCACCAGCAGCACCTCGTGTGGCGCTTCGGCGTCGAGCTTGCCGATGACCCGGCGGACTTTCTTCAGCTCTTCCATCAGGTTGTCTTTGGTGTGCAGGCGGCCAGCGGTGTCGGCGATCAGCACATCGACGCCACGGGCCTTGGCGGCCTGTACGGCATCGAAGATCACCGAAGCAGAGTCGGCGCCGGTGTGCTGGGCGATCACCGGGATCTGGTTACGCTCGCCCCACACCTGCAGCTGCTCGACTGCAGCGGCACGGAAGGTGTCGCCAGCAGCCAGCATCACTTTCTTGCCTTCGAGCTGCAGCTTCTTGGCCAGTTTGCCGATGGTGGTGGTCTTGCCGGCGCCGTTCACACCGACCACCAGAATCACATAGGGCTTGTTCTGCGCCTGCACCACCAGCGGCTGCTCGACCGGGCGCAGCAGCGCAGCCAGTTCTTCCTGCAGCGACTTGTACAGGGCATCGGCATCAGCCAGCTGCTTGCGGGCAACCTTCTGGGTCAGGTTCTGGACGATGGTGGAAGTGGCTTCCACACCAACGTCGGCGGTCAGCAGGCGGGTTTCGATTTCGTCGAGCAGGTCGTCATCGATGACCTTCTTGCCCAGGAACAGGCTGGCCATGCCCTCGCCGATGCTGGCGCTGGTCTTCGACAGGCCCTGCTTGAGGCGGGCGAAGAAGCCGGGCTTGGCCTGTTCGGCCTGCACTGCGACCGGGGCTGCAGCCACAGGGGCAGCAGGCTCTGGTGCAGGGCGTTCCGGGATGGCGGGCGGCGTTTTCGGCTCCAGATCCGGCACCAGGGCCACGGGCTCTTCAGCAACCGGCAGCACCAGGTTGCTGACCGGCGCGGCTGGTTCGACGACCGGGGCCGCCTCGACAGGGGCTGGCTCGATCGGGGCCGCCTGCAAGGGCATCGACGCGACCGACTGCGGTGCAGGTGCCACCAGCGGCTGGGAAGCGACCGGCTCGGGTTCAGGGGCCTGCAACGGCTGGGAAGCAACCGGTTCGGGGACAGGGGCCTCGACCACCGGGGATTGGACGGGTGCGGCGACCTGCTGCGGTTCTGTCAGCTGTGGGGCCGCAGGGGCCTGAACGGGTTCAGGGGCCTGTGGCGCTTCGGCGGTAGCCCCTTCGACCGGAGCGGCTGCAGGCTGCTCGACGGCTGGGGGTTCATTCGCGGGCACACCCGTTGCCACAGGTTGCTGCGGTTTCTTGCGAAACCAGCTGAACAGGCCTTTCTTCTCACCAGCCTCGGCTGGCGCTTTTTTGTCGTCGTTGGAACCAAACATGGAAGACGGCTATCTCAGGGTAGCGATGGGCCAGCTATGGCGCATCGGGAATTCTCTCTACGCAGAACAGACTATCTTGAAGCCGGCTGGTTCATGCGCAACGTTTTGTCTTAGTGTCCTGCGGGCCAGAACGGCGACAGGCATGGTCGCCAGGCAACCGGATCAGTATCCTAGCACCTCCTGGCCCGCCGACGCTAAACCAGCGGGCCGCCGAACAGGTTAAACACCGTATGAATGCTCTAGCCCGCCGCGCCGCTGGCCTGTTGCTCGGCACGCTCTGCCTGCCGCTCGCGGCCTTCGCCGCCGATGTGCAACCCACCCACGAATTCATCCTCGACAACGGCCTGAAAGTAGTCGTGCGCGAGGACCACCGCGCCCCGGTGGTGGTCTCGCAGATCTGGTACAAGGTTGGCTCCAGCTACGAAACCCCGGGCCAGACCGGACTGTCCCACGCGCTGGAACACATGATGTTCAAGGGCAGCGCCAAGGTCGGCCCCGGCGAGGCCTCGCGCATCCTGCGTGACATAGGCGCCGAAGAAAACGCCTTCACCAGCGACGACTACACCGCCTATTACCAGGTGCTGGCCCGCGACCGCCTGCCGGTGGCCCTGGAGCTTGAGGCCGACCGCCTGGCCAGCCTGCGCCTGCCCGCTGACGAATTCAGCCGCGAAATCGAGGTGATCAAGGAAGAACGCCGCCTGCGCACCGACGACCAGCCCAACTCCAAGGCGTTCGAGCTGTTCCGCGCCATGGCCTACCCGGCCAGCGGCTACCATACCCCGACCATCGGCTGGATGGCCGACCTGGAGCGCATGAAGGTCGAGGAACTGCGCCACTGGTACGAATCCTGGTACGCCCCCAACAACGCCACCCTGGTGGTGGTCGGCGATGTCACCGTCGATGAGGTCAAGGGCCTGGCGCAGAAGTACTTCGGCAGCATCCCCAAGCGTGCCGTGCCACCGGCCAAGTTGCCGCTCGAGCTGGTCCAACCAGGCCAGCGCCAGCTGACGCTGCACGTGCGCACCCAGTTGCCGAGCCTGATCTACGGTTTCAACGTACCTGGCCTGTCCACCGCCAAGGACCCGCGTACGGTGCATGCCCTGCGCCTGATCTCGGCATTGCTCGACGGCGGCTACAGCGCCCGCATGCCGGCACGCCTGGAACGTGGCCAGGAGCTGGTGGCCGGTGCTTCTTCCAGCTACAACGCCTTCACCCGCGGCGACAGCCTGTTCCTGATCTCGGCCACGCCGAACGTGCAGAAGCAAAAAACCCTCGCCGATGTCGAGAAAGGCATCTGGCAGCTGCTGGATGAACTCAAGACCACCCCGCCCAGCGCCGAAGAGCTGGAGCGCGTACGCGCCCAGGTCATTGCCGGCCTGGTCTACGACCGCGACTCCATCAGCAGCCAGGCCACTACCATCGGCCAGCTGGAAACCGTCGGCCTGTCGTGGAAGCTGATCGACAGCGAGCTGGATGAGCTCAAGCGTGTCACTCCGCAGGATATCCAGAACGCCGCGCGAACCTATTTCACCCGCGAACGCCTGAGCGTTGCCCATGTACTGCCCGAGGAGTCCGCTCATGAGTAATCGCCGCGTACCACGCCCAACCCTGCTGACCACGGGCATCCGCGCCCTGGCGCTGGCGGCGGTGCTGGCCGCCCCGGCCATGGCTGACAATGCCGCCAAAGCCGACAGCAACGCGGCACGCCCGGCCAATACCTTGCAGTCACTGGCCGAACTGGATGGCAAGGCGCCCAGCCGGCGCCAGTTGAACATCCAGCACTGGAACACCGCCGAAGGTGCCCGGGTACTGTTCGTCGAAGCCCGCGAACTGCCGATGTTCGACCTGCGCGTCACCTTCGCCGCCGGCAGCAGCCAGGATGGCGGCACGCCAGGCCTGGCCGCCCTGACCAACGCCATGCTCAACGAAGGCGTGGCCGGCAAGGATGTGACTGCCATCGCCGAAGGCTTCGAGGGCCTGGGCGCCGACTTTGGCAACGGCTCCTACCGCGATATGGCCGTGGCTTCGCTGCGCAGCCTCAGCGCCAAGGACAAGCGTGAACCGGCGCTAAAGCTGTTCACCGAAGTGACTGGCAAGCCGACCTTCCCCGAAGACGCCCTCAAGCGCATCAAAAACCAGATGCTGGCCGGCTTCGAGTATGAAAAGCAGAACCCTGGCAAGGTCGCTGGCAAGGCCCTGTTCGCCAAGCTCTACGGCGACCACCCTTACGCCCACCCGAGCGACGGCACCGCCGAAAGCATCAGCGGCATCACCCTGGCACAGCTTCGCGCCTTCCACGCCAAGGCTTACACCGGCGGCAACGCGGTCATCGCCCTGGTCGGCGACCTCAGCCGCGCCGAGGCCGAAGCCATCGCCGCCCAGGTGTCAGCCGGTCTGCCCAAAGGCCCCGCGCTGGCCGCACCTGCGCAACCCGGCGAAGCCAAGGCAGGCCTGACCCACATCGACTTCCCGTCCAAGCAGACTCACCTGATGCTGGCCGAACTCGGCATCGACCGCCAGGACCCGGACTGGCCGGCCCTGTCACTGGGCAACCAGATCCTCGGCGGCGGTGCATTCGGCACCCGGCTGATGAGCGAGGTACGTGAAAAGCGCGGTCTGACCTACGGCGTGTACTCGGTGTTCAGCCCGATGCAAGTACGCGGCCCGTTCATGATCAACCTGCAGACCCGCGCCGAACTCAGCGAAGGCACGCTCAAGCTGGTGCAGGACATTCTCGCCGATTACCTCAAGACCGGCCCCACCCAACAAGAACTGGACGATGCCAAGCGCGAACTGGCCGGCAGCTTCCCGCTGTCCAATGCCAGCAACGCCAGCATCGTCGGCCAACTGGGCGCCATTGGCTTCTACAACCTGCCGCTGACCTGGCTGGAGGACTTCATGCAGCAGTCCCAGGCCCTCACCGTAGAGCAGGTAAGGACGGCCATGAACAAACACCTGTCAGCCGATAAACTGGTGATCGTCACCGCTGGCCCGAAAGTGCCGCAAAAACCGCTGCCAGCCCCCACTGACAAGCCCTCCGAGCAACCGCTCGGGGTACCGGAGCACTAATGCCAAGATCCACCCCTCCCGCCCGCCCGCAACCGGGCCAAAGCAAGGGCCAGGGCCACCTGCGCATCATCGCCGGCGAGTGGCGCAGCCGACGTCTGGCGGTGCCGGAAGGCGAAGGCCTGCGGCCAACGCCCGACCGCGTGCGCGAAACCCTGTTCAACTGGCTGGCCCCCTATATTGAGGGTGCCCGCGTTCTGGACGCCTTCACCGGCAGCGGTGCCTTGGTGCTCGAAGCCCTGTCCCGCGGGGCCGAGGACGCCGTCGCGCTGGACAGCAACCCGGCGGCCATCGCCAACCTGAAGAACAACCTCGAGATCCTGCGCTGCCCGCGCGGGCAAATCCTGCAGACCGACGCCCTGCGTTATCTGCAAGGCCCAGCCAAGCAGCAGTTCGATGTGGTGTTCCTTGACCCACCGTTCCACCAGGACCTGCTGGCCGACACCTGCAATCTGCTGGAACAGAACCAGTGGCTGCGCGAGCAGGCGTGGGTCTACACAGAAAGCGAGGCTGCACCGTCGACCTTGCAACTGCCAGGTAACTGGCGCCTGCATCGCGAGAAAAAGACCGGCCAGGTGCATTACGCACTCTGGCAGCGGGGCTAATTATGTAAAGCAGGTGCAGCACCCTTGTCGCTGAAGCTGTTCGGGTTTACACCAACCAGAGCACTTCAGCGATGACCTTACCATCACCTGCGTCACCACCCGACCTGGGCCAGGTCTCTGCGGGGCTTGCCGCCCTGGCCTGCCCCACTACCTCGGCATTGCAGCACTTCACGCTGGAAAACGGCCTGTCCGTCTACTTGCGAGAAAACCACAAGACCTCTCTGGCCGCGGTCCAGCTTTGGTATCACATAGGCTCAAGCCATGAGCCTGCCGGCCACACCAACCTGTCACACCTTCTGGAGCACCTGATATTCGCAGGCAGCAGCAAAATCCCCGCCGACCAATACAGCCGGGTGATTGCACGCTTAGGCGGCAGCGCTAATGCCACCACCCACCTGGATGCCACCTCTTATGAAATCTCGCTACCGGCCAGCCGCCTGCCCATAGCGCTGGAGATCATGGCCGATGCCATGAGCACCGCTTCCTTCGGCAAAGCTGAAATGGAGAGGGAGATAAAGGCGGTAGAAGATGAGCGCCGGCTCAAGCTGGACGTCCAGCCTGACCAGCAAGCGTACGATCAGCATAACGCCCTTGCACATGGCGACAGCGCCTATGCAGGCCCGAGCTTCGGTGATCCGGCAGACCTGCATGGCATCGACCTGGCAGCGCTGCGAACCTGGTACAGGACCTGGTACCAGCCAAACAACGCAACGCTTGTGGTGGTCGGTAGTGTTGACCTGCCAACGCTCCGGCAGCAGGTGGCACGTTACTTCGCCGGCGTGCCGAAAACACCCCTCGCCGCCCGACCTGTCCCACGCCATGACGCTCGACTGAAGGCCCGCAGCCACACCGTGAGCCTGCCAGGGCTACGCGAGGGGCTGTTCATGTCCTTCAATGTTCCAGGCCGAGCAACAGCCCCCGACGCCAGCACATCGCTTGCCCTGAGCCTACTTTGCGACCTGCTTGGCGTAGGCTTCAGCTCCAGGCTGTACAGCGACCTGGTACGGGACAAGCGCCTGCTTACAGGCGTACGGGTGTCCTACGAGCCCTTGGTGCGTGGCGACACGCCGTTGACGATCTCAGCCTATGTGAACACCAGCCACACCACACCGGAGGACGCTGCCCAAGCTATTTACGAGCATGTGCAGGCGCTGCGCAGTGTTGCCTTGCCAGAAGAAGATCTGCAGCGCGCCAAGTTACGCATGCTCGCCCGACGGCTGTTCAACCTTGACGCGCTCACTTCCCAGGCAGGCGAGCTGGGCGCCGCAGCCGCAGCCGGTTTGCCGGCATCGGTCATTGACGAGGACGGCCCTCTTATCCAGAACCTCGACAGTGCGACAGTGCAACAGGTAGCAGTTGCCTACCTGGGGCGCGAACGGCTGACCACGACCTACCTTCAGCCGGGAGCACAAGCATGAGCCCAGACAATTTGACGACCACCCGACCGACGCTTTGCGACGGCCCAGCCACCGACACCGCCTTGGAGGCCATGGCCAACCTTCAATCGGCCAAGGAAATAGAGCTTGGCCAGGTACCGCCCTTGCAAGCCGCAGCCACGTGCTGGCAAACCACAAGCGGCACAAAGGTCAGCTTCATCGCAGATCATGAACGCCCGATGTTCGACCTGGCCTTGCGTTTTCGTGCTGGCAATGTGCTTGACGGGGCGAACCCGGGCCTGGCCGCAGTCACCCTGTACAGCCTCGACCAAGGGACTGGTGAACTCGATGCAGCCCAGTTTGCCGAGCAGTTGGCCGGGTACGGGGCCATCCTCGGCAGGAGGATCACCGATGACAGTGCCGTCATCACACTCCGCTGCCTGAGCTTGCCCACGATACGCTCCAGCGTGATGCAGCTGTTCACCCAGATGCTGGCATATCCTGCTTTCAGGGAGCCTGACGTGGCGAAAATCCGGGAGCGGCTGGCTTTCAACCGGGTCCGACAGGGCAGCCACCCCCTGATACGGCTTACCAACACCACGATGGCTCATGTTTTCCGTGATCATCCGTACGCTGCCAGCGCCACCACGACAGCCAGTGGTACCGTCAATGTCGAGCAGATCAGGGACTTCCACCAGAAGGCTTACTCGGCGAACAATCTGGATATTGGCTTGGTGGGGGACCTGAGCCGAGAAGATGCGGAGCAACTGATCGACGCACTCACCCGTGTCCTGCCGCAGAAGTGGGCCGCCGCTGCCCCGCCGCCACTACCCGAACACCCGCCAATCGTGCAGCACCTGGCCGCCGCCGGCAGCGCCACACGGGCGCTGTTGACGCTTTCCTCGAAAGCTTCACCAAGCAGCCCGCTATTTCCGGCCTTGACGCTACTAAACGTGATACTTGGCACCAGCTATGAATCACGCCTGACGCAAGAGTTGCGAACCCTGCGCAGCCTGACTTACGCAATCTACTCCGACCTCAACCCGCTGGATGCGGCATGCCTGCTGCAAATTCATTGGGACATCGCCCCGCAGTACCGCGATGCGGCAGCGGCCCTGGTGTCGGGGATTGTCGCGTGCCTGCGCGAACGAGGCCCCAGCCAGGCAGAATGCGACATCGCTGTGAAAGAAATTGCGGCCAAGCTGCATCACGACCTTGCAGACAGCGCCAAACTGGCCAGAGCACTTGCGACTTACAGCCACCAAGGGCTGCCAGGCGATCACCTTGCCACTTTTCTTGACAGGCTGCAGTCACTCACGCCAGCGAACCTGCGTGAAGCCGGGCAGGTGTGGTTGGGCAACGCGACGCAAGTGCTGGTGACCGTAGGCCCCGAGTCAATGCAGCTGCCACTGCCGGAAACAATGAAGGACGACCAATAGCGCAGGTACATCGGGGTTTTTCCATGGCATTCTAGGCACGCACAACATGAGTCGCCCACATGCCCAGCCCCAGCGCAACGTTCCGTCCAGCCCTCGGCCTTGCCAACCCCCACTTGCAAACCTTGTGGGGGCCATTGTGGCGAAAACTGCCAGAGCTGCAGCGCAACCGCGAGCGGCTATGGCTGGCCGATGGCGACTTCATCGACCTGGACTGGCACGGCCCGCACCAGCCCCACGCGCCGTTGGTGCTGGTCCTGCACGGTTTGACCGGCTCCTCCCACTCGCCCTACGTCAAAGGTTTGCAGCAAGCGCTGCACGGCCGCGGCTGGGCCAGCGTGGCGGTGAACTGGCGCGGTTGCTCGGGCGAGCCCAACCTGCTGCCACGCAGCTACCATTCCGGTGCCAGCGAAGACCTGGCCGAAATCGTCAGCCACCTGCGCGCCCAGCGCCCGTTGGCGCCGTTGTATGCGGTGGGTTATTCGCTGGGGGGCAATGTGCTGCTGAAATACCTTGGCGAAAGCGGTGTCGCCAGCCAGTTGCAGGCTGCGGTGGCAGTGTCGGTGCCGTTTCGCCTGGACCACTGCGCCGACCGCATCGGCCAGGGCTTTTCAAAGGTGTACCAGGCGCATTTCATGCGCGAGATGCTGGCTTATGTTCAGCTCAAGCAGCGGCACTTCCACGACAAGGGCCAGCATGAACGGCTGGCGACGCTGCAACGGCTGGGGCCGCTGGTCAATCTGCGCACGTTCTGGGAATTCGACGGCAAGGTCACCGCACCGCTGAACGGTTTTCGCGATGCGCACGACTACTACCGCCGCTCATCGAGCCATTTCTTCCTCGGCCAGAACCGCACACCGACGCTGATCATCCATTCCAGCGATGACCCTTTCGTCTCCGGCCACAGCCTGCCAACAGCCCGCGAACTGGCGCCGCAGACCCGCTTCGAACTGCACAGCCGCGGCGGCCATGTGGGCTTTGTCGATGGCAGCCTGCGCAACCCGGGCTATTACCTGGAGCGGCGGATTCCACAGTGGCTTGTGGAGGGTCAATAGGAGCTGCGGTTTTCATTGGCAGTACCGGCCTCATCGCCGGCAAGCCAGCTCCCACAGGTGTGGTATAGGCCTGATGGGCAGTGGTGTACCTGTGGGAGCTGGCTTGCCGGCGATGAGGCCGGGCCTGCTTACTCGCCAGTGGCTACGCCATGCTGCGGATCGTTGATCCACTCACTCCACGACCCGGCATACAGCTTGCCCAGCGGATACCCCGCCAACGCCAGGGCAAACAGGTTATGACACGCCGTCACCCCTGACCCGCAATACGCCACCAACTGCTCCGGTGCCCGCCCGGCCAGCTTCTCGGCAAAACGCTGCCTGAGCTGCTCTGGCGGCAAGAAGCGCCCGTCAGCATCCAGATTGTCGGTAAAGGCCGCACACTGGGCCCCCGGAATATGCCCCGCCACCGGATCGATCGGTTCCACTTCGCCACGGAAACGCGGCAAGGCACGCGCATCGATCAGGGTCAGGTCAGCGCTGCCCAGGCGCTTGCCCAGGTGCTCGGCATCGATCAGCAGCTTGCCGTCCGGCTCACCGTTGAAGGTGCCTTCCCGCTTGAGCGGCGGGTCCAGGCTGAGCGGCAGGTGCGCCGCATGCCAGGCCTTCAGGCCACCGTCGAGGATCGCTACACCGCTGCGCTTGCCCAGCCAGGCCAGCAGCCACCAGGCACGGGCGGCAAAAGCGCCAGGGCCGTCGTCGTACAGCACTACCTCGCTGTCATCGTCCAGGCCCCACTCACGCAGGCGCTCGACCAACCGGCGCGCATCCGGCAATGGGTGGCGCCCGGTGCGTCCCTTGCTCACAGGCCCGCTGAGGTCACGCTCCAGGTCGGCAAAATGCGCTCCGGCAATATGCCCCTGGGCATAGCTGCGTTGGCCATAGTCCACATCCTCGAGGGCAAAGCGGCAGTCGAGGATCACCAACTTGGGCGAGCCCAGACGCTCGGCCAACTGCTGCGGGGTGATCAATTGCGCAAGGGGCATGACAATCTCCTGATCGATGGCACTATCGATAACACTGAGGCCCTGGGTTAGTGCTCCAGGGCCTGGTTGAACGGTACATGGAATTCCTGGCAAAGGGCGTCCACCGCATTGCGGGCGTTGTCGGTGACGAAGCCGAGCTCCAGCACCAGTACCTGGTAGACGCCGCGCTTGAAGGCTTCTTCACCCAGATGCGCGGAATGTTCCCGCGTGGTGCTGAGAAAACGTACCCAGGACGTCAATACGATCCAGGCATTGATGGTCAGCGATTCGATCTGGGCTGGTGTCATGGCCAGGATGCCCGCCTCGACGAAACCGCGGTAGATCGCCTGGCCCTGACGCAGGCATCGTTCGGAAAAACGCCGATAACGTGCGGCCAGCTCCGGGTCGCTGTCCAGCAGGTGCTCCAGATCACGATGCAGAAAACGGTAGTTCCACATCGCCGCCAACAGCGCCTTCAGGTAGAAGCGCTTGTCCTCCACGGTCGCCGCACGGCCTTGCGGCGGGCGCAGGAAGCTGTCCACCAGTTCTTCGTACTGACTGAACAGCAAAGCGATGATCGCCTGCTTGTTGGGGAAGTGGTAATACAGGTTGCCGGGCGAAATTTCCATGTGCGCGGCAATGTGGTTGGTACTGACGCTGCGTTCGCCCTGCTGGTTGAACAGCTCCAGGCTGTTCTGCACGATGCGCTCTCGGGTCTTCATGCGCGGGGCCATGCTCAGCTCCCAGTCTGCGGGCCTTCAACAAAGGGGCATCTTACGGCGTATTGGCGGTGGAGTGCACCGCTCGATAAAGCGGAAAAATTCGCACCATGGTACAAATTAGAGTATAGGCTCTAGTGATTTCCTGCTCGGACTCGGAGCCGCCATGAACTCGCCCAGTGCCTTGCCCCCTGTGCAATTCGACCTCGACCTTGCGGCGACGTTCGCCACCCAACGTCAGGCCTTTGCCGGCAACCCACTGCCACCAGCTGCGCAGCGGCGTCAATGGCTGAAAAGCCTGCGGGAAGCCTTGCTGGCCAGCCAGGCCGAACTGATCGAGGCAATCGGCCAGGACTTTGAAGGGCGCAGCGCCGACGAAACCCTGCTGGCCGAGCTGCTGCCCTCGGTGCAAGGCCTGCGCCACGCCGAAAAACACCTGCGGCGCTGGATGCGCGCCAGCCGGCGCAGGGTCGGCCTGGCCTTCCAGCCGGCCAGCGCGCATGTGCGGTACCAACCCCTGGGCGTGGTCGGCATCATCGTGCCGTGGAATTACCCGCTGCTCCTTGCCATCGGCCCCCTGACCTGCGCTCTGGCCGCCGGTAATCGGGTCATGCTCAAGCTCAGCGAGGCCACGCCTGCCACTGGCCTGGCGCTGAAACGACTACTTGAGCAAGTGTTCCCCACCGATCTGGTCAGCGTGGTGCTCGGCGAGGTCGAGGTAGGCCAGGCCTTTGCCCGCCTGCCGTTCGATCACCTGTTGTTCACCGGCGCCACCAGCGTGGGGCGCAAGGTAATGCTGGCTGCGGCGCACAACCTGACCCCCGTCACCCTGGAGCTGGGTGGCAAGTCGCCAGCCATAGTCTCGGCCGACGTACCGCTGGACAGCGCCGCCGAACGCATTGCCTTCGGCAAGACCCTAAACGCCGGCCAGACCTGCGTCGCCCCCGACTACGTGCTGGTGCCACGCGAGCGCCTGGAGGCCTTCAGCGACGCCTACCAGCGTGCAGTACGCCGGCTATACCCGCGCATCGCCGACAACCCTGACTACACCGCAATCATCAACTCGCGCCAACTGCAGCGCTTGCAGCATTTACTGGACGATGCTCACGCCAAAGGAGCGCAGGTACTTGACCTGTACCCGGGTGAAACCCGCCAGGGCCGGCGCCTGCCACCACACCTGCTGCTGGGCGTGAACGATGACATGCAGGTGATGCAGGACGAAATCTTCGGCCCGCTGCTACCGCTGGTTCCCTACGACAGCCTCGAGCAGGCACTGGCCTACATCAACCAGCGCCCGCGCCCGCTGGCGCTGTACTACTTCGGCTATGACCGCGCCACACAGGAGCAGGTGCTGCGCCACACCCACTCCGGCGGAGTGTGCCTGAACGACACCCTGCTGCACGTGGCCCAGGACGACTTGCCGTTCGGCGGCATCGGCCCTTCAGGCATGGGCCATTACCATGGCCACGACGGCTTCCTGACCTTCAGCAAGGCCAAGGCTGTGCTGGCCAAGCAACGCTTCAACGCTGCCCGGCTGATCTACCCGCCTTATGGCAAAGCCTTGCAGCGCCTGGTCTTCAAGCTTTTCATCCGCTGAGGGCCGGCCCATGCACCGCCGCGAACTGCTGCGCTTCAGCCTTGGCGCCAGCGTCTTTCTGGCCGGTACCAGCCTGGTCGGCTGCAGCGCACAGACAGCCGCAACGGGTTACCGGGTACTGCGGGACGACGATCTGCCGATGTTGCGCGCGCTGATCCCGGTGGTACTGGCCGGCACCCAGGCCGCCGAGACACTGGTGCTGCATAGCCTCGACCACAAACTGGCAGCGCTTTCGCCGGAAATGCTCAAACTCACCCGGCAGTTGTTCGACGTGCTCAACCTGCCGCTCACCCGCGGCCCCCTGACCGGTGTCTGGGGCGCCTGGGAACGAGCCAGCGCCGCGCAGGTCACGGCCTTCCTGCAACGTTGGCAGGACAGCTCGCTGAATCTGCTGCGCATGGGCCACGCCTCGTTGCTGCAGTTGCTGCAGATGGCCTGGTACGAACGCCCCGAATCCTGGGCCGCCTGCGGCTACCCCGGGCCACCGAAAATCTGAAAACAACAAGAGCAGCACCAATGCCTGTACCCGACCCGTTTCGCCAAGGCCTGGAAAGCGGCTGGATCACCCACGACGCGTCGCGCCTGGAGCACGACCTCACGCTGGAAGCCGACGTTGCCGTGATCGGCAGCGGGGCCGGCGGCGCTACCAGCGCGCAAATGCTCAGCACTGCCGGCTTCAAGGTGCTGCTGATCGAAGAAGGCCCGCTGAAGACCAGCAGCGATTTCCACCTGCTGGAAAACGAAGCCTATGCCAGCCTGTACCAGGAAGGCCTGGGCCGCATGAGCAAGGACGGCGCCATCACCATCCTCCAGGGCCGCGCCGTGGGCGGCACCACGCTGGTCAACTGGACCTCGAGCTTTCGCACGCCGCCACAGACCCTGGCGCACTGGGCCGCAGCCCACAACGTGAGCGGCCTGGGCGAGGAGCAAATGCGCCCCTGGTTCGAGCGCATCGAGCAGGAACTGGGCATCACCCCCTGGGCCCTGCCACCGAACGCCAACAACGACGTACTGCGCCGTGGCTGCGAACAGCTGGGCTACCGCTGGGCGGTGATCCCGCGCAACGTGCGCGGCTGCTGGAACCTGGGCTACTGCGGCATGGGTTGCCCGGTGAATGCCAAGCAGTCGATGCTGGTAACGCGTATTCCCGCCACCCTTGAACAGGGCGGCGAGCTGCTGTACCTGGCTCGGGCCGAGCGCTTCGAGCACAACGGCGAGCGTATCCAGGGCCTGTCATGCCAGGCGCTGGATAGCCAGGGCATACACACCACAGGCCGGCAGGTCCGCGTTCGCGCGCGTCACTACATCCTTGCCGGTGGCGGCATCAACAGCCCGGCCCTGCTGCTGCGTTCCGACGCGCCCGACCCGCATGGCCGCCTGGGCAAACGGACCTTCCTGCACCTGGTCAACTTCAGCGCAGCACGCTTCAACGACCGTATCGACCCCTACTACGGCGCCCCACAGTCCATCTACAGCGACCACTTCCAATGGCAAGGCGGCAACGATGGCCCGATTGGCTACAAGCTGGAGGTGCCACCGCTGCACCCGGCCCTGGCCAGCACGCTGCTGGGCGGGCATGGCCACGAGAATGCCCAGCGCATGACCGAGCTGCCACATACCCACGTGATGCTGGCGCTGCTGCGTGACGGCTTCCACCCGCAAAGCCAGGGCGGGACCGTGGAGCTGCGCGGCGATGGCTCACCGGTGCTTGATTACCCGGTCACCGATTACCTGCGCGACGGCCTGCGCCGCGCCTATCGCAGCATGGCGCAGATCCAGTTCGCCGCTGGTGCCACCCAGGTCACCCCCGTGCACAGCGATGCCAGCGCCGCGTCCCGCCTGGAACACGCCTTGGCCATGATCGACAAGTTGCGCCTGGAGCCGTTCCGCACGCGCCTGGGCAGCGCTCACGTGATGGGTGGCTGCGCCCTTGGCGACGACCCGCGCCAGGCGGTATGCGACAGCCTGGGCCGCCATCACCAGCTGGAAAACCTGTCGGTTCACGATGGCTCACTGTTCCCCACCAGCATCGGCGCCAACCCGCAACTGTCAGTGTATGCCATCAGTGCCAGGCTCACCGAAGCACTGGTCGCCCGCCTGGCACACAGTGCATGACAAGGAACAGGCCCCCTGTCTATAGTGCCGTCAGCCGGCCGCATGACTTGGCCGGGGCGCCGTCGCTGCGCTACCATCCGACTCCCCAACGCACTCCAGCCAGGATGACGCGATGAACCGAGTGTTGTACCCGGGTACTTTCGACCCCATTACCAAAGGCCATGGCGACCTGGTCGAGCGCGCCTCGCGGCTGTTCGACCACGTGATCATCGCGGTGGCGGCCAGCCCGAAGAAAAACCCGCTGTTCCCGCTGGAACAACGGGTGGAGCTCGCCCGTGAGGTCACCAAGCACCTGCCCAATGTCGAAGTCATCGGCTTCTCCTCCCTGCTGGCGCATTTCGCCAAGGAGCAGGGCGCCAACGTCTTCCTGCGTGGCCTGCGTGCGGTGTCCGACTTCGAGTACGAGTTTCAGCTGGCGAACATGAACCGGCAACTGGCCCCCGACGTCGAGAGCCTGTTCCTCACGCCTTCGGAGCGTTATTCGTTCATTTCCTCGACCCTGGTCCGGGAAATTGCCGCGCTGGGTGGTGATATCAGCAAGTTCGTCCACCCAGTGGTGGCCGATGCGCTGACTGAACGCTTCAAGAAATGACCTTTAGCGGCTGATCATCGCGCCCGCGTGCACTGCGGGCGCGAATGCGGCACAATTGTGCCCACTGCGTTGAACATGCCCGGGCGCGGAGCCCCGGCCGGAGTCCCCATGTCCCTGATCATCACCGACGATTGCATCAACTGCGACGTCTGCGAACCCGAGTGCCCGAACGAGGCCATCTCCCAAGGCGAAGAGATCTACGTGATCGACCCTAACCTGTGCACCCAGTGCGTAGGCCATTACGACGAGCCGCAATGCCAGCAGGTCTGCCCGGTCGATTGCATCCCGCTGGATGAAGCGCACCCGGAAACCGAAGAAGAGCTGATGGCCAAGTACCGCCGGATTACTGGCAAGGACTGATATCAGGTCAGCCCTCATCGCCGGCAAGCCAGCTCCCACAGAGATATCATCGCTCTCGAGAGCTGTGCAGTACCTGTGGGAGCTGGCTTGCCGGCGATAGGGCCTCAAGCCTCAGCGCTGGCAACGCGGGCAATACACACTCGCCCTCTGCCCCAGCTTCACCTCGCGCAACTCCGTGCCACACACCTTGCACGGCTGCCCGCCCCGCCCGTACACGAACAATTCCTGCTGGAAGTACCCCGGCTGCCCGTCACCACCGATGAAGTCGCGTAGCGTGGTGCCGCCCTGTTCGATCGCCGCCGCCAGCACACGCTTGATCTCGATCGCCAGCTTCAAGTAGCGCGCCCGGGAAATCCCGCCCGCTTCCCGGCGGGGGTCGATGCCAGCGGCAAACAGCGCCTCGGTGGCGTAAATGTTGCCCACCCCCACCACTACCGCGTTATCCATGATGAACGGCTTGACCGCCATCGACCGCCCACGGGACACCTGGAACAGTCGCTCGCCGTCGAACAGGTCGGTCAGCGGTTCAGGCCCCAGGCGCAGCAGCAGTTCGTGATTGAGCGGGTCCAGGCTCCACAGCATCGCGCCAAAGCGGCGCGGGTCGGTGTAGCGCAGCATCAACCCCGACTCCAGCTCGATATCCACATGCTCATGCTTGGCCGCCGGCAAGCCCAGTTCGACCAGGCGCAGGTTGCCCGACATACCCAGGTGACTGATCAGGGTGCCGACCTCGGCATTGATCAACAGATACTTGGCGCGCCGCTCGACACTGACGATGCGCTGCCCCGACAGTCGCACATCCAGGTCTTCCGGAATCGGCCAGCGCAGGCGCCGGTCGCGCACCACTACCCGGCTGACACGCTGGCCTTCCAGATGGGGCGCAATACCGCGCCGGGTGGTTTCTACTTCTGGCAATTCCGGCATGTGTCAGTGCCCGCCCATCTCGCGAATGTTCTGCTTGAGGTTCTCGAAATCGTATTCCGACAAGCCAATGTAATCGAGCACCAGCGGGCCAACCACACTCCATTCGTGGTCCACGGCCTGGCTGCCCAGCACCCGGTACGATGCGCAGATGTGCTCGGCCATCTTCAGCACCGCCAGCAGGTTTTTCAGTTGGCTCTGGGTATTGCGCGCGCTCTCGTCGCGGAATACCGCCAGGGCGTTGTGGTGGTTGGCAATGGCCGCGCTGAGGTGCTCGGGCAGGCGCCAGGACTTGGCCGTGAAATAGCCGACCACCGAATGATTGGTGTTGAACGCGCGGTTTTCGGTGTCAACCACGCGAGTTTCCTCGTCGGCCTTGGCATAGGCGTCCTCCAGCACATCCATATAGTCGGGGAAGCGCTTGAGCATCAGCGGCACGCCACAGTCATGGAACAGGCCCAGGGTATAGGCCTCGTCTGCCGCCTGGATGCCGGTGCGCTTGGCCAGAGTGAGGCAGGTCATCGCCACGTCCTGGGCAGTGTCCCAGAAGCGGTTGAGGGTAACGATGGTCTCGTCGGTCATTTCACCCTTGATCGACTGGGCGTTGATCAGGTTGATGATCGAACGGCTGCCCAGCAGGTTCACCGCGCGCTGGATCGAACCGATCTTGTTGGAAAGGCCGAAATGCGGGGAATTGACCAGCTTGAGCAAGGCGCCCGACAGGCCCGGGTCCTGGGAAATCAGCTTGGCGATGGTTTCCAGGTCCGGGTCAGGCATGTACTGCTCGAACTGCAGGTCGACCATTATCTGCGGTTGCGGCGGGATGGTGATGCCTTGCAAGGCTTGCTGGATCTGTTCGGCGCTGAGTTCTTGGGACATACGTGCACACTCGTTTGGGACCGGCGATTTTAACCCCCTGAGGCTCGCCTTGACAGGTGCAGCGCCTGGGAGATCGAGCGCCGCCCGCGCGGCGCATCGCCGGCAAGCCAGCTCCCACATCTGTTTCGGGCCAGTTTTTCCTGAGGCATGCGCGCGCGGCCCCTTGGCGTCCACCTCGATATCGCGTTGAGCAAACAATGCGGTCGCGCGCGATGGCACAGGCGATACTGGCCCGAAACAAATGTGGGAGCTGGCTTGCCAGCGATGCGCCGCGCGGGCGGCGCTCGATCTCCCAGGCGCTGCACCTCTAAAGGCGAAAGCCCAGCAGACACGCTATAATCCCGCTCTTTTTCCCGGAGCGACGTCATGTCCCTGCCCAGCCTACGCCTCAAAGCCAATGCCGACCGCCGCCTGCGCGCCGGCCACCTGTGGGTCTACAGCAACGAAGTCGACGTCAGCGCGACCCCGCTGCAAGGCTTCCAGGCCGGCCAGCAGGCTGTTCTCGAGGCGGCCAACGGCAAGCCGCTGGGTATCGTCGCACTGAGCCCGAACAACCTGATCTGCGCCCGCCTGCTGTCGCGCGACGCCAAGCTGCCGCTGGACAAGTCGCTGCTGGTGCACCGCCTGAACGTCGCCCTGTCGCTGCGCCAGCGCCTGTTCGACCAACCGTGCTACCGCCTGGTCTATGGCGATTCCGACCTGTTGCCAGGCCTGGTGGTCGACCGCTTCTTCGACATCCTCGTGGTGCAATTGGCCTCCGCCACCATGGAAGCGCACAAGGACGACGTGATTGCAGCCCTGGTACAGGTGCTCAAGCCAAGCGGCATCCTGTTCAAGAACGACTCCTCCGCGCGTGACGCCGAAGGCCTGCAGCGCTATGTCGAGACCGTCTATGGCGAAGTGCCGGACTGGGTGCCGCTGGAAGAAAACGGCGTCAAGTTCGAAGCCCCGGTACGCGAAGGCCAGAAGACCGGCTGGTTCTACGACCACCGCATGAACCGTGCACGCCTGGCGCCGTACGTGAAAGGCAAGCGCGTGCTCGACCTGTTCAGCTACATCGGTGGCTGGGGCGTGCAAGCCGGTGCCTTCGGCGCCAGCGAAGTGTTCTGCGTCGATGCCTCGAGCTTTGCCCTGGACGGCGTCGAGCGTAACGCAGCCCTGAACGGCATCAGCGAGAAACTGACCTGCATCGAAGGCGATGTGTTTGAGGCCCTGCGCGAACTGAAGGCCGCCGAAGAGCGCTTCGACGTGATCATTGCCGACCCACCCGCCTTCATCAAGCGCAAGAAAGACCTGAAGAACGGCGAAGCGGCCTACCGCCGCCTGAACGAACAGGCCATGCGCATGCTGACCAAGGACGGCATCCTGGTCAGTGCCTCGTGCTCGATGCACCTGCCCGAGGACGACCTGCACAACATCCTGCTGACCAGCGCCCGTCACCTGGACCGCAACCTGCAGTTGCTCGAACGCGGCGGCCAAGGCCCGGACCACCCGGTGCACCCGGCCATCGCCGAAACCCGCTACATCAAGAGCATCACCTGCCGGTTGCTGCCAAACAGCTGATATCCGCTAAAAAGGGCCGCCAAGCGGCCCTTTCCTGCTGCAATCTCCCCGCCAGCTATCCACATCTGCATTCCCTCGCCGCGCCAGCGGTGTAGAATCGGCCTATTCATCGCCAGTCATCCCCGGCGGGTTTATGAGCTCTGCCCAAGCACGCGGCGATCCCGCGCGGTCTTCGGCCCCATCCGTGCCAGTGGCAACCGGCCTGCGGTACAAAGGACAAGAGAAGCTCACTCCCCTTTTTGTGACCTGATTAAGCCGCCAGGAGTGTTTCATGCCTGATTATCGTTCCAAGACTTCCACCCAAGGCCGCAACATGGCCGGCGCCCGTGCCCTGTGGCGCGCCACCGGGATGAAGGACGAAGATTTCAAGAAACCGATCATCGCCATCGCCAACTCGTTCACCCAGTTTGTCCCGGGCCACGTGCACCTGAAGGACCTGGGCCAGCTGGTCGCCCGCGAAATCGAACGCGCCGGTGGCGTGGCCAAGGAATTCAACACCATCGCGGTCGATGACGGCATCGCCATGGGCCACGACGGCATGCTCTACTCGCTGCCAAGCCGCGAGATCATCGCCGACGCCGTGGAGTACATGGTCAACGCCCATTGCGCCGACGCCATCGTGTGCATCTCCAACTGCGACAAGATCACCCCCGGCATGCTGATGGCCGCCCTGCGCCTGAACATCCCGGTAATATTCGTCTCCGGCGGCCCGATGGAAGCCGGCAAGACCAAGCTGGCCAGCCACGGCCTGGACCTGGTCGACGCCATGGTCATTGCCGCCGACTCCTCGGCTTCCGACGAAAAAGTCGCCGAATACGAGCGCAGCGCCTGCCCGACTTGCGGTTCGTGCTCCGGCATGTTCACCGCCAACTCGATGAACTGCCTGACCGAAGCCCTGGGCCTGGCCCTGCCGGGCAACGGTTCGACCCTGGCCACCCACGCCGACCGCGAGCAGTTGTTCCTCACTGCCGGCCGCACCATCGTCGAGCTGTGCAAGCGCTACTACGGCGAGAACGATGAGTCGGTACTGCCGCGCAACATCGCCAACTTCAAGGCGTTCGAGAACGCCATGATGCTCGACATCGCCATGGGCGGCTCGACCAACACCATCCTGCACCTGCTGGCTGCCGCCCAGGAAGCCGAGGTGGCGTTCGACCTGCGCGACATCGACCGCCTGTCGCGCAAGGTGCCGCAGCTGTGCAAGGTTGCGCCGAACATCCAGAAATATCAC
This sequence comes from Pseudomonas sp. S1(2024), assembly GCF_046557535.1. Taxonomy (NCBI): domain Bacteria; kingdom Pseudomonadati; phylum Pseudomonadota; class Gammaproteobacteria; order Pseudomonadales; family Pseudomonadaceae; genus Pseudomonas; species Pseudomonas sp. S1(2024). The sequence goes on from NZ_JBKGFP010000034.1 coordinate 59,152, forward strand.
ATGGAAGACGTGCACCGTGCCGGCGGCATCTTCAGCATCCTCGGCTCGCTGGCCCGTGGCGGCCTGCTGCACACCGACCTGCCGACCGTGCACAGCCGCAGCATGGAAGAAGCCATCGCCAAGTGGGACATCACCCAGACCGATGACGAAGCCGTGCACACCTTCTTCAAGGCCGGCCCTGCCGGCATCCCGACCCAGACGGCATTCAGCCAGTCGACCCGTTGGGAATCCCTGGATGACGACCGTGAGAACGGCTGCATCCGCAGTGTCGAGCACGCCTATTCGCAGGAAGGCGGCCTGGCCGTGCTGTACGGCAACATCGCGCTGGATGGCTGCGTGGTGAAAACCGCCGGTGTCGACGAGTCGATCCTGGTGTTCGAAGGCACCGCGAAGATCTTCGAGAGCCAGGACAGCGCCGTACGCGGCATCCTCGCCGACGAAGTGAAGGCCGGCGACATCGTGATCATCCGCTACGAAGGCCCGAAAGGTGGCCCGGGCATGCAGGAAATGCTGTACCCGACCTCGTACCTCAAGTCCAAGGGACTGGGCAAGGCTTGCGCCCTGCTCACCGACGGCCGCTTCTCGGGCGGCACCTCGGGCCTGTCGATCGGCCACGCCTCGCCGGAAGCCGCCGCTGGCGGTGCAATCGGCCTGGTGCGCGACGGCGACAAGGTGCTGATCGACATCCCGAATCGTTCGATCAACCTGCAGGTCAGCGATGAAGAGCTGGCTGAGCGCCGTGTCGAACAGGACAAGAAAGGCTGGAAACCGGCTGAAGTACGCCCACGCAAGGTGACCACCGCGCTGAAGGCCTACGCCCTGCTGGCGACCAGTGCCGACAAGGGTGCTGTGCGTAACAAGGCGATGCTGGAAGGGTTGTAAGGCTTTCTGGCGTTTGAAAAAGCCGGCGCCTTGTGCGCCGGCTTTTTTATGGCGCTAGAGAAATGCTGAGTCAAAGCTCCCCCCTCGAAGCACATTGGCGCAATTGCGCCAGCAGCAGGGCAACTGAGCGCTTCGGCTTCGCCACCGAGGTCAAAATGAACTGCGCTAGAGGAAGGGATGGCAGCGTTGGCACTTCCTGTAAACCTGAAGCCAGTGCAGACGATCGGGTGATTGGCGTTACACCCAGCCCACCGCTGACAGCGGTCATCAGCCCACCGGCACTTGGGCTCTGGCAAACGATCCGCCATTGTCGCCCCGCACGCGCCAGGGCTTCGATGGCTGCAGCACGATATGGGCATTGATCGGAAAACACCGCCAAGGGTATCGGGGCAGTTGCATCATCGGGGTTCACTGCAACCGGCCCTGTCGCCCAGACCAACGGCTCGGACCAAAGCAGTTCGCCTCGGTCCTCATCGCCGCAGCTGCTTCCCAATACGATATCGAGCCCACCCGATTGCAGAAGGGCAAGCAGATCACCGGTCAGGCCGACTTTCAGGGAGATCTCTGCATCGGGATGTGTCACCGAGAATCGACGCAGACAGTCGATGATGGGCGGTTTCACCACCTCCTCGCTCAACCCGACAAACACTGTACCTGACACCCGACGGCCTGCGCCAAGGCTCGCGCGAGCATCATCATGCAACGCCAGGATAGTGCGGGCATAACCTGCCAGCCGGGCGCCCGCTGGCGTCAGGCTGACCGAACGGGTCGTGCGCTCCAGCAATTTGTGCCCAGCTTCACTCTCCAGCCGCCTGATGTGAGCGCTGATCGCCGACTGCGTTAGATGCAGCCTCTGCGCCGCGCGCGTGAAACCACCGTTGTCGGCAACGGCAAGCAAGCTACGCAAAAGCACAGTATCGAACACAGATTAATCACCTATCTCACTCAATATGCAGAGCATACGTCATTTCTATAAACAATCATTCTGAATCAGACTTTGCGCCAAGCACCTGTGCAGTCGAACGCCAGGGGAAGTGTCACCAACGCTGCCAAGGAGAAGCCCAATGGTTGAACGTATCTTGTATGTTTGTGCCTCACCGAGAGGAGAGCGGTCCGTTTCCACTCAGATTGCAGAAGTGTTCCTGACGGCATTGGCCGAGCGCAAAGCCGTGGAGATTGACTGCCTTGATCCTTGGGAATGCGAGCTCCCCGAAGTGGATGGCGCTTTGCTCGCGGCAAAGTACGCAGGGCTTGCCGATGCCCCACTGTCAACCGCCCAGGCTGCAGCATGGGGGCAGATCAAGGCACTCGCTGAACGGTTCCACCGGGCTGATACCTTGGTGTTCAGCGTACCGCTGTGGAATTTCGGCATCCCGTACAAGCTCAAGCATCTGATCGACGCAATTTCGCACAAAGGCGTCCTGTTCACCTTCGATGAGCAAGGGTTGAATGGCATGCTGGGCGGACGTCGAGCTGTTGCAATCTACTCCCGTGGACTTGGTTACGGCTCTGACTCACAGACACCCGACCAGGCTTTTGGACTGGAAAAACCCTTCATCGATACGTGGTTCCGCTTCGTCGGGATTAACCAGGTGCACAGTGTCGTGGTCGAACAGACGCTTGGCCCGGTGGGGGCCAGCGTCCGTGCAAGCGCCATCGAAGCAGTGACCTTGTTGGCACAGAACATCGATCAGGAAGCGGCCCGGACTCTCATCGTGGGCCGCAACGGCTGACAGGCCTCGTTACTGGATCTGCTCCGGTGTCACGATCACCCAGTTCTTGTCGGCGGTCACTGGCAGCCCTTCCTTGGCCTGCGCCGCAGCATTCCTGGCAATCATCCCGTTCAGCTGGTCCATGTACTTGGCCTTGCGATTTATCCACAGGTGAATGCCGCCCTTGCCCACATCCACGCCATGGAATTGCATGTAGCCATCACTGGTCGGCGTATCGCCGCCGACCAGCACCGGCTTTTTCCACTCATCGATATAGGTGAGGATCGCCGCCTGCTTGCCCGCCATCCAGGTGGCCGGAGTCCACAGGTACGGGGTCAGCTCCAGCCCCACGTTGGCCTTGGCATCATAGTGCCCGGCGCTGATCTGCTTGCGCGCGGTGGTCAACTGGCCGCTGGCGCGGTCCTTCAGCAACAGGCTCACGCCAATCACATTCTGCGGCTTCACGTTGTAGCCGTACTTGGGGTCCGACGCGACCATGCGCACCAGCTCCTCGGAAGCAGCGGAAATCACATAGACCTCGATACCGTTCTCCATGAGCTTGTTGTACAGCTCGGCCTGGCCCTTGAAGACCTTGGGGGGCTGTACCTCGATGGTCTTGACCTGATCGCCTTCGTAATAGGTACTGGGGATCGGCTTGCCGGAGGCCATCAGCTCATCCACCTGCACTTTCAGCTCCTGTAGGGTAAAGCCGGAGAACACCTGGGCCACCCACGGGTAGCAGACCATGTCATCGACTTCGCACAGCCGGTAGTAGTAACTGAACAGGCTTTCCTTATGTTCGGCGGTGTCCTTGAACGGCATCAGCTTCAACGACGGGTCGAGCTTGTCACGGCTCAACAGGCCCTTGTTTTCCATGAAAGGCAGCAAGGCCTCTTCAAGATCGTAGCGGTAGCTGGTGTTGTCCATATCGAACACCGCGTAGTTACCCTTGTTGGCATTGGCGGCGATCATGCTGTCGAGCTGCTTGGCCGCCTCGGCGGGCCAGTGTTTGAGCTCGGTGGCGAAGGTTTCGATACTGAACAACAGGGACAGGCCGACGGCGACGGCTTTCGGAGCAAACTTCATGTACGAATCTCCTGAAATGACCCAGAAACGCTAGTGCAACAATCTCCGCTGGCAGCCCTCGATAACGACCTCCATGCAGCTGCAAACGCCGCGTTCATTGCAATCCGCGACACATCGTTATTCCATAAACGACTATCCACATTCCATTTGGGTATAAATTCGTTTGTTTTCAGGCTGTTAGCATTTCCGTTCGCAATCGCTCACAGGGGCGATGCCTCTTCTGCTTTTTACTGCTGGAGCTTCAATGAACCTGCCGCTGTCCCTTAACCTGCTGGCGTTCCTGGCCCTGTTGCTGGGCCTGGCACAAACCCGCCGCACCGACTGGAGCCTGGCCAGGAAAGTATTGCTGGGCCTGGTGCTGGGCGTAGTGTTCGGCCTGATCCTGCATACCGTCTATGGCGCGGGCCACCCTGTGCTCAAGGCCACCATCGCCTGGCTCGATCTGGTCGGCAACGGCTACGTCGGCTTGCTGCAGATGATCGTCATGCCGCTGATCTTCGCCTCGATCCTCAGTGCCGTGGCGCGCCTGCACAATGCCTCGTCGTTGGGCCGCATCAGTGTGCTGAGCATCGGCACCCTGCTGCTGACCACCGCCATCGCTGCGTTGATCGGCATCGTCCTGACCAACCTGTTCGGCCTCAGCGCCGAAGGCCTGGTGGCCGGCGCCCAGGAAAGCGCGCGCATGCAGGTTATCCACAGCGACTACGCCGGCAAGGTCGCCGATCTCAACATTCCGCAACTGCTGCTGTCGTTCATCCCCAGCAACCCGGTAGGTGACTTGGCACGGGCCAAGCCGACCTCGATCATCAGCGTGGTGATCTTTGCCGTGTTCCTCGGCCTGGCCGCGCTGCAGTTGATCAAGGACGATGCCGAGAAAGGCGAACGCGCGCTGTCGGCCATCGACACCCTGCAGGCCTGGGTGATGCGCCTGGTGCGGGTGGTAATGAAGTTGACCCCGTATGGCGTACTGGCGCTGATGACCAAGGTGGTGGCCAGCTCGAACATGGAAGACATCCTCAAGCTGGGCAGCTTCGTGGTGGTGTCGTACCTGGGCCTGGCGCTGATGTTCGTGGTGCACGGCGTTATCCTCGCCGCTACCGGCGTGAGCCCGCTGCGCTTCTTCCGCAAGGTGTGGCCGGTGCTGACCTTCGCCTTCACCAGCCGCTCCAGCGCCGCCAGCATTCCGCTGAACATCGAAGCGCAAACCCGCCGCCTGGGCGTACCGCAGTCGATTGCCAGCTTCAGCGCATCGTTCGGTACCACCATTGGCCAGAACGGCTGCGCCGGGCTCTATCCCGCGATGCTGGCGGTGATGGTGGCGCCGGCGGTGGGCATCGATACCTTCGACCCGCTGTGGATCGCCACCCTGGTGGCCATCGTCACCCTGAGTTCGGCAGGTGTTGCCGGCGTAGGTGGCGGTGCAACTTTCGCCGCGCTGATCGTGCTGCCGGCCATGGGCTTGCCGGTGGAACTGGTGGCGTTGCTGATTTCGGTGGAGCCGCTGATCGACATGGGCCGCACGGCGTTGAACGTGAACGGTTCGATGACCGCAGGGGTGGTGACCAGCCAACTGCTGAAAGAGACCGACAAGGATGTGCTGGCTGGCGATGAACATGCCGAGCTGAGTCATTCCTGATAGATTGCCGGGGGCGCGTTGCGCCCCTGTCGCGACACAAGGCCGCTCCTACAACGGACCGCGCATGTCTGTCTTGCGCGGCCCCCTGTAGGAGCGGCCTTGTGTCGCGATAGGGCTGCAAGGCAGCCCCGGCAATCTCAAACCTTGTCCCAGACCTCGAAATGATACCCAGGCTTGCCTTCCTCAGCCTGCGCCTCGCTCGATACCCGCTTCCACTGCCCCCGATCGAACTCAGGGAACCACGCATCCCCTTCCGGCGACAACTCGACTCGCGTCAGGTACATGCGGCTGACCAACCCTTTCTCCAGCGCCTGCCCATACAGCTGCGCCCCGCCAATCAGCATAAGCTCATCAACGCCCTGCTCACGCGCCCACTGCTCGGCCCGCACCAGCGCCTCTTCCAACGAGCCGAACACCTCGGCCCCCGCCAGTTCCAGCCCTGCCTGCCGGCTGACGACGATATTCAACCGCCCGGGCAATGGCCTGCCCAGCGAGTCCCAGGTCTTGCGCCCCATGATGATCGGCTTGCCCAGGGTAGTGGCCTTGAAGTACTTGAAGTCCCCCGGCAGATGCCAGGGCATGGAGTTGTCGATGCCGATCACGCGGTTCTCGGCGTGAGCCGCGATCAGGCTGAGGGGGAGTGATGTATTCATGCCAGCGAGGATAGCACCGGGCGTGTGGGTTATGCTTCTGCCCTGACCTGTGCAATGGAAGACCTTGTGACTGCACCCACTTCACTGGACAAGCGCTGGCTCACCGAAGCGGTACGCCTGCGCGAGGAACATGCCGGCCCCCTGGAGGACCAGGAAGCCAACCGCCGCGCCCGCCAGGCAGGCGGTGACCTGGCGGCCCGCATCGAAACCCGTGCCCTGTTCCTGGCCGAACGCGACGGCATCACCACCGCCCTGCGCCACTGGAAACAGGGCGCACGCCTGGCGCTGCTGGCCTTGCTGGTGCTGGCCGTGCTCAGCGGCGCAGGGTTGGCCCTGGCCGCCTTGAGCGACGGGCAGCGCCCGGTGAATGTGTTCTGGGCCCTCGGCAGCCTGCTCGGGCTGAACCTGCTGATGCTGCTGGGCTGGGCCATCGGCTTTGCCCTGAGCGGCGAGCATGGCGCGGGGCTGGGCCGTTTGTGGCTGTGGCTGAGCGAACGCTTTGCCCGTGACGCCAAGGCCGCGCACCTGGCACCGGCGCTGCTGGTGCTGCTGCAACGTCAACGCCTCAACCGCTGGCTGCTCGGCCTGCTGGTGCATGGCCTGTGGCTGCTGGCGATGATCACCGCGCTGGGCATGCTGCTGGCCTTGCTGGCGACCCGGCGCTATGGCTTTGTCTGGGAGACCACCCTGCTCGCCGCCGACCCGTTCATCCACCTGACCCAGGCCTTGGGCGCGCTGCCCTCGTTGCTGGGCTTCACGGTACCCGACGAGGCCATGATCCGCGCCAGCGGCGACAGCCAGCCGGCCCTGGACCTGGCGCGCCAGGCCTGGGCCAGCTGGCTGCTTGGCGTGGTGCTGGTGTACGGCCTGCTTCCGCGCCTACTGTTGGCCGGGCTGTGCCTGTGGCGATGGCGTCAAGGCCGCCAACGCCTGGCGCTGGACCTCAGCCTGCCCGGCTACGCGCAGCTGCGTGAAGCGCTGATGCCGCGCAGCGAACGCATCGGCGTCCAGGATGCCGCGCCCGAGGCCTTGCCGCAGTTTGCCGCTGGCCAGCTGGAAAGCGGCAGCAGCGGTGCCCTGCTGGTCGGCCTGGAACTGGACGACCAGCACCCCTGGCCACCCGCGCTGCCAAAAAGCGTAACCAGTGCCGGCGTGCTCGACAGCCGCGAATCGCGTAACCGCCTGCTGGAACAGCTCAGCCGTTTCCCGCCAGCACGCCTGGCCATCGCTTGCGACCCGCGCCGCTCTCCCGATCGTGGCAGCCTGGCGTTGCTCGCCGAACTGGCACGCAACGCCGGTGCCACCCGTATATGGCTACTGCAGGCCGCACCGGGCGAGGCCCTGGACGCCCAGCGCCTGGGCGACTGGCACGAAGCCCTCGACCGCCTTGGTCTGGCGCATGCCGATACCTCGCCGCTGACCTGGCTGGAGCATGGCCATGACTGAGCCGCTGAAACTGGCCGTGGTCGGCCACACCAACGTCGGCAAGACCTCGCTGCTGCGCACCCTGACCCGTGACGTCGGCTTTGGCGAAGTTTCCCACCGCCCCAGCACCACCCGCCATGTGGAAGGTGCGCGGCTGTCGGTGGATGGCGAACCTTTGCTCGAGTTGTATGACACCCCGGGCCTGGAAGACGCCATCGCCCTGCTCGACTATCTCGAACGCCTGGAGCGCCCGGGCGAGCGCCTGGACGGCCCGGCCCGCCTCGATCGCTTTCTACAAGGCAGCGAGGCACGTCAGCGTTTCGAGCAGGAGGCCAAGGTGCTACGCCAGCTGCTGGCCAGCAATGCCGGCTTGTATGTGATCGACGCCCGCGAACCAGTGCTGGCCAAATACCGCGACGAACTGGAAGTGCTGGCCAGCTGCGGCAAGCCGCTGCTACCGGTGCTCAATTTCGTCGCCAGCCATCAGCACCGCGAGCCGCAATGGCGTGAAGCCCTTGCCAGGCTTGGGCTTCACGCGTTGGTGCGGTTCGACAGCGTGGCCCCGCCAGAGGATGGCGAGCGCCGGTTGTACGAAAGCCTGGCCCTGCTGCTGGAAGACGCCCGCCCGGCCCTGCAGCGGCTGATCGACGACCAGCAGGCACAGCGCCTGGCACGCCGCCACAGCGGCAAGCGCCTGATTGCCGAGCTGCTGCTGGACTGCGCCGCCTGCCGGCGCAGCGTCGAGGCCGAGCCGGCTGCCGAAGCCCGGGCCATCGAGGCATTGCGGCAAGAGGTGCGCCAGCGCGAGCAGCGCTGTGTCGAGGCACTGCTCAAGCTGTATGCCTTCCGCCGCGAGGACGCCCATGCCAGCGACCTGCCGTTGCTGGATGGCCGTTGGGGCGATGACCTCTTCAATCCCGAAACCTTGAAGCTGCTGGGCGTGCGCTTGGGCAGCGGTGTGGCCGCCGGTGCTGCGGCGGGTGCCGGGGTGGACCTGCTGGTCGGCGGCCTGACACTGGGGGCTGCCGCCCTGGCCGGGGCAATTGCCGGCGGCGCGCTGCAGACGGCGCGCAACTATGGGTCGCGGCTGATGGGCAAGCTCAAGGGCAAGCGCGAGCTGACGGTGGACGATACGGTGTTGCGCCTGCTGGCGTTGCGTCAGCAGCAGTTGATGGTGGCGCTGGAAAACCGCGGGCACGCGGCGCAGGACAGCATTCGGCTGGGGGAGCTGGATGAGAAGGCCTGGCGGGAGGGCAAGTTGCCGGAGGCGCTGAGCAAGGCGCGGGCGCATCCGCAGTGGTCCACCCTGAACCCTGGGGCGAAGCTGAACCAGGCTGAGCGGCAGGAACAGCTGGAGGCGCTGGTTTCACAGTTTTGATCAAGCAGGTCTGGCCTCTTCGCGGGCATGCCCGCTCCCACAGGGTTTGCGCGTGGTACTTGTGGGAGCGGGCGTGCCCGCGAAGAGGCCGGCACAGGCAGCCCATCTCTCAAAGCAGTGCCAAAGCCCTCTGCTTCAACCCATCCAGATCAACCACCGGCACCCCAATCTCCTTGGCCATTTCATCCCACTCCCTCATCCGCAAGCTCACCTCGAACAGCGGATCCCGCTCGAACACATCCGCCTCGTCCTCGCTCATCACGCCCCCCTGATACTCCAAAGTCCGCCGGCTCGCTTCACTCAACCGCTGGTAATACCCAGGCTGGCGCAAAGTCAGGTAGCGCTTGGCCTCCACGTGATACTGCACCAGCCGCGCCATGCGTTCGCCGAAGCCACAGCGGCGTAAATACTCGGCGCCGATGCGCTCATGGCTGACCACGCCATAGCCGCCCATGCTGGCGTCACCGCCGCACAGGTGGCCGATGTCGTGGAAGAACGCCGCCAGCACCACTTCGTCGTCGAAGCCTTCGGCCATGGCCAGTTGCGCGGCCTGGGACATGTGTTCGAGCTGGGTGATGGCTTCGCCGATGTAGTCGTCACTGCCGTGGCGTTCGTACAGCGCGAAGGTGCTGTCGATGATCTGGGCTGGGGTGGGCATCACTGTTTATTCCTGGCTGGATTGCAGCAGTGGCTTCTTCGCGGGCATGCCCGCTCCCACAAAGATCGCACACAGCTGAAGGACTGCGCGGTACCTGTGGGAGCGGGCGCGCCCGCGAAGAGGCCGGTGCAGGTTACTGCTGAGCCACCTTCTCCGACTTGCCGTCATAGCGCTTGCGCCACTCGGCCAGGATCTGGTCACGGTTCTTCGAGGCCCAGGCAAAGTCGTTCTTGATCAGGCGCTGTTCATAGTCCGCCGGCAGTTCGGTCTGCGGCTTGGCAATACCCGGGGCAGCCAGCACGGCGAAGTTCTCCTTGTACAGCTCCATGGCCGCCGGGCTTGCCGAGAAATCAGCCAGGCGCTTGGCCGCATCCGCTTTTGGCGAACCTTTGATCACCGCAGTCGCCTCGATCTCCCAGCCCAGGCCTTCCTTCGGCAGCACGATGTCCAGCGGCGCGCCCTGGCGCTTGAGCTGCACGGCCGGGTACTCGAACGAGATACCGATCGGGAATTCACCCGCTGCGGCAAGCTTGCACGGCTTGGAACCGGAATGAACGTACTGGCCGATGTTCTGGTGCAGTGCATCCATGTACGCCCAACCCTGTGGCTCGCCAAAGGTCTGCAGCCAGGCACTGACATCCAGGAAGCCGGTGCCGGACGAAGCCGGGTTCGGCATGACGATCTTGCCCTTGTACTCGGGCTTGGTCAGGTCCTGCCAGCTCACCGGCTTGCTCAGGCCCTGCTTCTCGGCCTCGATGGTATTGAAGCAGATGGTCGCGGCCCACACGTCCATACCGACCCAGGCTGGCGGGTTGGCAGCATCGCGGTAGTTGGCGGCAATCTTGCCCAGGTCCTTCGGTGCGTAGGCTTCGAGCATGCCGTTCTGGTCGAGGATAGCCAGGCTGGAAGCAGCCAGGCCCCACACTGCGTCGGCTTGCGGGCGGTCTTTCTCGGCCAGCAGCTTGGCGGTGATGATGCCGGTAGAGTCACGAACCCACTTGATCTCGATGTCCGGGTTGGCCTTCTCGAAGGCCTGCTTGTAGCTCTTCAGCTGTTCGGCTTCCAGGGCGGTGTAGACCGTCAGCTGGGTGCCAGCGGCCGAAGCCTGCAGGCTGAACACGGCGGAAACGGCAGCAGCAAGTGCAAGGTGCTTGTACATGGGTAGGTTCCTTACAGGTCAGACGGTCGCGGCGCGTTGGCGCCAGGCTTGGGAGCGGCGCAGCAGGCCGCGTGAGGCTGCAGCCAGCAGCAGTGAAGCGCCGGCACTGGTCAGCAGGATCAGGGTGGACATGGCGGCGGCACCACCGACGTTGCCGGCATCGTCCATGTTCAGCACGGCGACGGCAGCCAGGATGGTGTCGGGGCTGTACAGGAAGATCGCCGCCGACACGGTGGTCATCGCCGATACGAACAGGTAGCGAATGATGTCCAGCAGCGCCGGCAGGCAGATCGGCACAGTCACCCGCAGGAAGTGCCTGTACAGCGGCGCCTTCAGCGACAGCGCGGCGGCCTCGAACTCGCCGTCGAGCTGGCGCAGGGCGGTGGTCGCGGTCATCTGCGCGGTGGTCAGGTAGTGAGCGATGGTGCACACCACCAGCAACCCCATGCCGCCATAGAACACATGCAGCGGGTTGCCGTTCAGGTTGAAGAAGAATACGTAGCCCAGGCCCAGCACCAGGCCCGGCACGGCCATGGGGATGAAGCTGAGCAGGCGCAGCGCCTGGTTGAGCAGGCGTTGGCCCTGGGTCTTCTCCATCAGGTAGGCGCCGGTGAAGATCACGATGCTGCCGATCAGCGCGGTGCCGATGGCCATGGTCACGCTGTTGCGGTAGGCCAGCCAGCCACCACCGGCGGTGTCCTCGAACATGTAGTGACGCAGCGACAACGACAGGTTGTAGGGCCAGAACGTGACCAGCGACGAATACACCGCCATGCCGATCACCAACAGCAATGCCGCGCACACCAGCAGCACGATCGCCAGGAAGCAGGCATCACGGCCCCGCGACGGCTTGGGCTCGAACACCTGGGCACGGCCGCTCATGGCCTCGCCCTCGCGCCGACGTAGCCAGGCATCGACGGTAAAGCTGAACAGCGCCGGCAACAGCAGCACCATGCCGATCAGCGCGCCGCGGCCGAACTGCTGCTGGCCGACCACCGCCTTGTAGGCTTCCAGCGCCAGCACCTGATAGTCGCCGCCGACCACGACCGGTACACCGAAGTCGGTGATGGTCAGGGTAAATACCAGGCAGAACGCCGCGAATACTGCCTGGCGCGTGGCCGGCCAGGTGATGCTGGTGAACGCTCGCCAAGGGCCGGCACCCATGCTGGACGCTGCGTCGAACAGGCGTGCATCGGCCAGCGATAGCGCCGACAGCAGGATCATCAGGGCATGCGGGAAGGTGTAGATGGCCTCGCCCAGCACAATGCCCCAGAAGCCATAGATGTTGTCGCTGAGCAACCCGCGCAGCAGCCCCTGGTTACCGAACAGGTAGACCAGGGCGATGGCCGGCAGCATCGACGGCGCCAACAGCGGCAGCAGCGAAATCCCCCGCCACAGACCTTTGGCCGGAATCAACGTGCGTTGCAGGGCATAGGCGAACAGGTAGGCCAGCGGCACCACGATGGCTGCCACCGTGAAGGCCACCGACAGGCTGTTGCCCAGCAGCCAGTGGAAGTTTTCACTGGCGAACAGTTCGCGGGCCGCCAGCAGGCCGCCACCCTGGCCCGCTTCTGCGCTGAAGCCGCGCCAGAAGATCGCCAGCAGCGGCATCAGCACCGCCAGCACCAGAAGGATCAGCAGCAGGCTCTTGCCGCCGACGACGAACAACCGGTCGCCCAGGGCGACGCCAGCACGCGGCGTGGCCTTGGCCTGGCTCAGCGGCAGGGACATTGGCGCGGCCATCTCAGGCAAACACCTGCAGGCTCTGCGGCGGCAGCGCCACCCAGATGTCCTGCGAGCCCAGCCGCGGCATGGCCTCGGGAGCCAGTTCCGCCAGCAGTGCATGGCCAGGCAGCGCCTTGAGCTCGAAGCTCATGCGGCAGCGGTTACCGAGGAAGGTGATTTCACGAACCATGGCCGGGAACAGGTTTTCTTCGTGCACCGCCGGGTTGACCGTGATCGCCTCCGGGCGGCAGAACAGCCGACCGCTACTGGGTCGGGCTGAACCTGGTGCCAGACGCATGTTCATGCCACCGACCTGGGCATGGCTGTTACTGCTGCGCTGGAACGGCAACCAGTTGCCCTGGCCGACGAACTCGGCAACGAACGGCGTGGCCGGCTGGTCGTAGATTTCCTGCGGGGTGGCGTATTGCTCGACCTGGCCGTTGTTCATCACCGCAATGCGGTCGGCCATCAGCATGGCCTCGTCCTGGTTGTGGGTGACCATCAGCGTGGTGATACCCAGCTGGCGCTGCAGCTGGCGCAGTTCGGTGCACAGGTGCTCGCGCACCCGGGCATCCAGCGCCGACATCGGCTCGTCCAGCAGCAGCAACGACGGCGATGGTGCCAGCGCGCGGGCCAGGGCCACACGCTGCTGCTGGCCCCCGGAAAGCTGACCGGGGTATTTCTTCTCGCTGCCGGCCAGGCCCACCAGTTCGAGCATTTCGGCCACTCGCTGGCGAGCCTGTTCACGGCCGCTGCCAGTCAGGCCATAGGCGATGTTGGCTTCGACGGTAAGGTTGGGGAACAGCGCGTAGGACTGGAACAGGATGCCGTAGTCACGGGCCTGGGGTGGCAGCTCGGAGATATCGCGCTCGCCGATGTACAACGTACCGCGGTCCTGGCGCTCCAGGCCGGCGATGCAGCGCAGCAATGTGGTCTTGCCGCAGCCGGAAGGCCCGAGCAGGCACACCAGTTCGCCGGCGGCGATGTCCAGCGAGACATCATTCAGCGCCGTGAAGGCGCCGAAGCGCTTGTGGATGTTGCGCACTTTCATCTGTGCGCCGGGGGTGGTGTGGTTCATGGCAGGGCCTCATCGAAGAGATGGAGGCCATGCTAGGAAGGCTGTGCGAAGGTTCTGTGGCTTTAGGGCAAAAGCGGGTGATAGTGGTATAGGCAGATTTTGTAGTGGCCTTCAAGGGCCCTATCGCCGGCAACCGGGCCTGGCGCCGCTCCTTCAGGCAATACAGGTACTCATGCATCACCGGCGCGTTCTCCAGCGCCAGCACCCGCAACTCAGGGTTGTGCGGCACCTCGTGCCGGGCAATCACGCTGATGCCGATATTGCGCAGCACCGCCTCGCGGATCGATTCGCGGCTGCCAATCTCCAGCAACGCCCCGGCCTTCACCCCGGCCTCTTGCATCATCTGCTCGGTCAGCTTGCGTGTGGTCGAGCCCTTCTCGCGCATCAGCAGGCAATGCCCGGCCACCACGTCAATGGACACCGCCTGGCGGTGTGCCAACGGGTGGTTGCGATGCACCGCCACCACCAACGGGTCGGTCCCCAGCACCCGCCGCACCAGCCGAGCATCTTCCAGCAGTTGCGACGAAGCGGCGATATCCACCCGGTAGTCCTCGAGCATCTCCAGTACCTGCTGCGAGTTGCCGATTTCCACCGCCACTTCCACCTGCGGCAGGCGTTCGCGGTAGATCTTCACCAGGTCGAGGATGTAGTAAGGCGCCGTGGCCGCGATGCGCAGGCTGCCCTGTGCCTGGCCGCTGTTGCGCAGTTCGAACTCGATGTCGGCCTCCTGCTGCAGCAGTGCCTTGACCATCGGCAGCAGGCGCACGCCCTCCTCGCTCAGCACCAGGCGCCGCCCGCCGCGGTAGAACAGCTCCACCGCGTACTGGCTCTCCAGGTTGCGAATCTGCGTGGTCACCGTGGGCTGGCTGAGGCCGAGCTTCTTCGCCGCCAGGGTGATGCTGCCCAGGCGGGCCACCATGTAGAAGGCTTTAAGCTCAGAACTCAGCATGCACGTCCTCTATTTGCGCAACAGGCGCAAGCCGTTGAACACCACCAGCAGGCTCACGCCCATGTCGGCAAACACCGCCATCCACATGGTGGCCATGCCGGCAAAGGTGATCGCCAGGAATATCGCCTTGATGCCCAACGCCAGAACGATGTTCTGCATGAGGATCGCCGCACTTTGGCGCGACAGCCTGACGAAGGCCGGGATTTTCCGCAAGTCGTCGTCCATCAGCGCCACATCGGCGGTCTCGATGGCGGTGTCGGTACCGGCTGCCGCCATGGCAAAACCGATCTCGGCGCGGGCCAGCGCCGGGGCGTCGTTGATGCCGTCACCGACCATGCCCACCCGATGGCCCCGGGCGTACAGGGTTTCGATGCTCTTGAGCTTGTCGGCAGGCAGCAGGTTGCCTTCGGCACGGTCGATACCCACCACGGTGGCGATGGCCTGGGCGGTATGCGGATTGTCACCGGTCAGCATGACAGTCTTGATGCCCAGTTCATGCAGCTCGGCGATGGCCTGGCGACTGCTTTCCTTGACCGTGTCGGCCACCGCGAACAGCGCCAACGGGCCGGAGCGGTCGAGTAGCAGCACCACGGTCTTGCCCTGGCGCTCCAGCGCATCCAGCTGGGCTTCGAGCTCGGGCGAGCACAGCCCCAGCTCCTCGACCAGACGGTGGTTACCCAAGTGGTAAACCTCACCCGCGATGGTACCGCGCACGCCGCGCCCGGCCAGGGCGGCGAAGTCATCGACCTCGCTCAAAGCCAGGCCTTGCTCCTTGCCGAACTGGGCAATGGCGCGGGAAACCGGGTGGTCCGAACGCTCGCCCAGGCTGGCGGCCAGGGCTTGCGCGCGGCCTTCGAACAGCGGCTCCAGTACCTTGGCATCGGTCTGCACCGGCTTGCCGTGGGTGATGGTGCCGGTCTTGTCCAGAGCCAGGAAGTCCAGCTGGCGCCCGCCTTCCAGGTACACGCCACCCTTGATCAGGATGCCCTTGCGCGCGGCGGCAGCCAGGCCGCTGACGATGGTCACCGGGGTCGAGATCACCAGGGCACACGGGCAGGCCACCACCAGTAGCACCAGGGCGCGATAGACCCAGTCGAACCAGGCACCGGCCATGAACAGCGGCGGTATCACCGCAACGGCCAGGGCAATGGCAAACACCACTGGGGTGTAGATGCGCGAGAAGCGGTCGACGAAACGCTGGGTAGGCGCCCGCGCGCCTTGCGCTTCCTCGACGGCCTTGATGATCCGCGCCAGGGTCGATTGCCCGGCAGCAGCGGTAACGCGGAACTCCAGCGCCCCCGCCTGGTTGATGGTGCCGGCGAACAACTTGTCGCCCACGGTCTTCTCCACAGGCAGGCTTTCGCCGGTGATCGGCGCCTGATCGACGGTGGATTGCCCGCTGGTCACTTCACCGTCCAGGCCAATGCGTTCGCCGGGGCGTACCCGCACCAAGGCCCCGATGGCCACCTCCCGCACCTCCACTTCCCGCCACTGGCCATCGGCCTGGCGCACGGTAGCCATGTCCGGGGTGAGCTGCATCAGCCCACCAATGGCGTTGCGCGCGCGGTCCAGCGAGCGGGCTTCGATCAGCTCGGCGACGGTGAACAACACCATCACCATGGCCGCTTCCGGCCACTGGCCGGTCAGCACCGCGCCAGTCACGGCAATGCTCATCAGCGCATTGATGTTGAGGTTGCGGTTTTTCAGGGCGATCCAGCCCTTCCTGTAGGTACCCAGGCCACAGCCGAGGATCGCTGCCAGCGCCAGCGCCGCCACCACCCACTCCGGGGCCAGCGCGGCAAAGTGCACGATTTCGGCGGCGATCGCGGCAATACCGGACAGCGCCAGGGGCCACCAGCGGGTCTTGGCCACTTGCGGTGCGCTGGCAGTGCTATCGTCTTCGGCGCCAAGCGGCTCGGCTTTCATGCCCAGGCTGTCGATGGCCTGCTCGATTTCAGCAGTACCACCCAGGGTGTGGCGCACGCCAAGCACACGGTTGATCAGGTTGAACTCCAGCTGCTCAATACCGGCCAGCTTGCCCAGCTTGTCCTGGATCAGGGTCTGCTCGGTAGGGCAGTCCATGGCCTCGATGCGGAAACGGCTGAACTGGGCGTGGCTGCTGGCCTTTTCGCTCAGCTGGACCAACGCTGGCGTAGCAGCGCTGCCACAGCAGCTGTGGGCGTGGTGATCATGCTTGTGTTCGTGGCTGACAGGCTGGTTCATGGGGTCATCCTTAATTTGAGCCTGTTGCCAAGTGAACACCCTGTAGCCACTATAGGGTCAAGCCACTTGCTGGAGAATTTCGTGATGAAGATCGGAGAACTGGCCAAAGCCACCGACTGCGCCGTGGAAACCATCCGCTACTACGAGCGTGAACAGCTGCTGCCGGAGCCGGCGCGAAGCGACGGCAACTACCGGCTGTACACCCAGGCCCACGTCGAGCGGCTGACGTTCATCCGCAACTGCCGCACCCTGGACATGACCCTGGATGAAATCCGCAGCCTGCTACGCCTGCGCGACAGCCCCGATGATTCGTGCGGCAGTGTCAATGCGCTGATCGACGAGCATATCGAGCATGTGCAGGCGCGGATCGATGGATTGGTGGCGTTGCAGGAGCAGTTGGTGGAGCTGCGGCGGCGCTGCAATGCGCAAGGGGCGGAGTGTGCGATCTTGCAGCAACTGGAGACGAACGGGGCGGTATCGGTGCCGGAAACCGAGCATTCGCATGTGGGGCGAAGTCACGGGCATTGAAAGATCCAAGGGCCTAATCGCTGGCAAGCCGGCTCCCACAGGTTTTGCACAGCCCCCACTGGCAGCGCCGTCCTGTGGGAGCTGGCTTGCCGGCGAAAGGGCTGCAGAGCAGCCCCGGCAATCTAAAAGATCACACCGCCATCGGCGCCGTCATCGGGGCATGGTGCTCATACCCTTCCAGCCAGAAATCGCTCGGCTCGATCTTCTCCAGCCACTCCGGCTCGTACTTGCCCGTCTCGGCAAACGCCGGCACGCGGTCGCTGATCACCAGCTTCGGCGCCTCCAGCGGCTCACGCTTGAGCTGCTCGTTGAGCATGTCCAGGTGGTTCTCATACACATGGGCATCGCCGATGAAGTAGGTGAACCAGCGCGGGGTGTAGCCGGTCAGGCGGCCGAACAGCGACAGCAGCGCCGCGCCTTCGGTGAGGTTGAACGGCGTGCCCAGGCCCAGGTCGTTGGAGCGGATGTAGAGGGTCAGGGAAATCTCCCTGGTCTCCACATTCGGGTGGAACTGGTACAGCAGGTGGCACGGCGGCAGGGCCATCTCGTCGAGCTGCGCACAGTTCCAGCCGTGGAACAGGATACGGCGGCTGCCCGGGTCGTTGGCGATGGTGTCCAGGCACTGGCGCACCTGGTCGATGGCTTTGTACAGGATGACGAACGCGACGCCGTCCTCCTCGTCCTGGGCGATGCGGCGGAAGCCCGCCTTCTCGGCCATCTCGATGGCCGCCGGGTTGCTCAGCGGGATGCGCTTGTAGCCCGGCCACTGACGCCATTGCACGCCGTAGATCTCGCCCAGGTCGTCATGGCCCTGGCGGAACGGGTTGGCCAGCCACTGGGCGTTCTCGTTGGCGTTCTGGTCCCAGACCTTGCAGCCCAGTTCGCGGAATTCACCGGCGTTCTTCACGCCACGCAGGAAACCGACCATTTCGCCGATCGCCGACTTGAACGCCAGTTTGCGCGTGGTAATGGCCGGAAAGCCCTTCTGCAAGTCGAAACGCAGCATGGCGCCCGGCAGGCTGATGGTGCGGATGCCGGTGCGGTTGCCCTGCAGCGTGCCGTTGTCGATGACGTCGCGGACCAGGTCCAGATACTGTTTCATGGCTTACCTGTAGCAAAAACGGCAGGGGGATCGCCCCTGCCGTGGGATTAATCAGGCGGGTTTCGCCGTAGGCTTGCGATTATAAGCCCACCAGATCAGGCCAAGGCCAGCCAGGATCATCGGCACGCACAGAATCTGACCCATGGTCAGCCAGCCCCAGGCCAGGTAGCCAAGCTGGGCATCCGGTACGCGGACGAATTCGACGATGAAGCGGAAGATGCCGTAGAACAGCGCGAACATGCCGGATACCGCCATGGTCGGCCGCGGCTTGCGCGAGAACGCCCAGAGGATCAGGAACAGCGCCACACCTTCGAGTGCGAACTGGTACAGCTGCGATGGGTGACGCGGCAGCTGCGCCGGGTCGCTGAACGGCGGGAAGACCATCGCCCATGGCACGTCGGTGGCCTTGCCCCACAGCTCGGCGTTGATGAAGTTGCCGATGCGCCCGGCCCCCAGGCCGATCGGCACCAGCGGCGCGACGAAGTCCATCAGCTCGAAGAACGACTTGTTGTTGCGCTTGCCGAACCACAAGGCCGCCAGCATCACGCCGATGAAACCGCCGTGGAACGACATGCCACCCTTCCACACCTCGAAGATCAGCGTCGGATTGGCCAGGTAGGCGTGCAGGTCGTAGAACAGCACGTAGCCCAGGCGACCACCGACGATCACACCCATCGACAGCCAGAACACCAGGTCGGAGAGCTTTTCGCGCGTCCAGGTGGGGTCGAAGCGGTTCAGCCGGCGCGAGGCGAGCAGCCAGGCACCGCCGATGCCGACCAGGTACATCAGGCCGTACCAATGGATTTTCAGCGGCCCGATGGCCACGGCCACGGGGTCTATCTGCGGGTAAGGCAGCATGGAACTTCCTCTCGATTCAAATCAAAAAGCTGAGGCCGACACAGAACAGCAGGGCTGCGAACAGGCGTTTCAACAAACGTGGCGACAGCTTGTGCGCCAGGCGCGCGCCGAAGCGGGCGAAAAACATGCTGGTCACGGCAATGCCGAGCAGCGCCGGCAGGTACACGTAACCCAGGCTGTGGGCCGGCAGGTGCTCTTCGTGCCAACCCAGCAGCATGAAACTCAGGGCACTGGCCAAGGCAATGGGCAGGCCACAGGCCGAAGACGTGGCCACTGCCTGCTGCATGGGCAGGCTGCGCCAGGTCAGGAACGGCACGGTCAGCGAACCGCCGCCAATGCCGAAAATGGCCGAAGCCCAGCCGATCACCCCACCTGCACCGATCAGCGCGGGCTTGCCGGGGATGCCACGACTGGCCTTGGGTTTGAGGTCCAGGGCCATCTGCGCGGCGATGACCAGGGCGAACACACCGATGATCTTTTGCAGCAACGGCCCCTGTATCAGCGAGGCGGTCTTGGCGCCGACACCGGCCCCAAGGAGGATGCCGAGGGTCATCCAGGCGAAGATCGGCCATTGCACCGCACCCTTGCGATGGTGCTCGAGCACGGCGTTGATCGAGGTGAAGACGATGGTTGCCAGCGACGTACCGACAGCCAGGTGGGTCAGCACCGAGGCATCGAAACCCTGCAAGGTGAAGCTGAACACCAGCACCGGCACGATGATGATACCGCCGCCCACGCCGAACAACCCGGCCAGTACACCGGCGCAAGCGCCCAACAGCAGATAGAGCACGAATTCCATTCGTCTTCCCCAAGAAATCAATCCGGCATGGTAACGGAAGCCGGGCTCACGGCTCTAGTGAACTGTGTGTCAGGTTGGAAGTGCCCCGTCGGAGTGGGTACAGTGGAAAAAAACCGGAGGCCCTACCGATGTGCCTGATCGTATTCGCCTGGCGACCGGGGCACGCCCTGCCGCTGATCGTGGCGGCCAACCGCGATGAATTCTATGCCCGCCCCACCCAGGCCCTGGCGGCCTGGGAGGATGCTCCCGGGGTATATGCCGGGCGGGACCTGGAGGCAGGCGGCACCTGGCTGGGCGTCGGTCCGCAGGGGCGGGTCGCGGCGCTGACCAATATTCGCGACCCGGCGCAGGCTTTGGGGCCGCGCTCGCGGGGCGAGCTGGTGGCGGCGTATCTGCAGGGGGAGTTGGGGGTCGAGGCCTATCTGGACCAGGTGGCCAGCCGCAGCAGGCAATATTCAGGGTTCAACCTGCTGGTGGGCGATGGACGGCAGCTGGGCTATTTGCATGCCCGAGACGCGGCGCCGCGCTTACTGGAGGCTGGGGTTTACGGGCTTTCCAATGCCGGGCTGGATACGCCTTGGCCTAAGCTGGTGAAGGCGCGCAGTGGGCTGGAAGGGTTACTGGAAACGCCAGAGCCACAGCGCTTGCTGGCGTTGCTGGCCGATGCCGAACCGGCGCCGGAGGGCGAGTTGCCGGAGACGGGCGTGGGGTTGGCGACCGAGAAGTTGCTGTCGAGCGTGTTTATTGCCAGCCAGAACTACGGGACGCGGGCGAGCACGGTGCTGATTTTGGATGATCAGGGGAAAAGGCGGCTTATTGAGCGCAGTTTCGGGCCATTTGGCGGGCACTTGGGGGAAGTTGAGCTTTCGGTCTGAGCACTGTGCTGGCCTTTGTGGGAGCGGGCGAGCCCGCGAACACCGGCGAAGCCGGTGCCACACAACAAATCGCCTGCTTCGCGGGCACGCCCGCTCCCACAAGCCCGCTCCCACAAACCCGCGAAGAGGCCGGAACAGGCACCCCGCATTCAGAGGGTCTTATTGGCCCCAGGCCCGATCATCCGCGCCAACCCAAGGTTTTTCAGGGCCAGTTGCAGCGAGCTGTGGATAACCTGCGGGTTGTCATGGCTCAGGGCCTCGGTGAGCAATTCCTTGGCCTTGCCCAGGTTGATCTGGCGCAGCATCCACTTCACCTTCGGCAGGTTGGTGGCGTTCATCGACAGGCTGTCGAAGCCCATGGCCATCAACAGGATCGCCGCTGCCGGGTCACCGGCCATCTCACCACAGATACTCACCGGCTTGCCTTCGCCATGGGCGTCGCGCACCACCGTGTTCAGCGCCTGCAACACCGCCGGGTGCAGGTAGTCGTAAAGGTCGGCGACCCGCGGGTTGTTGCGGTCCACCGCCAGCAGGTACTGGGTCAGGTCGTTGGAACCAACCGACAGGAAGTCCACCTGCCGCGCCAGCTCCTTGGTCTGGTACACCGCCGCAGGAATTTCCACCATCACGCCAACCGGTGGCATCGGCACATCGGTGCCTTCGTCACGCACCTCGCCCCAGGCGCGGTGGATCAGGTGCAGCGCCTCTTCCAGCTCATGGATGCCGGAAATCATTGGCAGCAGGATACGCAGGTTGTTCAGCCCCTCGCTGGCCTTGAGCATGGCGCGGGTCTGCACCAGGAAGATTTCCGGGTGGTCGAGGGTGACGCGAATGCCGCGCCAGCCGAGGAACGGGTTTTCTTCCTTGATCGGGAAGTACGACAGCGACTTGTCGCCACCGATGTCGAGGGTACGCATGGTCACCGGCAGCGGGTGGAAGGCCGCCAGCTGCTCGCGGTAGATGGCCAGCTGCTCTTTCTCGCTGGGGAAGCGCTGGTTGATCATGAACGGCACTTCGGTGCGGTACAGCCCCACCCCTTCGGCGCCACGCTGCTGGGCACGGGCCACGTCGGCGAGCAGGCCGGTGTTGACCCACAGCGGCATGCGGTGGCCGTCCGGGGTAACGCACGGCAGTTCGCGCAGGGCATCCAGGCCCTGGGCCAGCTGGCGCTCCTCCTCGACCACATCGCTGTACTGCTTGCGCAGCACTTCGCTGGGGTTGGTGAACACCTCACCCTTGTAGCCGTCGACGATCATCTCGATGCCGTCGACCTTGGAATAAGGCAAATCGACCAGGCCCATCACCGTGGGGATGCCCATGGCGCGAGCCAGGATGGCGACGTGGGAGTTGCCCGAGCCCAGTACCGAGACCAGGCCGACCAGCTTGCCTTCAGGCACTTCGCCGAGCATCGCCGGGGTCAGCTCTTCACTGACCAGGATGGTGTTGTCGGCATACACCAGCGACTGCGCGCGGGCTTCCTGCAGGTAGGCCAGCAGGCGCCGGCCCAGGTCCTTGACGTCGGAGGCGCGCTCGCGCAAGTAGTCATCGTCCATCAGCTCGAAGCGGTTGACGTGCTCGCCCACCACCTGGCGCAGTGCGCCCTGGGCCCACTGGCCGGTCTTGATGACTTCGGTCACCTCACCGCCCAGAGCCGCGTCTTCGAGCATCATCAGGTACACATCGAACAGTGCACGCTCCTCCGGGCGCAGCTGGGTGGCCAGCTTGGCCGACAGCTTGCGCATATCGTCGCGCACACCTTCGAGGGCGTTCTGGAACAGCTTCAGTTCGGCGTCGATGTCATCGACGGTCTTGTCCGGCACCACTTCCAGATCGGCTGGCGGCAGCATCACCACTGCGCGCCCCACAGCGGCGCCAGGCGAGCCCGGTACGCCGACGAAGCGCGCTTCCTGGATGCCCTTGCCCTGGCGGCCGAGGCCACGGATCGAGCCAGTAGCCTCGGCGTGGGCGATAACCCCTGCGAGCTGGGCGCTCATGGTGACCAGGAAGGCTTCTTCGCCCTCGTCGAACTGGCGGCGCTCCTTTTGCTGGATGACCAATACCCCGACCACGCGGCGGTGGTGGATGATCGGCGCACCGAGGAAGGAGGCGAATTTTTCCTCGCCGGTTTCGGCAAAGTAGCGGTAACGCGGGTGGTCGGCAGCGTTTTCCAGGTTCAGCGGCTCTTCCCGGGTACCGACCAGGCCGACCAGGCCTTCGTTGGGGGCCATGCTGACCTTGCCGATGGAACGCTTGTTCAGGCCTTCGGTGGCCATCAGCACGAAGCGGTTGGTTTCCGGGTCGAGCAGGTAGACCGAGCAGACCTGGCTGCCCATGGCCTCCTTGACACGCAAGACAATGATCCCCAACGCCGACTTGAGATCTTTGGCGGAGTTTACTTCCTGGACGATCTTGCGCAGCGTATTGAGCATGGCTCGGGGTCGAACTCCGTCGTCAGTCGCGCGTCAGCAGACGCGGTGCTAGCTCTTTCAGGGCGCGTCGGTAGACCTCGCGCTTGAATGTCACAACCTGGCCCAGCGGGTACCAATAGCTGACCCAGCGCCAGCCGTCGAATTCCGGCTTGCCGGTCAGGTCCATCCGCACCCGTTGTTCGTTGCTGACCAGGCGCAGCAGGAACCATTTCTGCTTCTGGCCAATGCACAGCGGCTGGCTATGCGTACGCACCAGTCGCTGGGGTAAACGATAACGCAACCAGCCACGGGTGCAGGCAAGAATTTCCACATCATCGCGTTCAAGGCCAACTTCTTCGTTCAGCTCGCGGTACAGGGCATCTTCCGGCGTCTCGTCAGGGTTGATGCCACCCTGGGGAAACTGCCAGGCATCCTGGTTGATCCGTCGAGCCCATAGCACCTGCCCGGCATCATTCGTGAGAATGATCCCGACATTGGGGCGAAAACCATCCGGGTCGATCACGGCAGCAACCTCGCAAACGCATGTCACCGCATTGTTCCACAAAGCTTGCGAGCGCAGCAACGCGCCCGCCAAGCTTATGTGCAGCAGCGTGAAAACTCCGTATTCTGCGGGCCTACCCTGTGGCTTATGCGAGTGACCGCGATGCGCCTGGCTTTATTCGACCTGGACAATACCCTCCTCGGTGGCGACAGCGACCATGCCTGGGGTGACTACCTTTGCCAGCGCGGCATCCTCGACCCGGTTACCTACAAGCAACGCAACGATGGCTTCTATCAGGAATACCTGAACGGCACCCTGGACCTGCAGGCCTACCTGGCCTTTTCCATGGAAATCCTTGCGGCAACACCGGTAGCCCAGCTCGACGAATGGCACCGCGACTTCATGCGCGCCTGCATCGAGCCGATCATCCTGCCCAAGGCGCTGACCTTGCTGCAGCAGCACCGCGAGGCCGGCGACCAGCTGGTGATCATCACCGCCACCAACCGCTTCGTCACCGCACCGATTGCCCGGCGCCTGGGGGTTCGCGTGTTGCTGGCGACCGAATGCGAAACGCGTGATGGCCGCTATACCGGACGTAGTACCGATATACCGTGTTTCCGTGAAGGCAAGGTGACGCGGCTGGAGCGCTGGATGCTGGAAAACGGCTTCGACCTTGAGGACAGCTATTTCTATAGCGACTCGATGAACGATTTGCCGCTGTTGCAGCGGGTGGCGCATGCGGTGGCGGTGGACCCCGACCCGAAGCTGCGGGCGGAGGCCGAGATGCGTGGGTGGCCTGTGGTTTCGCTGCGGGATTGAGGTTTTCCTGTGCCGGCCTCTTCGCGGGTAAACCCGCTCCCACAGGTACTGCACAGCCCTCAAGCCTTGCTCAGATCCTGTAGGAGCGGGTTTACCCGCGAAGAGGCCAGCACATACAGCACAAAGCTGTCAGACCGGCTTGGCCCCCATCAGCCCGGCGATGGACAGGAAGCAAACCCCACTGAACACCGCCAGTGCCAAGGTAAAGCGCAACCCCACCACCTCGGCCTTGCGCAGCCGGTTCAACCGCAGCAGCAGCCACCACACGGCAAACGCGCCCAGCGTATAGATGACGCTGGACGCCAGCACCCAGGTCTGCCCCAGCGGCCAGCCCACCAGGTGCACCAGCCACCAGCCGGTAAACGGCATACTCACCAGGCACAGGCCCATCACCAGCCAGACGAACACCAGCGGCCGACGCAGCAGCTTGGCGTAGGCCTCGGCATCGCCCTGGCGGCGGGCGCGCACGGTCCAGAGCGCCAGGCCCAGAGCACCCAGCAGCAGGAGCGCGGTGGCGATGATGTGCAGGGTCTTGAGGGTGGTCAGGTGTTCCATGTCTCGGTTGTCCTTAAGCAGGCCATTTTGTGCAGGCTTCTTCGCGGGCTTGCCCGCTCCCACAGGGATATCACAGGCCCTGAAGCCTGCGCAGTACCTGTGGGAGCGGGCAAGCCCGCGAAAGGGCCATCAGCCCCAGCTTAGCCGCTCAGCCCAGGAACAGCTTGTAAGCCGGGTTGTCGGTTTCGTCCCAGTACGGGTAGCCGATCTTCGCCAGCGCCGCCGGCACCATGTGGCGCTCGTCCTCCGGCACCTGCAACCCCGCCACCACGCGCCCGTCAGCGGCACCATGGTTGCGGTAATGGAACATCGAGATGTTCCAGCGCCCGCCCAGCTTGTTGAGGAAGTTGAACAGCGCCCCCGGCCGCTCGGGGAACTCGAAGCGCAGCACCATCTCGTCACTGGCACCGGCCGAATGGCCACCAACCATGTGGCGAATATGCAGCTTGGCCAGCTCGTTGTCGGTCAGGTCGGTAACCGGGAAGCCCTGCTCGGTCAGTTGCTGTACCAGCGCCGCACGTGGGTCGTTTTCCGGGTGGGTCTGCACGCCGACGAAGATATGCGCCTCGTCGGAGGTGTGCTTGCGGTAGTTGAACTCGGTGATCTGGCGCTTGCCGATAGCCTCGCAGAAGGCCTTGAAGCTGCCCGGGCGCTCAGGGATGGTCACGGCGATGATCGCTTCGCGCTTTTCGCCCAGCTCGGCACGCTCGGCCACATGGCGCAGGCGGTCGAAGTTGACGTTGGCACCGGAGTCGATGGCCACCAGGGTCTGCCCGGCCACACCGTACAACTCGACGTACTTCTTGATGCCCGCCACGCCAAGGGCACCGGCAGGTTCGGTGATCGAGCGGGTATCATCGTAGATATCCTTGATAGCCGCGCAGATCTCGTCGGTACTGACGGTGACCACTTCATCCACATGATGGCGGCAGATATCGAAGGTGTGCTGACCGATCTGCGCCACCGCCACGCCGTCGGCGAACAGCCCGACCTGCGGCAGCACCACGCGCTCGCCGGCCGCCATGGCCGCCTGCAGGCAGTTGGAGTCGTCCGGCTCGACGCCAATCACCTTGATTTCCGGGCGCAGGTATTTCACGTAGGCAGCAATGCCGGCGATCAGGCCACCCCCACCCACCGGCACGAAGATCGCGTCCAGCTGGCCTGGGTGCTGGCGCAGGATCTCCATGGCCACGGTGCCCTGCCCGGCGATGGTGTGCGGGTCGTCGTAGGGGTGCACGTAGACGAAGCCCTTTTCATCGACCAGTTTCAGCGAATAGGCCAGCGCCTCGGGGAACGAGTCGCCATGCAGCACCACCTTGCCGCCCCGCGAACGCACGCCTTCGACCTTGATTTCCGGGGTGGTCTTGGGCATCACGATAGTGGCTTTGATACCCATCTCGCGCGCAGCCAGGGCCAAGCCCTGGGCGTGGTTGCCGGCCGAGGCAGTGACCACGCCACGGGCCAGTTCTTCCGGGGTCAGTTGGGCCAGCTTGTTGTAGGCCCCGCGGATCTTGAACGAGAACACCGGCTGCAGGTCTTCGCGCTTGAGCAGAATCTGGTTGCCCAGGCGCTTGCTCAGCTGCCCGGCGCTCTGCAGCGGGGTTTCGACCGCGACGTCGTAGACGCGCGAGGTGAGGATCTTCTTGACGTACTGTTCGAGCATCGGGAATGCATCACTGGGCCGCGGGACAAGGGCTGGGAGTCTACCCCAGCGCTACGTCAGGCGACCACAGCAAAGCCGCCCGAGCCGTTATACTAGGCTCTTTTCAAAACCGCCCTGCCCCTCTCGGAGCCCGCATGACCCAGGACCAACTCAAACAGGCCGTCGCCCAGGCCGCTGTAGACTTCATTCTGCCCAAGCTGGATGAAAAGAGCGTCGTCGGCGTCGGCACCGGTTCGACCGCCAACTTCTTCATCGACGCCCTGGCTCAGCACAAGACCGCCTTCGACGGCGCGGTCGCCAGCTCCGAAGCCACTGCCCAGCGTCTGAAGGGCCATGGCATCCCGGTCTACGAGCTGAACAGCGTCAGCGAACTGGAGTTCTACGTGGACGGCGCCGACGAGAGCGACGCGCACCTGAACCTGATCAAAGGCGGCGGCGCAGCCCTGACCCGCGAGAAGATCGTCGCCGCCGTGGCCAAGACCTTCATCTGCATCGCCGATGCCAGCAAGCTGGTACCGGTGCTGGGCGCGTTCCCGCTGCCGGTCGAAGTGATCCCGATGGCCCGCAGCCACGTGGCGCGCCAGCTGGTCAAACTGGGCGGTGACCCGGTGTACCGTGAGGGCGTGGTTACCGACAACGGCAACGTGATCCTCGATGTGCACAACCTGCAGATCACCAACCCGGTGGAGCTGGAAGCGCAGATCAATGCCATTGTTGGCGTGGTGACCAACGGCCTGTTCGCGGCACGGCCGGCGGATTTGCTGCTGCTGGGTACCTCTGAGGGCGTGAAAAGCCTGAAGGCCGAGTAACCTTCTTCGCGGGCGCGCCCGCTCCCACAGGTATTGCACAGGGTCCGAAACCTGTGGCGTACCTGTGGGAGCGGGCATGCCCGCGAATAGGCCCTCACAGGCACTCACTCCGCTGGCTGTTTGAACACATAGAACAGGTTCGGCTCACTGACCAGATAGATGGTCCCCGCCTCATCCATCGCAATCCCCTCCGCCTGCGGCACCGTCGCCTGCAACCCCTGGAACCCCTTGCGTAACGATAAGGTACTCAGCGGCCGGCCCTCCACATCCAGCTCCAGCACCAGCCGCGACTCGTCCGACAGCGCCAGCAGGTGCCCGCTGCGCTCATCGAACTGCAAGCTCGACAGGTCCCGCACGAACAGCCGCGAATCGCGCTTGCGGTCCTGCACCACATGCACCGCATAGGGCTGCTCAGGATTGTCGTGCGGGAAGCCATGCACCTCGTAGATCAGCATTGGGTCACGCTCCTTGGCCACGAACAGGCGCTTGCCCGCCGAATCATAGGCCAGCCCCTCGAAGCCCTTGTTGCCATTCAGGCCAATGCCCAGGGTCAGCTGCTCGGCATCGCCGGCATCGAGGAACATCGTGTCGTCCTCCAGGCGCACGCGAATCAGCCGCTGCTGACGCTCGTCGGTGATCACATAGCTGTTGGGCCCGACGTACTCCACGGCTTCCGGGTCGCCGAAGCCGGTCAGCGGCACTCGGCGCAGGATGCGCCCGTCCAGCGACAGCTCGATCAGCTCCGAGCGTGCATTGGTAACGGTAAACAGAGTCTTGCGGTCGGGGTCGTAGGTCAGCGCCGAGATGTCGTCATCCAGCCCCTCGATCGGCTGCGCCTCCACCACCACCCGGTAACGGTCCAGGCCGATGCTTTGCTCGGCTGGCTGCCACCAGGCCTTGAGGTTGAACCAGCCACGCTCGAACAGGCGAAACTCCTGCCCGGCCAAGCCGAGCAGGATCAGGCCGATAACGACCAGAACAGGGAACGGACGAACAAAACGGCGCATGAGGGAAGACTCGACACAGGGGTGACGAATCTAATCACGAACAACTGAAGTAAAGCTTAATGCCAGCATCCGAAAAGTCGGATGTTTGGGTCAGTTTTTGCTGAAGCGATAGAACAGTGCAGGCTCGCTGACCATGTACAGGTTGCCCTTGTCGTCCATGGCCACCCCTTCGGCACGCGGGATGGTGTCCTGCAGGCCGTTGAAACCGCCGAGCAGGGTCATGAAACTGACTTGCTGGCCCTGCTCGTCCAGTTCCAGAAGCATGTTGGAGTCGGACGACAGCACCAACAAGTGGCCGGTACGCGGATCCACGCCAAGCGCCGAGAGGTTGCGCAGGTCCAGTTCATCACTGGGCAAAAGCTGTTTTTCACCCGTGAGCGGGCTGCGGCCGTCGGTATTCCAGGTATACAGCCTGGGCGGGCGCTCCTCGCCGATGACCAGGCGCTGGCGCAGCGGGTCCCAGGCCACCGCCTCGAAGCCCTTGTTGCTCTTCACCGACGGGCCCAGGTCGTGGCTCTGGAAATCATCATGGTTCAACGAGGTGGTCTGCGCATCCACCTTGACCACGGTCAGGTCGTGCAGGCGCTCATCGGTGATTGCCAGGTAGCCGTCTTCCAGTACGGCGACGCCTTCCGGGTTGTTCCAGCCGTTGAGGGGGATCTTGCGCAGTACATCGCCATCCAGGCTCAGTTCGACCAGGATCGGGTTCTTGCCCATGACTGCGAACAGGGTGCGGGTACGCGGGTTGAAGGCCACATCTGAAGCTTCATCGTCGTCCATGCCCGGCAACGGTTTGGCATCGATGTCGACCTTGTAGTCTGGTAGCCATACGCTCTCGCTGCGCTCGGCGGCGCTTTCGAAACTCTCTTTGACCCACAGCGCACCGCGGTCATCCCAGTGCATGGCTACGGCCACGCCATAGCCGACTACCGCCGCCACAGCCAGGCCGAAGGGCCAGCGCAGAAAGAAACGACGCTTGGGGGTTGCGGGGGCGCTGGAGGGAGATGGCATGCAGGGGTCCTGGGGAAATGGGCGAAGATTCGCGCATTATCCGGATCAGGTGTGAAAAATCGGTAAACAGGACCGGCCTCTTCGCGAGTTTACCCGCGAAGAAGGCGACGCGGTCTCGAGTCAGAGCACCCGGCTTTCGAAGCGGCTCACACCCGGCAACTCCAGCACCAATTCGTCACCGACATTGAACGGCCCCACACCCGCCGGGGTACCGGTGAGGATCACATCCCCCGCCTGCAGCGAGAAATGCGCGGCCATGTGCTGGATCATCGGCACGATCGGGTTGAGCATCATCGCGCTGTTACCATCCTGGCGAACTTCGCCGTTGACTGTCAGACGCACCGGGATGTCGGTCACATCCTCGAAGCTGGCAGCCGACACGAACGGCGGCAGTACGCAGGCGCCATCGAAGCACTTGGCCAACTCCCAGGGCAGGCCCTTCTCTTTCAGCTTGGCCTGCACGTCACGCAGGGTAAGGTCTAGCGCCGGTGCATAGCCGGAAATGGCGTCCAGCACCTCTTCCTCACTCGGGTGAGTCGACAGCGGCTTGCCCAGCAGCACGGCAATTTCCGCCTCATAGTGCACCGAGCCACGCTCCGTCGGGATCTTGAAGCCGCCCTCGGCTGGTACCACGCAGCTGCCCGGCTTGATGAACAGCAGCGGTTCGGTGGGGATCGGATTGTCCAGCTCCTTGGCATGCTCGGCATAGTTACGGCCGATGCACACCACCTTTCCCAGCGGGAAGTGAATGCGTGTGCCGTCTACGTACTGATGCTGGTAACTCATGGCCGACTCCTCTGGATACTGCTTTCTATTCAGGTGCGAAGATCTTACCCGGATTCATGATGCCATTAGGGTCGAACACGGCCTTTATTGCCTTCATGCAAGCAATTTCTTCGGGCGAGCGGCTGTAGCCCAGGTAGTCACGCTTGGTCATGCCCACACCATGCTCGGCGGAGATCGAGCCGTTGTAGCGCTCGACGATCTCGAACACCCACTTGTTGACCTTGGTGCACGAGGCGAAGAAGTCGTCCTTGCTCATGTGCTCGGGCTTGAGGATGTTCAGGTGCAGGTTGCCGTCGCCGATGTGGCCGTACCACACCACTTCGTAATCCGGGTAATGTTCGGTGACGATGGCATCTATATCGCGCAGGAACGCTGGCACTTTCGACACCGTGACAGAAATGTCGTTCTTGTACGGGGTCCAGTGCGAGATGGTTTCCGACAGGTACTCGCGCAGTTTCCACAGGTTTTTCAGCTGGGTCTCGCTCTGGCTCATCACCCCGTCCAGCACCCAGCCTTGCTCGACGCAGTGCTCGAAGGTGGCCAGGGCTTCGTTGGCCACCTCCTCGGTGCTGGCCTCGAACTCCAGCAGCGCATAGAACGGGCAGTCGGTCTCGAACGGCGCCGGCACGTCGCCACGCGCCAGGATCTTGACCAGGCCCTTGTCGGAAAAGAACTCGAAGGCGGTCAGGTCCAGCTTGCCCTGGAAGGCATGCAGCACCGGCATGATCGAGTCGAAATCCGGGGTCCCCAGCACCATCGCGGTGAGGTTGCGCGGCGCACGGTCCAGACGCATGGTGGCCTCGACCACAAAGCCCAGGGTACCTTCGGCACCGATGAACAGCTGGCGCAGGTCGTAGCCGGTGGCGTTCTTGATCAGGTCCTTGTTCAGCTCCAGCAGCTCACCCTTGCCGGTCACCACTTTCAACCCGGCCACCCAGTTGCGGGTCATGCCGTAGCGAATCACCTTGATTCCGCCGGCATTGGTGCCGATATTGCCGCCAATCTGGCTGGAACCGCTGGAGGCGAAGTCCACGGGGTAATACAGGCCCTGTTCTTCGGCGTAGGCCTGCAGCTGGCGGGTAATCACCCCTGGCTGGCAGACCACGGTGCGGTCGAAGGCATTGAAGCCGAGAATCTGGTTCATGTAGTCGAAGGCGACCACCACTTCGCCATTGGCCGCCACGGCGCCTGCGGAAAGCCCGGTACGCCCGCCAGACGGCACCAGCGCCACCTTGTGCGTATTGGCCCAGCGCACGATCGCCTGCACCTGCTCCACCGTCTTGGGAAAGACGATGGCGCTGGGTGCCGGTGGGTAATGCTTGGTCCAGTCCTTGCCATAGGCTTCCAGGGAAGCCGCGTCGGTCAGGACCTTGCCAGGGTCGACAAGGGTCATCAGTTCATCAATTACAGCGGGGTGGGTCATCGCTGGAACTCTCGACTTATTCATAGTCACCCTGAGCACTCTTCACCTGTCGGGATAAGCTCAGATTGTGTCGCGTATGCTAGCATAGCCCTCCCGCTGTTCATGCTAAGGCCGCCTTTGCGCCTGGCATCACCCTCGCCATTTTTTCTCCGGGATACAGGTTTACGCAGATGAGCAAGACTTCTCTCGACAAGAGCAAGATCCGGTTCCTTCTTCTTGAAGGTGTGCACCAGAACGCGGTCGATACCCTCAAGGCCGCCGGCTACACCAACATCGAATACCTCACTGGTTCGCTGCCGGAAGCCGAGCTGAAGGAAAAGATCGCAGATGCCCACTTCATCGGCATCCGTTCGCGCACCCAGCTGACCGAAGAGATCTTCGACTGCGCCAAGAAACTGGTCGCCGTTGGCTGCTTCTGCATCGGCACCAACCAGGTCGACCTGGAAGCTGCCCGCGAGCGCGGTATCGCCGTGTTCAACGCGCCATACTCCAACACCCGTTCGGTAGCCGAACTGGTACTGGCCGAAGCCATCCTGCTGCTGCGCGGCATCCCCGAGAAGAACGCTTCCTGCCACCGTGGCGGCTGGATCAAGAGCGCGGCCAATTCCTTCGAAATCCGCGGCAAGAAGCTGGGTATCGTCGGTTACGGCTCGATCGGCACCCAGCTGTCGGTCCTGGCCGAGAACATGGGCATGCAGGTGTATTTCTACGACCCGCTGACCAAGCTGCCACTGGGCAACGCCGTGCAGGTCACCAGCCTGCACGAGCTGCTGGGCCTGGCCGACATCGTTTCGCTGCACGTGCCTGAGCTGCCGTCCACCCAGTGGATGATCGGCGAGAAGGAAATCCGCGCGATGAAGAAGGGCGCGATCCTGATCAACGCCGCACGCGGCACGGTGGTCGAGCTGGACCACCTGGCCGCCGCCATCAAGGACCAGCACCTGATCGGCGCCGCTATCGACGTGTTCCCGGTGGAGCCGCGCTCCAACGACGAGCAGTTCGAAAGCCCGCTGCGTGGTCTGGACAACGTGATCCTGACCCCGCACATCGGTGGTTCCACTGCCGAAGCCCAGGCCAACATCGGCCTGGAAGTGGCCGAGAAGCTGGTCAAGTACAGCGACAACGGTACCTCGGTATCCTCGGTCAACTTCCCGGAAGTGGCCCTGCCGGCGCACCCAGGCAAGCACCGCCTGCTGCACATCCACGAAAACATCCCGGGCGTGCTCAGCGAGATCAACAAGGTCTTCGCCGAGAACGGCATCAACATCTCTGGTCAGTTCCTGCAGACCAACGAGAAAGTCGGTTACGTGGTGATCGACGTTGACGCCGAGTACTCCGACCTGGCGCAAGAGAAGCTGCAACAGGTCAAGGGCACCATCCGTTCCCGCGTGCTGTTCTAAGTTCGCTGGCGGCATGAAAAAAGGGAGGCCCTGGTGGCCTCCCTTTTTTTGCCTGTGACATTGGTGTCCCCCGCTCCCACAGGGTCCACACCAGCCTTGAAGCCAGTGGTGATCATGTGGGAGCGGGCGAGCCCGCGAAGAACCCGACAACTATTTCACGTCGACAGTAATCTTCTGCGACACGACGCTCGGCTTGAACGGCACGTGATACTGGTCACCCAGCACCAGCTGCAGGGTGTGCTTGCCCGGGGTCAGGGTAATGCTGGTTTCGGTCTGCGCCTTGCCGAAGTGCAGTACTTGCGGGCCATCCGGCAACGCGGTGCCGGCCTGTGGCATCAGGCTGGATGGCATCGCCATGTCGGCCACCGGCTCTTTATCCACATCCACCAGCAGGTGGTGGTGGCCGGTGTGCGGGGTGTTGTCACCCGCAGGCTTGAGCGCCATGCCCTCGATGCCGAACTTGACGGTGAAGGTCTTGTCGACCGTGGCGCCATCGGCGGGGGAAACGATGAAGACCTTGGCATCCTTGGGCGGCTCCTGGCTCTTCAGGGCATCTGCGGCACTGGCGAACATCGACGCTCCCATCATCAGACCAGCAACGGCAGCACGCGAAAATAGGCTGTTCATTCACTTCTCCTGTGATTCACTTATTGACCGCCGCCAGTATTCCAGTGGCGGCGGTGGTTCACCTTAGTTGATATGTTTGCCCAGATGTTCACATCCTCAGGCAGAAATATTTCAATCAGGGTTAAACAATGCCGAGGCTTCAAGGTCATAGGCTGCGCTCGACCACGGCGAGGAAGAAAGCCGTGGCGAAGGTTATTCATCTGCCAAAGAGAAAAGGGGCTTTAATGCGTTCGACCATAGGAGTAATGCTGGCGATACTGATCACGCCATTGGCTCAGGCCGAGCTGATAGACGAAATTGCCGACCGGGGCGAACTGCGCATAGCCGTACAGGCCGACAACTCGCCGTACGCATTCAAGGAAAATGACCACCTGAGCGGCTTCGAGATCGACTTCGGCCAGGCGCTGGCCAAGGAACTGGACCTGCGCGCCGAGTTCATCGAAGCCCCTGCGGCAGAGGTACTGCCCGGTGTCGAGAGTGGCAAGTACGACATCGCACTGACCCCGTCGAGCGAATCGCCCAAAGCTGACGGCCAGCTCGATATGAGCCTGCCGTTTGGCGAGAAGCAGCTGGTGATCCCGTTCCAGAAGGACAACCCGGCGTTCGAGAGCGCGGTGAACAATGCACTGCAGCGGCTCAAGGACAGCGGGCGGACTGCCGAACTTGAGCAGAAGTGGTTCAAGGGCTTGCCTGAGACTGCGTCCGGGCAGTAAGCGCTTTATTGCCTGTACTGGCCTCTTCGCGGGCACGCCCGCTCCCACAGGTTAATCACAAGCCCGGGAGCGGGTGCTATCCCTGTGGGAGCGGGCGAGCCCGCGAAGAGGCCGGAACAGGCTCAAGCTGAAAGCCCAGCCAGCGCCTGCTCCGCCAGCTCCAGCTCCAGCTCGCTGAACACCAGCACCCCCGCCCGCCGCAGCAATGCCGTGGTCACCCCTTCCCCGGCAACCTTCACACCACTGAACGTGCCGTCATAGGTCAACCGGTTGCCACACGAAGGGCTTCCAGCCTTCAGCACGGCCACGCGAATGCCATGCCGGCGCACCAGGTCCAGCGCCCGCTGCGCCCCGGCCAGGAACTCGGCGCTGACATTCTCGCCCGTCACCGTAAGCACCTGCGCGTCACCATCGAGCACCTCCTCACCCTGCCCGCCCGGTATCTCTGCAGGCGGCCGTGGAGTCGGCAAGCCACCCGCCACTTCCGGGCACAACGGCACCACGCGCCCTTCGGCCTGCCAGCGCTGCAACAGGTCGGGGTGGCCACTGGCGCGGCCGTCATAGCGCACTGGCTGCCCCAGCAGGCAGGCGCTGACCAGCACCTTGGGCAGGTCAGAAGGGGTCATTGCCACGGCGTCGGAACCAGCCGGTCAACGAAAGCCGCTCACGC
This sequence comes from Pseudomonas sp. S1(2024), assembly GCF_046557535.1. Lineage (NCBI taxonomy): Bacteria > Pseudomonadati > Pseudomonadota > Gammaproteobacteria > Pseudomonadales > Pseudomonadaceae > Pseudomonas > Pseudomonas sp. S1(2024). The sequence goes on from NZ_JBKGFP010000034.1 coordinate 94,271, forward strand.
CCTGCCGGCAGCACCTCATGGGGCACCTCGCCCGACAGGAACACCACCAGGCAGCCCGCCACCGGCTCGACATCATGCTCGACACCGTCCGCCAGGAACATGCGCAACTGGCCACCGTCCTGCGGCTGCCAGTTCTCATTCAGGTACAGGACTGCCGACACCATGCGCCGGTCATCATCGCGGAAGCGGTCAAGGTGCCGGCGATAGAACGCCCCTGGCGGGTACAAGGCAAAATGGCACTCGAAGTCTTCCAGGCCAAGGAACAGGCCCTGGTTGATGGCCTGGCGCAGCTGGTCCATGGCGCTCAGGTACTGGTCGCAGGCCTCGGCCTGGCCGGGGTCGATCCACTGGATCTGGTCGCCGCGAATGGCCTCGCGCACCTCCTGGGCAGCACCGCGCCCAACCCCTGCAGGGTTGAGTTCGCCTTCGGCATCACGGCGCCGGCACTCGGCCGCGAGCGCACGCACCAGGTCGGCAGGCAGAAAAAGCGCCTGCTGGGACCAGCCATGGGTGGCCAGATCGTCGACGACGGCCGCAAGCATCGGGTGTTCAGGGGAGATGTGCATGGCGCGCATCATATCCATTAGCCATGCCGGCGCACAGCGCCACTTGGCCGAGAAGCACGCGGATATCTCGACAAACCGGCGCCCGGCCACGGACAATAGCCACCTGCCGACAGGAGTCCTGAATGCGCCGTCTGTTTTCCCTGATTCTGCTGATGATCTGCACCGTGCCTGTCTGGGCAGACAACCTGGATCAACTGTACAAGGCCGCCGGCTGGCCCGACCAGCGCGCCCATTTCAATGATGCCCTGACCGCTGCCCAGGAACGCTACCGCAACAGTTTGCCACCCGCCGTGTACCAGGCGCTGGTAAACAACAGCAACCAGCGCTTCCAGGCCCAGGCGGTGGACCGTCGCGCCCAGGCGCAGCTGCGCGCAACCTTGGCCAACCCGGCACCGGCGCTGGCTTTCTTCCGGTCGCCGCTGGGGCGCAAGGTGGTGGCTGCGGAGCTCAAGGCCACACGCAAGGACGAACTGGCCAGGAATGCCAAGGGCTTGCCGAAGATCCAGGCCAGCGATGATCGCCTGCTGATAATCGGGCATCTGGCCCAGGCACTGCCGGCGCGCGAAGCCGGCGCCGAAGTGAGCCTGGCCATCGCCGGCGTGGCTGCCGACAGCCTCAGTTCGATGATCCCCGGCCTGTTCGGCGGCGGTCAGGCCCAGAACCTGCTCGACGGCCAGCGCCAGCGCCTGATGGGCCAGATCGGCGAAGACCTCAACAACACCCTGCTGTATGTATATCGCGACCTGTCCGATGCCGAGCTGGAAGAGTTCGCCACCTTTGCCGAGTCGCCGGACGGCAAGGCTTACTACCAGGCAGCCCTGGCCGCTGTACGCGCAGGCCTGGCGGTTGGCCAGAGCACCAACGACCTGAAGTGATCAGTTCAGGCGCTGGTCGATGAAGTCGAAGTAGCGCTTGCGAATGCCCGGCAGCTCGTTGGCCAGGTGGTGACGGGCCTCGGGCAGCATCAGAATCTGCGGCTCGGCAAACTTGGCCTTGAGTACTTCGAGGTTGTACGGCCAGTCCACTGTGCCATCCGCTTCTCCTTGCACGATCAACGGCCGCCGCGAGCTGCGCGGCGCGGCTTCGATACGCTTGACCCAGGCAATCAAGGCGCCCACCCAGGCGGTTGGCAGACGGCGCGGTTGCAGCGGGTCGGCTTCGAGGAACGGCAGGAAGGTCGGGTCATTGGTGTTCTCGCTGAAACGCCGCTCGATGCCACTCACGAAGTGGCGCAGCACCCGATAACTCAGCTTCGACCAGCGCCAGGCACAAGGCCGTACCAACGGTGCCAACAGGATGACCTGACCATCGATGGGGCTGCGCGCGCCCTGGTTCAACAAGTGGTCCACGGCGATGGCGCCACCGGTGCTTTGCCCGCACAGGTGCCAGGGGCGCGGCAGTTGCAGCGTGCGCGCCTGTTCGAACAAAGCCTCCAGCACCTGCTGGTAAACCGCGAAATCACTGATGCTGGCCCGCTCGCCGCTGGACAGGCCATGGCCGGGCAGGTCGCAACTGATCACGGCGAACCCCTGTTTGAGCGCCCAATCGATCACATGCCTGTAGAGGCCCATATGGTCGTAATAGCCGTGCAGCAGGAACAGCGTCGCGCTCGGCTGGTCGGGTAGCCAGGCCTGCCCGACCAGCTCGAAGCCTGCGGCCTGGAAGCCGCCCAGCCAGCTGTGGGCCGATAGGTTCAGGCCATAGAAGCGCTGGTAGTCCTGCGCTTGCGCCGACAACGGCTGGCGGGCGGTCAACGGCGCCAGGCTGGTGCGCAGGAGGTCTGGGTGAAAGGCAGCGGGCATCGGGTACATCCACAGTGAAGCAAGTATTGATCTGGGATATTCAGCTCTGGCTGGCGTCGTGGCAAGCTTGGGCTATGTGTCACCTGTACCGGCCCTATCGCCGGCAAGCCAGCTCCCACAGATTGCCTACCGGCCTCAGGCCTGGTGATATCCTGTGGGAGCTGGCTTGCCGGCGATAGGGCCAGTGAACCCACCACAAGACACCCACAAACATCCATGCAGACCCGCCTTGCCAAACCAGTCCTGCTCGCCCTCGCCTTGCTGCTCTGCACAACTTTGGTCTGGCAGGCCTACACCACCTTCCAGGCCCGCTACCTGCGCCCGTTCGACAACCAGGCCACGCTGTTCGACGGCAGCCAGCTGCAGTTGCCCCCCGAACTGGCCGGCCCCGGCCCGATCCGGGTAGTGCATTTCTGGGACCCGGCCTGCCCGTGCAACGTCGGCAACCAGCAGCACCTGGGCGACCTGGTCAGCCGGTTCGCCAGCCAGGGCGTGACCTTCCACGTGCTGCAAAAGCCCGACAGCCACGGCCAGCTGCCCGACAACCTCACCGCCCTCAAGCCACTCGCCAGCCTGCCCGGCAGCGAACACCTGCCCGCCTCCCCGGCCGTGGCCATCTGGGACCGGCAAGGCCACCTGGCCTACTTCGGCCCCTACAGCGAAGGCGCGGTGTGCAATGCCAGCAACAGCTTCATCGAGCCGATCCTCAAGGCGCTACTCGACGGCCGCCAGGTGAGTGCCTCAAATACCCTGGCGGTGGGCTGCTACTGCCCCTGGGCCGGCTGACGCACCCGCGCAGGGTTGCCCACCACCACCGCCCCAGCCGGCACATCCCGAGTCACCACACTACCGGCACCCACCACGGCGTTATCGCCAATGGTCACCCCCGGCAGGATGATCGCCGCGCCGCCGATCCACACGTTGTTGCCGATGGTCACCGGCCGGCCACTCTCCAGCCCTGTGCGGCGCACCTCGGGGTCGAGCGGGTGGTCGGCGGTATAGATCTGCACGTTGGGGCCGATCTGGCAGTCATCACCGATACGCACCGGCAGCACATCGAGGATCACGCAGTTGAAATTCATGAAGGTGTTGCGGCCGACGCTGATGTTGTAGCCATAGTCGCAATAGAACGGCGGGCGGATCACCGCGCCTTCGCCGACCTGGCCAAAGTGCTCTACCAGGAGCCCATGACGTGCGTCGTTGAGCAATTCGACACTGCTGTTGTAGCGGTGCATCCAGTGCTTGTTGGCGATCTGCTCGGCCTGCAGCTCGGGGCAGCCAGCGTGATAGAGCTGGCCTGTAAGCATTTTCTGTTTTTCGCTGAGGGACATGGAAACTCCTTCCTGGGGCTATGCTCTGGTCGCGAATCCGCCGATCATCGGACCACATTTTTCGCTTGAACGCACAAGGAGCCTGCATGAAGCGCAGCTTGACCCTGTTGGCCGTGATGGTTGCCGTGGCCGCCGGCGCCGGATACTGGTATGTGCAGGGCAAGCTGCCGCAACGCGAGGGCGACGTGGCCATCGCCGGCCTGCAGGCGCCGGTCAACGTGCGCTACGACGCCCGTGGGGTGCCGCACCTGCAGGCGCAGAGCGAGCCCGACCTGTATCGTGCTCTCGGTTACGTGCATGCCCAGGACCGGCTGTTCCAGATGGAGATCCTGCGGCGCCTGGCCCGGGGCGAGCTGGCCGAGGTACTGGGCGACAAGCTGCTGCCCACCGACACCCTGTTCCGCAGCCTGCGCATTCGCGAACAGGCAGCACTGATGGCCAAGCGTCAGGACCGCCAGTCACCCGCCTGGCAAGCCCTGCAGGCCTACCTCGACGGGGTGAACAGCTGGCAGGCCAGCCACCCAAAACCCGTGGAGTTCGACCTGCTCGGCATCACCCCACGCCCCTTCAGCGCCGAAGACACCCTGAGCATCGCCGGCTACCTGGCCTACAGCTTCGCAGCCGCGTTTCGCACCGAGCCCGCGCTCACCTATATCCGCGACCAGCTGGGCCCTGAGTACCTGAACATCTTCGATCTCGCCTGGCAGCCCGAGGGCGCCTTGGGTACACCGCTGGCCGCTGCCGACTGGCAAAGCCTGGAGGCCCTCGCCCGCCTCAGCCATGACGCGCTGGGCGATGCGGGCGTCCCGCAATTCGAGGGCAGCAACGCCTGGGCCGTGGCCGGCAGCCGCACCCGCAGCGGCAGGCCGCTGCTGGCCGGCGACCCGCACATCGGTTTTGCGGTGCCGGCGGTGTGGTACGAGGCCGAGCTGTCGGCGCCGGGCTTCAACCTGTATGGCTACTTCCAGGCGCTCAACCCGTTCGCCCTGCTCGGCCACAACCGCGACTTCGGCTGGAGCCTGACCATGTTCCAGAATGACGACGTCGACCTGATCGCCGAGCGAACCAACCCTGCCGACGCCAACCAGGTGATGGTCGATGGCAAATGGCAGGCGCTGGAAAAGACCGAGCAGCAGATTGCCGTCAAAGGCGAAGCACCGGTCACCCTCAGCCTCCGCCGCTCGCCCCATGGCCCGATCGTCAACGACGTGCTGGGTGCCACTGCCGGGCCCACGCCAGTCGCCATGTGGTGGGCGTTCCTGGAAACCGAAAACCCGATCCTCGACGGTTTCTACCAGCTCAACCGCGCCGATACCCTGGGCAAGATGCGCGAGGCTGCGGCCAAGGTGCATGCGCCAGGGCTGAACCTGGTCTGGGCCAATGCCCGTGGCGATATCGGCTGGTGGGCGGCGGCGCAGTTGCCGATCCGCCCCGACGGCGTCGACCCCGCGTTCATCCTCGATGGTGCCAGTGCGCAGGCGGACAAGCTCGGCTTCTACCCCTTCAGCGTCAACCCGCAGCAGGAGAACCCGGCACGCGGCTACATTGTCTCGGCCAACTACCAGCCTCCAGCAGCAGTGCCGATACCCGGTTACTACAACCTGCCGGACCGAGGCCGCCAGCTCGATCGCCACTTGGCCAACCCCGATGTGAAGTGGGATACCCAGAATAGCCAGGCGCTGCAGTTGGACACTGCCAGCGACTATGGCCCGCGCACCCTTGCACCACTGCTGGCAACGCTACGCGCAGTGGCCGAAGGTGACGAAGAGAAGGAGCTGGTCGAGCAACTGGCAGCCTGGAGCGGCGACTACCCGCTCGACTCGACCAGTGCCACGCTGTTCAACCAGTTCCTCTACGAGCTGGCATTCGCGGCCTTGCATGACGAGCTGGGCGACACCTGGTTCCCGGTGCTGATCAGCACCCGCGCCATCGACGCAGCCCTGCCGCGCCTGGCGGCGGATGCCGATTCACCGTGGTGGAACACCCGCGGAGCCAACCAGCGCACCGACCGCAACGCCGTGGTGCGGATGGCGTGGCTGAACAGCTTGAAGCACCTGCGGGAAACCCTGGGCAACGACCCGGCCAGTTGGCAGTGGGGCAAGGCCCATACCCTGACCCACAACCACCCGCTGGGGGTCAAAAAGCCGCTGAACCTGCTGTTCAACGTCGGCCCGTTCGCCGCACCGGGCACCCATGAAGTGCCGAGCAACCTCTCGGCGAAGATCGGCCCGGCGCCATGGCCGGTGACCTATGGGCCGTCGACGCGGCGGCTGGTCGACTTTGCCGATGCCGGGCAGGCGCTGACCACCAACCCGGTCGGGCAGAGTGGTGTGCCGTTCGACAGGCATTTTGCGGATCAGGCCGAAGGTTATGTGCAGGGGCAGTACCAGAAGGCGCAGATGGGGGTGATTCCGGCGCAGAGTACCTTGCGTCTGGTGCCAGCCCATTCGCAGCACAAGGCTGCTCCTACAAGAGACCGCGATCCCCTGTAGGAGCAGCCTTGTGCTGCGAATGGGCCGCAAAGCGGCCCCCGACAATTTCGAATACCCTACAGCGCTCCCAGCCGAGACCCATTCCATGCAAAGACACTTCATCGAAATCGACGGCGCCCGCATGAGCTACATCGACCAGGGCCAAGGCTTCCCGGTCCTGCTCGGCCACAGCTACCTGTGGTCCGCCGAGATGTGGCAGCCGCAAATCGAAGCCCTGTCAGCACACTTCCGCGTCATCGTCCCCGAGCTTTGGGGCCACGGCGGCTCCGATGCTCCGCCTGCCACGACCATCGACATGAGCGCCCTGGCCCGCCAGCATCTGGCACTGCTGGACGCCCTGGACATTGGCAAATGCCATTTGGTCGGCCTGTCGGTCGGCGGCATGTGGGGCGCGCAACTGGCCCTTGAACACCCCGAGCGGGTGGACCGCCTGGTGCTCATGGACACTTACCTGGGCGCCGAGCCGGAGGAGACTCGGCTCAAGTACTTCGCCTTGCTGGATGCCGCCAGCGAAGCCGGCGAATTCAGCGACCTGCTGCTCGACATCATCGTGCCTATATTTTTCCACGCAGGCGGCCAGACCGTGCCTGAAATCCGTGAGCGGTTTCGTGCTCAGCTGAAGGCAAGCAGTGCACAAACCATTCGCGAGAGCCTTGATCCCATGGGGCGGATAATCTTTGGACGACACGACCTTCTGGAGCGACTCGAGCAGCTGCCGAGCGAGAGAACCATCCTGATGTGCGGCGACCAGGACATTCCGCGGCCGCCGGAAGAGTCCAATGAAATGGCGCGAATCGTTGGCTGCCTGGCGGCGCAGATTCCGTTTGCGGGGCATATCTCCAGCCTGGAGAACCCGCGGGTGGTGAATGAATTCTTGCTGAATTGGCTACCGCGTAACCGTTGAAGTCATTGGGGCCGCCTTGCGGCCCTTCGCGGGCTCGCCCGCTCCCCCAAAAGGGCGCCTGCGAACAGCAACGGGGGGGGGGGGAAAACCCCAAGAGGGTGCAAAGCAGCCCCAATGGCACAGTCACCCCTGCCACTTGCCCCCTTCCACGATCACGCTTTCCGGCTTGGTGTCATCGCTCAGTTCCTTGCGCACATACTGGTCATACAGCTTCAGCAGAAACTTCTCCTCCCCCAGCTTGGCCAGCTCGGCATTCACCCAGTCACGCAGCTCGGTGTTGCCCTTTTTCACCGCCGGTGCAATCGGTGCCTCGTCACCCAGCAGCTCAGGCAGCACGCGGTAGCCCGGGTTCTGCTTGGCCCAGCTGAACAGAATCAGGTTGTCTTGCGCATAGGCATCGCCACGCCCGGTGGCCAGCGCCTGCAGCGACTCGCTGTTCTTCTCGAACTTGAGCAGTTTCCAGTCGGGGTGGTTCTTGGTCAGCCAGATATCAGCGGTAGTGCCGGTGGTGACGATGATGGTCTTGTCGGCCAGGTCGTCGAGCTTCAGCACCGGGCTGCCATCCGCGACGATGGCCTGCACGGCAACGCGCAGGTTGGGGTTGGTGAAGTCCACCGCTTCCTTGCGCTCCGGGGTCACGGTCATGTTGGCGAGAATCAGGTCGACCTTGTCGCTCTGCAGGAACGGGATACGGCTGGCCGGCTCCACGGCAACGAACTCGACCTTGTTTTCATCACCCAGCAGGTCCTTGGCCAGGCGCCGGCCGATATCGGTATCAAAGCCCACGTAGCGGCCCTGCTCATCGACGAAACCGAACGGTGGCTTGTCGGTGAACACGCCGACAATCAGCTTGTCGCGGGCCTTGATGGTTTCCAGGTAGCTGGTGGCCGGCGAGGCCGCCGCCGGCTTGGGTGGCTCTTCAGCCTTGTTGCAGCCGGCCAGCAGGGCCAGGCCGAACAACGGCGCCAGCAGTTTGGTGAGGTTGGCAGTTTTCATGACAGTTCCTTGTGCAGTGTCTTCGGCAGGCTTTCTACGAAGGAGAATTTCTCCAGGAACTGCTGCGCGCGTGCGGTCCGCGGTCGTGTGAAGAAGCTCTCGGGGTCGCCCTGTTCAAGGATCCTGCCGGCCTCCATGAACACGATGCGGTCGGCCACCGCGCGAGCGAAGGCCATTTCGTGGGTAACGATGAGCAAGGTCATGCCGTCGCGGGCCAGGCCCTGGATCACCTGCAGCACCTCCTTGACCATTTCCGGGTCGAGGGCTGCGGTAACCTCGTCGAACAGCATCACCTCGGGGTTCATGCACAGCGAACGCACGATGGCGATGCGCTGTTGCTGGCCCCCGGACAATTGCCGGGGAAAGGCGTCGCGCTTGTCCAGCAGGCCGACCCGCGCCAGCAACGCCTCGGCCTGGGCCTGGGCTTCGGCGCGCTCGCGCCTTTGTACCTTGAGCGGGCCAAGCAGCAGGTTGTCGATCACGCTCATGTGACCGAACAGGTGATAGCTCTGGAACACCATGCCGACCCGCTGGCGGATCTCGCGCCAATCGGTGCGCGGGTCGAGCAGCTCCTGCCCGGCCAGGCGCAGGTGGCCGCCGTGGGCCTGCTCCAGGCCGTTGAGGCAGCGCAGCAGCGTGCTTTTGCCACAACCGCTGGGGCCGAGGATGACCACCACCTCGCCGGCCGCCACCTGGAGGTCGACGTCCTTGAGCACCTGTTGCTCGCCAAAGAACTTGTTGAAACCCTGAAATTCGATCAATGCGCTCATGAGTGGGCCCAGCGGCGTTCCAGCACGCGTGAAGCGGCGGACAGCGGATAGCAGACGATGAAAAAGAACAGGAACAAGGCGCCGTAGATCAGCACCGACTCGTAGGTGCGTTCGATAATCTGCTGGCCGGCCTTGATCACCTCGACCACGCCGATCAGCACCGCCAGCGAGCTGGTCTTGATGATCCGCGTGTAGATGTTGATGGTCGGCGGGGTCATGCGCTTGAGCGCCTGTGGCAACAGCACGTAGCCATACAGCTGCCAGCCGGCCAGGCCGATCGACAACCCCGCCTCGCGCTGGCCGCGCGGCAGCGAGCGCAGCGCGCCACGCACCACCTCGCCCACCTCGCTGGCGCCCCACAGGCCCAGCACCAGTACCGCGCACCAGAAGCTGGGGATGCTCAGGGCCAGGAAGATCGGCAGGCCGAAGAACACCAGGTACAGCCAGACCAGCACCGGGATGGCACGGAACAGCTCCAGGTACACCTGCAAGGCAATGTTCAGGGCCCGGTTGCCCAAGGTTGCCAGCACGCCATAGAGCACACCGCCCAGCGTCGCGAAGAGGATCCCCAGCGCAGAGATGGCCAGGGTCTGCGCCGCGCCGCCAGCCAGCTGCGGCAATGCCTGCAGCAGCAGTTCAGACGCCGAACTGGCCATTTTGCAGCCTCCTTTCGATATAGCGCAGCAGCAAGGACAGCGGCAGGAACAGCAGCACACAGAGCAGGGTCAGCACGGTGAGCATTTCATAGGTCTTGTAGTACAGCGCGATGTAGTTCTTGGTGGTGTAGAGAATTTCCGGCACGGCCACCGCCGACACCACGGTGGTTTCCTTGAGCAGGAAGATGAAGTTGGCGAACAGTGCCGGCAGGCTGAGGATGCCGGCCTGGGGCAGCACCACATGGCGCAGCAGCTGGCCTTCGGACAGTCCGATGGAGCGCCCGGACTCCAGCTGGGCACGGGGCACGGCCTCGATGCCGGCACGCAGCACCTCGGTGAGATAGGCACCGCCCATGAAGGTCATGGTGATGATCGCTGCGGCAAAGCCGGAAATCTTCAGGCCCAGGCTGGGCAAGGCGAAGTAGACGAAGAACAGCTGGATCAGCAGCGGCGTGTTGCGGGCCAGCTCCACGTAGGCTTTTACCAGGCGCCACAGGTACGGGGTGCGTAATACCAGCAGTGTGGCGTTGACCAGGGCGACCAGCAGCGAGGTGGCGATGGCGATCAGGCCGACCTGCAGGGTCACGCCCACGGCCTTGAGGAAGGCGGGCAGCGTGCCGAGGATGAATGCGGTGTCGAGGGTCATGGTAAAGCAGGTCTGCAGGGTGCGCGTGGGCACGACAGATAGACTCTAATGATCTAAAAACTTTTTAATAAATACCTTTATAGAATAAACATATCACCGAGACGTCGCGCAGCACCCTGTGGGAGCGGGCGCGCCCGCGAACACCGGCGAAGCCGGTGCCATCCACCGCGTCGCTTGCTTCGCGGGCACGCCCGCTCCCACAGGGTCCTGCGCCACAAACAAAAACGCCGACACAAGGGTGTCGGCGTTGGGTCATGCAAGGTAATGCAAGCGCATCAGAACGCCGGCAGCACCGCACCTTGGTACTTCTTGGCGATGAATTCCTTCACTTCCGGGCTGGTCAGGGCCTTGGCCAGTTTCTGGATGGCTTCGCTGTCCTTGTTGTCCGGGCGGGCGACCAGGAAGTTCACGTATGGCGAGTCGCTGCCTTCGATCACCAGCGCGTCCTTGGCCGGGTTCAGGCCGGCTTCCAGGGCGTAGTTGGTGTTGATCATGTCCAGGTCGACCTGGTCCAGCACGCGCGGCAGCATGGCCGACTCAAGCTCGCGGAACTTCAGCTTCTTCGGGTTCTCGGCAATGTCCTTGGGGGTGGCCAGGGCGTTCTTCGGGTCCTTCAGGGTGATCAGGCCAGCCTTCTGCAACAGCAGCAGGGCGCGGCCGCTGTTGCTGCCCTCGTTAGGGATGGCAACGGTAGCGCCTTCTTTCAGTTCGCTCAGGCTCTTGACCTTCTTCGAGTAACCACCAAAGGGTTCGACATGCACGCCGATCACGGTTTCCAGGTGGGTGCCCTTGCCTTCGTTGAAGTTCTGCAGATAAGGCAGTGTCTGGAAGTAGTTGGCGTCCAGGCGCTTCTGGTCAACCTGCACGTTCGGCTGCACGTAGTCGGTGAAAACCTTGATCTGCAGGTCCACACCTTCCTTGGCCAGGGTCGGCTTGATCAGCTCGAGGATTTCGGCGTGCGGTACCGGGGTGGCGGCGACAACCAGTTTCTCGGCGGCGGTAGCCAGGCCGGCAAACGACAGGGCAGCGGCCAGGGCAGTGGTCAGCAGGGTCTTCTTCATGGTGATCCTTGTTCTGGTTCTGGGCCATCGACGATGGCGAATCGGGTGCCCAACCGGTTCACCAGCGGGCGTGAGGCGGACAATACCCAGATTTTTTATTCCGTAAAAATATCTTTTATTTAGCTGCTTATTCCAAAACTAAATGCTATCAGCCATTTTGCTTTTGAGCAGTGTCTAGCGCTCAGGGTCGGGCAGGTCCAGGTCCTCTGCCAGGATCTCCTCGCCATCATTCACCAGCAAGGCAAAGTGGATGACATTCTCCAGTTCACGGGTGTTGCCGGGCCAGGGGTGTGCCTCCAGCACCTGCTGCGCCGCCTCGCTCACCAGCGGCACAGGCCGCTGCAGGCGCACGCTGTAGATGCCCACGAAGTACTCGGCCAACGGCAGGATATCGCCCGGCCGCTCGCGCAGTGGCGGTAGCTCCAGCGCTCCCTCGCGCAGGTACTGGTACAGGCGCTCGTTGAAGCGCCCCGCGCGCACCACCCGCGCCAGATCGATGCTGGTAGCGGCCACCAGGCGCACGTCCACCGGTTGCGGCTGCTGCGCGCCCACCCGGGTAACCTCGCGGTTTTCCAGGGCGGCCAGCAGCTTGCCCTGGATGGCCAGCGGCAAGTCGGCGATCTCGTCCAGGTACAACGTGCCGCCGTTGGCCGAGCCGAACCAGCCGGCACGGCTGCTGGCTGTGCCACCTTGGCTGCCGGCACTGTAGCCGAACAGCTCGGCATCGGCGTAGGTGGGGCTGATGGCAGCGCAGTTGACCGACACGAACAACCCGCTGCGGTCACTGGCACGGTGGATCTGCCGGGCCAGCAGTTCCTTGCCGGTGCCGGTTTCGCCACGGATCAGCACCGGCAAGGATTGTGGCGCCAGGTGCTCGAGCTCCTCGCGCAACTGCTGCGAACGTGGGTCGATGAACACCAGCGCCTTGGCGCGGATGCTCAGCGGGCTCTTGTCCAGTTCAGGGAAGGTCAGCAACGGCTGGCCAAAAGGGTTTTGAAAAGTCATGACGAACTCCCGCCCCAGGCCTTCAATGGCCGGGCGTCAGGCAAACGGTAAACAGTAAGGGCGATCAGGCGCGGCGCAGTGCGCGCTGCTCGACCCGGCTCTGCAAGCGATACAAGTAGGCGAAACCTTGTTCCCAGCGCTCATGGCCGGACTTGACGTTGATGTGCCCGGCGTTGGTCAGCAGCCCTGCTTCGGCGCCCCAGACCTGGGCCAGATACAACGCCCTTGGCACGCTCACGGCCGGGTCGTTGTCCGAGCTGACCACCTGGCTGGGGAATGGCAGTGCTTCGGTCGGGATCGGTGCGAAGTTGCGCAGAGCTGGCGCGCAGGTCGGCCGCTCCACGTCAGCGGGTGCCACCAGCAGCGCGCCACGTACCCGCCGCAGCAGGGCCGGGCTGGCCTGCGCGGCCCAATGAGCGACGGTTATGCAGCCCAGGCTATGGGCAATCAGAATCACCGGCGAGCGCTCGGCGGCAATCGCCTGCTCCAGTGCCTGCACCCAGTCCTGGCGTTGCGGGGTCAGCCAGTCGTGCTGCTCGACCCGGGCACTGTTGGGCAAGGTGCGCTGCCAGTGACTTTGCCAATGGTTGTCTGGCGATCCTTGCCAGCCCGGCACAATCAGGTAACGAATCGACTCATTGCGCATGGGGACGCCTCCAGTGAGTTTGCGTGCTTGGAGACAAGTATAGGGAGGGAGTTATATCAGTAAAGGAATAAGAAGCTATTTATTAATAACCAAAAATCTCAATATCTTGTGCGACCCCTGTGGGAGCAACTGTCTTGTGTTGCCTGTACTGGCCTCATCGCCGGCAAGCCAGCTCCCACAGGGATAGCACCTGGCTCGAGGCCGATGCGGTCGAGGTGGGAGCAACTGTCTTGCTCAATTTCAAAAAGCTGGCGCGATCCCTGTGGGAGCGGGCTTGCCCGCGAACACGGGCGAAGCCCGTGCCATCCACCACGGTGTTGGCTTCGCGGGCAAGCCCGCTTC
>NZ_JBKGFP010000035.1:0-22375 GCF_046557535.1 Pseudomonas sp. S1(2024)
GTGGGAGCAACTGTCTTGCTCAATTTCAAAAAGCTGGCGCGATCCCTGTGGGAGCGGGCTTGCCCGCGAACACGGGCGAAGCCCGTGCCATCCACCACGGTGTTGGCTTCGCGGGCAAGCCCGCTTCCACGCGGCTCACGCTGCGTTCTGGATTTACGTTGTACTTTCAGGCTGCGGTAGCACTAGATCGAGCCATGATGTACCCGTTCTGAGCATGGCATTTAACCGCACGATGAACGTTCTCATGCAGGCCACGATAGCGACTTTGGGAAGTTTTCCGCGCTCCCGCAGTGACTGATAACGAGCCTTGAGTGCTGGGTTGTATTTCATCGCCACAAGGCATGCCATGTACAGCGATCGCCTGACCGCAAATCGCCCGCCAGAGATAGAGCGCTTGCCCATGAATTTCCCGCTGTCGTGGTTGAAGGGCGCCACCCCAACCAGGGAGGCAATTTCTCTGGATTCAACCCGACCTAGCTCCGGCAGCAGCGCTATTAGTTTGCCCGCCGTCACCATCCCAATGCCTTTCACTTTGATCAGCTGGGCAACCCGTTCGTCGTTCAGCATCGCGATTTGCTGTTCGATCTCACACTCAACCCGTTTGATCTGCGCCTTGAAGTGTTTCAGGTTGGCATTCAGGTAGTTAGCAACTGCAGTCGATTGCACCTGCTTCAGGCGCCGCAGGTCGTCATCTCGCTGTTGAACCATCCGATCACGTTGCTGAAGCAACTCTCGCAGAAGCGCTCGTTCGGGGCTGACTCGTAGAGAGGGTTGATCTGGAATGACTTCGGCATAGTGCGCCAGAACCTCGGCGTCGATGGCGTCAGTCTTGGCCTTGATGCCTAAAGAGTCAGCGAATGACCTGGCTCGCCTGGGATTGACGCGTATGACCTTGTAGCCAGCGTCCTGTAGAAAACGCATGACATCTCGCTCGTAGCCACCCGTCGCCTCTAACAGGACGCGTTTGATACTGAGCTTGCGAAGGCTCTCCAGTAGCGCCTCAAACCCTGTTGGATCATTGCTTAAATGCATTTTGATGCCCTGTGGCCGCACCGCAGCATCAAGGGAGAGACTGGAAACATCGATACCCAAGAAGGAAGCCATCACCAAAACCTCCTAAACTCAAAACAGTGAGAGGACTTTGGCTTGGCCCACGCTTGTGATTCGAGATCAGAGCCGCATCCAACTGTTCGGGCTCTCGCCAAAGTGGAACGGTGAATGGCAGCTTTTGCTCCCACACGTGCTCAAGGCACCTACGGCATTCAGCTTGCCATTCACCGCTCTCACTCCAAATTCTAATCCCCCATCAAGACACAAGCGGGCATGCCCGCGAAGAGGCCGGCACAGGCTCTGCCGCACAATGCATTGATGTAAGGCCCGACACTTTCCGATAATCCCCCTTTGATCCTGCCCGCCACGAGAACTGCATGAACGCCCCCACTCTCAGCCGTGCCCTGATTCTGCTGATGGCCACCGCCACCGGCCTGGCCGTGGCCAGCAACTACTATGCGCAACCGCTACTGCACAGCATCGCCCAGCAGTTCGGCCTGAGCACCGCCAGTGCCGGCAGCATCGTCATTGCCGCGCAACTGAGCTACGGCGCCGGCCTGTTGCTGCTGGCGCCGCTGGGCGACCTGTTCGAGCAGCGCCGGCTGATCACCGTGATGACTGCCATTTCCACCCTTGGCCTGGTCATCAGCGCCTGCGCACCGAGCCTTCCCTGGCTGATACTTGGCACCGCGCTGACCGGGCTGTTCTCGGTGGTGGCGCAGATCCTCGTGCCCATGGCCGCGACCCTCAGCGAGCCACACCAGCGCGGGCGGGCGGTCGGCACCTTGATGAGCGGATTGCTGCTGGGCATCCTGCTGGCGCGCACCGCCGCCGGGTTCATGGCCGAACTGGGTGGCTGGCGCAGCATCTACGTGCTGGCCGCGGTGCTGATGGCCATCACCGCCGTGGCGCTGTACCGCAGCCTGCCACAACACCACAGCCATGCCGGGCTGAAATACCCAGCGCTGATCGGCTCGGTGTTCCGCCTGTTCGTCGAAGAACCGGTGCTGCGCCTGCGTTCTCTGCTCGGCCTGCTGGCTTTCAGCCTGTTCGCCCTGTTCTGGACGCCACTGGCGTTCCTGCTGGCGAAAGGCCCGTACCACTATTCGGACGCGGTGATAGGCCTGTTCGGCCTGGCCGGTGCAGCGGGTGCACTGTCGGCCAATTGGGCGGGGCGCCTGGCCGACCGTGGCAAGGGTTCGCTGGGCACCACCGTGGGCCTGGTGGTATTGCTGCTGTCGTGGGTGCCGCTGGGCTTCGCCGAGCAGTCGTTGCTGGCCTTGCTGCTGGGCGTGCTGATGCTCGACCTGGCAGTGCAACTGGTGCACGTGAGCAACCAGAATGCGGTAATTGCCCTGCGACCCGAGGCGCGCACGCGGCTGAATGCCGGGTATATCACCTGCTACTTCATTGGCGGGGCCTTGGGATCGCTGCTGGGCACGCAGCTGTTCCAACGCCAGGGCTGGATGGGGATTGTGCTGGCCGGGTTGGTGATTGGCGGACTGGCGTTGCTGGCGTGGGGTTTGGCCGAGCGCAAGCGCAAGAACGCTTTGCAGATCGCCTGAAGCCCATTGACCTGAGCGACAATGCACCGCACGACCCTCCGTCGCATGGCCGTTGACTTGCCTGCCCGGGCAGCGCTCAGTAGGCGCTGGTCAATGCCCTTTCCCTGACAGGACGACGTTATGACAAGACTCACGGTGCAATCCGGCGATTTCTTGCAAGGTGAAGGCGAGTATCGCAATGGATCGCTCACACTCAAGACCCCGCGCAGCCCTTCCCCGGGCGAGCGGATTTCCCTGGCACGCATCAGCGACCTGCGGCTGGCCAGCCTGGAATCCAGCCGCAGCCTGGGCAGTGCCCTGGGCTGGGGCGTGGCCGGGGCACTGGTGGCCGGGCCGGTGGGGTTGCTGGCTGGGCTCTGGCTGGGTGGCAAGGAAGAGGAAGCCACCTTCCTGGCCACTTTCAAGGACGGGCGCAAGCTCATGGCCATTACCGATGGCAAGACCTGGTCGAAGATCGACGACAACTGGAAGCGGCACAGGCGGCCGGCCAGCAAAGGCTGACGGGATATCGCAGGGTCCGGATCGTTTTATGTTGAAGGCGGCTGTAAGATGCCGCCTTTTTTCATGGCCTGTACTGGCCTCTTCGCGGGCTCGCCCGCTCCCACAGGAACAGCGCTGCGCTTGAGTGTGGTGCAGTCCCTGTGGGAGCGGGTTCACCCGCGAAGAGGCCGGCGCAGGTGTCGCGCATCCAGGAGCCCCACCGCATGCCCCCGCGTCACCCCCGCCTGCCCCTGAGCCTGCTCAGCCTGGGCCTGGCCCTGCATTGCCCCCATGTGCTTGCCGAAGACAGCGTGCTACTGGCTCCGCTGCAGGTCTCCGATACCTACACCAACGACGGCTATCAGGCACGCCAGGCAGCAGTAGGCGGCTTCCAGCCCGCGCCCCTGCTCGACACCCCGGCCTCGATCAGCGTGTTCAGCCAGCAACTGCTGGAAGACCGCCAGGTACGCCAGCTCAGCGAAGTGCTGCAAAGCGACGCCTCGGTGGGCGAAAGCTACGCCCCCATCGGCTACTACGAAAACTTCAACGTGCGCGGCTTCGAGCTGAATGCCGCCAGCAGCTACCGAATCAATGGCCAGACCATCGCCGGTGAGCAGAACGTGGCCCTGGAAAACAAGCAGCAGGTGGAGTTGCTCAAGGGCCTGTCCGGGCTGCAGAGCGGCGTATCGGAGCCGGGCGGCCTGATCAACTACGTGTCCAAGCGCGCCGAAGACGTGCGCAGCGTCACGGTGTCGACCAACGAACAAGGCGAGCGCTACCTGGCCACCGACCTGGGTGGCTGGTTCGGCAGCGAGCGGCAGTTCGGCCTGCGGGCCAACCTGGCTCATGAAGACATCCGCTCCTACGTCGACCACGCCGACGGTAAGCGCGACTTCGCCTCGCTGGCCTTCGACTGGCAGATCAACCCGGATGCCACCCTGCAGCTGGATGCCGAATACCAGCACCGTGAACAACGCTCGGTGCCGGGTTACCAGTTGCTCGGTGGCAGCGAAGTACCCCATGGCATCGACCCGGACGACCGCCTGGCCTACCAGCACTGGGCCAAGCCGGTGCAGAACGATTCGCTGAACCTGGGCGGGCGCTTCGAGTACCGTTTCAACGAAGCCTGGACCGGGACCTTGAGTGCCTCGCGCAGCAAGGTGGTGATCGATGACTACAGCTCGTTTGCCTGGGGCTCGAGCGAAGGCGCGTTCTTCGGCAGCAACGGCGACTACGACATCTACGACTTCCGCAGCCCCGACGACACCCGCCGTACCGACGAGGCGCAGGCCATGCTCAACGGGCGTTTCGATGCGCTGGGCGTGGGGCATGAGCTGACCGTGGGCACCAGTGCGCAGCGGCGCACGCTGGATCAGCGCCCCAGCTATATGGAATGGGTAGGTACAGGCAACATCTACACGGGTGCACCGGCCTTTGATCCATCCGACAAGCCCATCAGGTCTAGCGAACGTCGCCTGGACAGCCGCCAGTACGGGTTGTTCGTGAGCGATCGCATCAGCTTCAACGAGCAATGGCAGACCGTACTGGGTGCCCGGGAAGTACGCCTGGACGAGAAAACCTGGAATGAGGACGGCGTTGCCGGCCGCCATACCCGGCAGTACGAACTGCTGCCCAACGCCGCGCTCATCTACAAGCCGCAGCCGGATACCACGGTATATGCCAGCTATTCCAAAGGCCTGTCGGCAGGCGGTACTGCACCCTGGTTCGCCGAGAACAGCTTCGAAATCCTCGCGCCAACGACCTCGCACCAGCTGGAACTGGGCCTAAAGCACGACTGGCAAGGCCTGAGCTTCAGCGCCGCACTGTTCCAGATACGCCAGGCATACCAATACGCGCGCCCGGACGGAGCCGGCACTTTTACCTATGTGCAACAAGGCCAGCAGAAGAACACCGGCCTGGAACTGGGCGCCAGCGGCTGGGTGACCTCGAACCTGCAGGTACAGGCCAGCGCTGCGGCGATTCGGGCGCGGGTGCAGAACAGCGATACCGATGCCTATGAGGGCCACCAGGCGATCAACGTGCCCAGGTTCCGGGCGGCGTTGCAGGCGGAATACACCCTGCCGGTACCGGGGTTGGCACTGCTGGGCGGGGCGCGCTACAGCGCCAGCAAATATGCGAGCCAGGCGGGGAATGTGGAAGTTGGTGGGTATACGGTGTTCGATGTGGGTAGCCGCTACCGTACGCGCATCGGGGGGTATGACACGGTGCTGCGGCTGACTGTGGATAACGTGTTCGACAAGCGTTATTGGCGTGATGTGGGGGATTACCTGGGGGATAACTACCTGTTCCAGGGGGCGCCGCGGACGGCTCGGCTTTCGGCTTCGGTCAGCTTCTAGAATTTTGGGGGTGCTTTGCACCCCTTTCGCCGGCAAGCCAGCTCCCACCTCGACCGCATTGACCTTAAGCCATGCGCAACCCCTGTGGGAGCTGGCTTGCCGGCGATTGGGCCGCAAAGCGGCCCCAAATGGCGTGAAAACAAAAAGCCCCCGGCTTTTCAGCTCGGGGGCTCTTCGCAGAATGTGGCGGTGAAGAAGGGATTTGAACCCTTGATACGATTTCTCGTATACACACTTTCCAGGCGTGCTCCTTCGACCACTCGGACACTTCACCGTTTCTCTTCAAGCCTTGCAGCCTGTCGAGGTGCGCTAATTTAGTGAAAGACTTTCCCTTTGGCAAGCATTTTTTTCAATTTTTTCATGCATTTGCACTTGAGCCCCGGCGAACGCTGACCGACCAGTCAGCCTTACTGCTTTACCTCGCCCCTGGCGCTGGGTAACGTCGTCGCCACGCCAACAAAAGGACTCTGCCATGAGCGAGCTGATTACCTACCACGCCGAAGACGGCATCGTCACCCTGACCCTGAACAACGGCAAGGTCAACGCCATCTCGCCAGACGTCATTGCCGCCTTCAACGCCGCGCTCGACCGCGCCACCGAAGAGCGCGCGGTTGTGATCATCACCGGGCAGCCCGGCATCCTGTCTGGCGGCTACGACCTCAAGGTGATGACCAGCGGCCCCAAGGAGGCGATCAGCCTGGTCACCGCCGGCTCCACCCTCGCCCGCCGCCTGCTGTCGCACCCGTTCCCGGTAGTGGTCGCCTGCCCGGGCAACGCCGTGGCCAAGGGCGCCTTCCTGCTGCTGTCGGGGGACTATCGCATTGGCGTCGAAGGGCCGTACAAGGTGTGCCTGAACGAAGTGCAGATCGGCATGACCATGCACCATGCCGGTATCGAACTGGCCCGCGACCGCCTGCGCCGCTCGGCCTTCCACCGCTCGGTGATCAATGCCGAGGTGTTTGACCCGCAGGGCGCGGTGGATGCCGGCTTCCTCGACAAGGTGGTGCCGGCCGAGCAGTTGCAGGATGCAGCACTGGAGAAAGCGCGGGAGCTGAAGAAGCTGAACATGCTGGCGCACAAGAACACCAAGCTGAAGGTGCGCAAAGGGCTGCTGGAAGCGTTGGACAGGGCGATCGAGCTGGACCAGCAGCATATGGGCTAGCCGGGCCGGCCTCTTCGCGGGCTTGCCCGCTCCCACAGGGACAGCGCCAGAGCCGAGGGCAACGCAGTACCTGTGTGCGGGCAAGCCCGCGAAGAGGCTGCAACAGGCTTGCACCAGGGTTTGCCCCGACCAGTGCACATCCGTACACTGCCCGGCGACTGTCTGGTGTGAGTCGTACCATGCTTTATTCATTGCGCATGTTCCTGCTGGCGCTGCATTTCCTTGTGGTTGGGGCCCTGGGCCTGGTCATTGGCCTGTGCCGCCCCTTCAACCCCGACAACAGCCGCGTGTTCGCCCGCCTCTACAGCCTGCCGGCCACCTGGCTGATGCGCATCAGGGTCAAGGCCGAAGTCGGCCCGCTGTGGGACCAGCCGCCAGGCTGCGTGATCGTCGCCAACCACCAGTCCAACTTCGACCTGTTCGTGCTGGGCCAGGTGGTGCCGCAGCGCACCGTCGCCATCGGCAAGAAAAGCCTGGGCTGGATCCCGCTGTTCGGCCAGCTGTTCTGGCTGGGTGGCAACGTGCTGGTCGACCGCAAGAATGCCTACCAGGCACGCAAGGCCATGCAGAAGACCACCCGGGTACTGCAGGACGACACCTCGATCTGGATTTTCCCCGAAGGCACGCGCAATCCCGGCGAGCACCTGCTGGCCTTCAAGAAGGGCGCGTTTCACATGGCCATCGAGGCCGGCGTGCCGATCGTGCCGGTATGCGTCAGCCGCTATGCCGGGCGCCTCAGCCTGAACAGCTGGCGCCAGCGCACGGTGATCGTGCGCTCGCTGCCACCGATCGCCACGGCGGGCATGACCCTGCAGGACCTGCCGGCGCTGATCGAACAGTGCCGCGGGCAGATGCAGCAATGCATTGACCGCATGGAAGGGGAACTGGCCAAGAGCTAGGTTGCTCTTGAGCCCACTACAGCCCAAGCTGTAACCCGTGTCCAACCGGAATAAGCGAACAACCATGGGTCGAGTCGTGGCATCGGCGGTGTACAGCGCCGGCAGAAAAGTGACCAACATCAGCATTGATGAAGGCAGTGAGTGGGCCCGCAAGCCGGGGCACTTTGTGTGGATCGGCCTGGAAGAGCCCAACGCTGAGGAGCTGGCCAACCTGCAATGCCAGTTCAATTTGCACGAACTGGCCATCGAAGACGCCCTGGAAAAGCACAGCCGGCCCAAGCTGGAAACTTTCGGCGACGCCCTGTTCATCGTCACCTATTCGCCGGTGCGCCACGAAGGCAAGCTGGAGTTCATCGAAACCCACATCTTCGCCGGCAACGGCTACATCATCACCTGCCGCAACGGCCACTCCAAATCCTATGCCCTGGTGCGCCAACGCTGCGAGGCGCGGCCGTTGCTGCTGGAGCACGGCGAAGACTTCGTGCTGTACGCCCTGCTCGACTTCGTCACCGAGAACTACCAGCCGGTCAGCGAGGCCATTCATGGCGAGATCGAAGAGCTGGAGCAGAGCGTGCTTGGCGGTTCGCTGCAAGAAGACGATATCCGCCGCTTGCACAGCCTGCGCCGCGACATCCTGCGCCTGCGCCGCTACGTGGCACCGATGGTGGAAGTGAGCGAGGAACTGCAGCGCTTGAGCTTCCCGTTCATCGACAAGAACATGCGCCCGTACTTCCGTGACGTGCAAATCCACGTGACGCGGCAGATGGAAGACCTGGCCGGTATCCGTGACATCGCCAGCCAGACCATCGAGATCGGCATGCTGCTGGAGTCGTCACGGCAGAGCATCGTGCAGCGCAAGTTTGCAGCCTGGGCGGCGATCCTGGCGTTCCCCACGGCAATTGCCGGGGTTTACGGGATGAACTTCCAGAACATGCCGGAGTTGGGGTGGCACTATGGGTACTTCGGGGTACTGGGGGTAATCGGGTTGGGCTGTACCGCGTTGTATGCCAGCTTCAAGAAGTCTGGCTGGCTCTGAGATTGTCGGGGCCGCTGTGCGGCCCTTTCGCCGGCAAGCCAGCTCCCACAAGGGCCGCACAAGTCTCAGGCCTGTGATGACCCTGTGGGAGCTGGCTTGCCGGCGATTGGGCTGCACAGCAGCCCCCAGCCATCACGCTGCGGTATCTTTGCTCACCGGCTGCTGGATAAACCGCAACATCCACTCCCCCACCAGGTCGCCCTGGTGCTCGGTGGCCAGGCTGGCCACGGCCTTGTGGTACACCTCATCACCCAGATACTCCTGGCGCGCATCGAGCAGCGCGCGGGAGTAGTCGTGGACGAACTCGGGGTGCCCCTGGAAGCACAGCACCTGGTCACGAATGTGGTACGCAGCGTTCGGGCAGAAATCGCTGGAGGCGATCACCGTGGCGCCTTCCGGCAGCTCGGTCACCTGGTCCTGGTGGCTGATCAGCAAGGTCAGCTCCGACACCTCCGGGTCCATCCACGGCGCATGGGCCGCCAGCGAATAGCGGTGGATACCCACGCCCCAGCCCTGCTCGGCACGCTCGGCCTTGCCACCCAGGGTCAACGCCAGCAACTGGTGGCCGAAACATACACCCAGCAACTTCTCGCCACGCTCGTACAGCTTCAGCAGGTAGGCCTTGAGGGTCTGGATCCACGGGTCGGTACCAAACGAGTCGGCCTTGCTGCCCGTCACCAGATAGGCATCGAACACTTCGTTGTCGGCGGGGTAATCGCCGTTCATCACGTTGTACACACGAAATTCGGCGGCGATCGGCTGACGCGAGAAGAGCTGCTCGAACATCCTGCCGTAGCCCTGGTACTGCGCGGTCAACTCCGGTCGCAGGACATCGGTTTCAAGGATGCAGATGCGTAACGACATAGGGATAGTCCTGAACGACATGGGTGGGAATCTGCTGTAGAGACTGACGCGAAAGGCACGTACAAGCAAGTAGGCCGCACTGACGAACGGTCACATTTCATCGGTGCCCTGCTGGCACTTGCGCCACCGTCTAGCGAGAGCATGCCAGCCGGCTGGCACTTGGCCTCATAGCCCGAAGAAATTAATGACCGACAACATTAGAACAAAGGGTTCTCAAACATGGATGACGCACACCCTACTGTTGGTTGTATATCCACTTTCAAGAGGCAGGCAGTTCAGGCGTCACGCAACGCCACTGCGATCGACCCGAAGCGCGACAGGGAAGCCAACGGGTATTCAGGAATAACAACAAGAAGGCGGTCCGCCATGTTCAGACAATCGAAAATTCGCCAAGCTGGGCTCATTCTCTTCGCCACGACTTTGCTGCTGATCCTGCCGAACCTTACACGTTTGTTCGGCTGACTGCCGCTGTGGCGCCAACAGGCAACGCACAGGTAACCTGCTGGCCTTGATGGTCGGAGATTACCCATGCGCCACTGCCTTGCACTGTTAGTGTTGCTCCTGAGCCTGCCGCTGTCGGCGGCGCAACTGCACCTTGAACTGGGCGCCACGACGCGCCAATGGAGCAGTGAAGAACTGCTCGACCACCCGCAGGCCCGGGACATCAGCATCGACCAGGACGTTTCCTACAAGCAGCCCATGCGTTATCGGGCTGTGCCGCTGGCCGCGCTGCTGGACGGCGTGAGCGCCAGCGACCACCTGCAGGCAGTTGCGCTGGACGGTTTTGCCGCCGAAATGCCCGCGGCGCCACTGTTGCAGCAGGGGCCGGCACAGGCCTGGCTGGCGGTGGAGGAACCTGACCGGCCATGGCCACCACTGGGCCAAGGCAAGCCGAGTGCGGGACCGTTCTACCTGGTGTGGACTGCACCGCAGGCCAGCGGTATCCGCCCGGAGCAGTGGCCGTTCCAGATTTCCACGATTCGCAAGCAGGCCTCCGTCGAAGCGCGTTTTCCGGCGCTGCTGCCCGACCCGAAGTTGCCGGCCGACAGCCCGGTGCGCCGGGGCTTTGCCTTGTTCCAGCAGAACTGCCTGGCGTGTCACCGGCTGAACGGCGCGGGAGATGCACAGGTGGGGCCGGACCTGAATGTGCCGCATAACCCGACCGAGTACTTTCGGCCGGAATATCTACGCCAGCTGATTCGTGACCCACAGAGCCTGCGGCAGTGGCCGCAGGCAAAGATGCCAGGGTTTGCAGAGAATGTGTTGAGTGAAACGGAGCTGGAAGACTTGCTGGCGTATTTGAGGCATATGGCTGGGCGCAGGCCTTGAGGGCCGTGTGTGCTTCTTCGCGGGCTTGCCCGCTCCCACAGGATCACCACAGGCTTGAAGGCCGTGGGATACCTGTGGGAGCGGGCAAGCCCGCGAAGAAGGCAACACAAAACTCTCAGGCTATGGGCCGCTCCTGCTTGACCCCCCACCCTTCCACCTCACCGCCATAAGGTGTCACCAGCTGCTCGAAGGCCTCTTCAAAGTCGCCAATCCCGCCATGGGTGGCATACATGACCTTGCTCAGTTCCAGATGCCATGCACCGTCGCCCAGTTCCTTGACCTGGGCATTCAGCGATTCACCGCGAAACTGCCCGGCCGCACGGCGGGCCCCTGCTTCGTCGGGGAATATGGCGTAGAACTCGATGGGGTGGATCTGGGTGAAGTCGAAACCGCCTGCCTTCATCTGGCGCAGGACGTTGCTGCTGATATCGTCGTTCTGGCTGCTCATGAAACGTCCTCCTGAATAATGCGATGGATAGACTTTCCGTGCACTACGCACCTGCCGGCAGCGGCCGGGCAGTTCGAGCTGATGCAAGACGCGAAGGGATGCGGTGCCGACCCGCAGAATAGGCCGGCACCTTCATGCAGCGTAGTGCCTGCCAGGGCACCACGCAAACGTGTGGTTCAGGGCGTTTCGTGGATGCTGGTGATGGTCACGCCACTCTGCTCCTTCAGCCAGCGTGCGGTGGGGGAAATGGTGCGGTCCTGGAAGTCGTTGAGGTCCAGCTCGTCCATCACCGGGAACAGGTGCGAACGGATGGCCCGCGCGGCGTCCTCTTCGCTGGGGCACTGGTCGCCGCGCAGCGTCAGGGTGGTGAGCACGCCTTTCTGGTCGGCAAAGATGACTTCCCACTCTTTCATTGAACGAACCCTCTCAGTCAACGAACACCAAGGTGTGTGATGCCTGAAACAAGTGACCTTGAGGTGGGGAGAATGTTCAGTCGGAGGGATTTGTGTTGGGCCTATTCGCGGGCACGCCCGCTCCCACAGGCCAACACAAGGTCCGAAACCTGTGCTGTACCTGTGGGAGCGGGTGTGTCCGCGAATGGGCCGTGAAAAGGCCCCGACCTACTTCGGCGTGCCGTGCACTACACCGGCAGTGTTATCCAGCAAGCTCTTGGTCGCAGTCTGGATATACGCTTCCAGCTTCTTCAGCATTTCCGGCTGGTCCGGGCTTTCGATCAGCTCGGCCTTGAACTCGCTGCCCAGCTGGTAGCGGTACATGCGCGGGGTCATGTCCTTGGACTCGATCAGGATACGGTCGCCCTGTACCAGGCCGACGATCTGCTCGCTACCCGATGGCTTGATCATGCCCACGCCCTGGTCGCCCTCAGGCAGGTTGAGCAGGTCGCGGCCCCAGCACTGATGACGGGCCTGGCCGCCCAGGCGGCCCATGATGGTCGGCACGATGTCTACCTGGGTACCCACGGTGTGGTTGACCGCACCGAACTTCTCCTGGATGCCCGGGGCAATCAGCAGCAGCGGCACGTTGAAGCGGCCCAGGTCCAGCTCGGTGACCTGCTGGTGGTTGCCAAAGCCATGGTCGCCAACGATGACGAACAGGGTTTCCTTGAAGTACGGCTCCTTGCGCGCCTTCTCGAAGAACTGCCCCAGCGCCCAGTCCGAATAGCGCATGGCAGTGAGGTGCTCGTCCAGGCGGCCCTGGCCGGTTACCGGCTCTACCGGCAGGTCTTTGGGCAGTGCGTACGGGGTGTGGTTGGACAGGGTCTGCAGCAGCGCGTAGATCGGCTTCTTGCCATCGTGCTTGGCCAGCTCTTCGGCGCCGCGGTCGAACATGTCCTGGTCGGACACGCCCCAGGTCGGGTCGGAGAACACCGGGTTGACGAAGTCGTTACGGCCAATGAAGGTGGTCATGCCCTGGTTGCCGAAGAACCCGGACTGGTTGTCCCAGGCAAAGTCGCCGTTGTAGACGTAAACGTCGTCATAATCGCGGGCGCTGAGCAAGGCTGGCAGGCCGGAGAGCTTGTGGCCGCCTTCCGGGGTCTGCATCAGGTACTCGAAGCCTGGCAGGTTGGGGAAGCAGGCCATGGTGGCGAACATGCCCTGGTGGGTATGGGTGCCGTTGGAGAAGAAGCGGTCGAACAGCAGGCCCTCTTTGGCCAGCTTGTCGAAGTACGGGGTGATGTTGTTGGGGCTGCCCAGCGCGCCCACCGAGTGGCCGGCGAAGCTTTCCATCAGGATCACCACCACGTTCTTGATCGGCAGGGTGCGCTCGGCCGGCGGCACGAAGTCGCGGCGGATGGCAGCCTCGTCGGCATCGACCAGGGTGTCGTGGGCGGTCAGCAGCTGCTCGCGCACGCTCTGCGTGGCCACGTCCTGCTCCAGCACCGGCTTCCAGATGTTGGCGCGGTCTTCGCCGAAGCGGCTCTTGGCAGCATCGATCAGGGTCAGGGTGCCGTTCAGGCCCAGCTGGTTGACGAAGTTGGAATCGGTGGTGAAGGCATCACCCCAGCGCATCGGCGGGCCCTGGCGCAGGGTGCCACGGGCGGCGACCACGGCCACCAGCAGGATCACCATGAACACCGCCAGGCGGTTGTACCACGGCGCTGCACGGCGCTGCAGGGTGACCTCGCCGGCACCGTTGCCACGGGTCATGCGGTCGATGCCCTTGAACAGCAGGCTCAGCAGCCAGGTGCCGAACAGCCAGGCCAGCAGGTAGCGCACCACCGGGAAGCCGTACCAGAGCATGCTCAGCACGGTCTTCGGGTCTTCCTTGATGTACTGGAACACCAAACCGTTGAGGCGCTGGTGGAACTCGCGATAGAAGTCCATTTCCATCAGGCCGAGGAACATCACCACGCTCGAGGTGATGGTCAGCCAGAAACGGAACAGGCCACGCCGGGCCATGGCCCAGGGGCTGAGGATGGCCAGCAGCAGCGGAATGCTGATGTACACCACTACCCGCAGGTCGAAGCGCAAGCCATTGAGAAAGCCTTCTGCGACGGTCGCGCTGGGGGTATCGCCGATCATGTCGCTGTTGTAGACCAGCAGCGCCAGGCGCACGAGGCTGAGCATCAGCATGATCACCAGGCCGCTGAGCAGCGTGTAGGCCAGGTGGGTTTTCAGGGTGGGCGAGAACGACGCTCGCGCGCCCCGTTGCTTCAAGGCGTCCGGGTTAGCCATGAATGGGAAAGTCCTAGGATTGCGGGTTTGCGGAGATGGCGCAGGTGTATACCAACGCAGCATTGTGCGGGTGCGGATTCTGTTTAAACCAATGTGAAAATTTTGTCACGGGGGTGTTGCGGGTTTTGTCTGTTCCGGCCCTATCGCCGGCAAGCCAGCTCCCACAGGATCACCACAAGCCCTGGCATTGTGAAGTACCTGTGGGAGCTGGCTTGCCGGCGATAGGGCCAGTACAGGCATTCAGATCCGCACATTCCCCCGCGGCCCGGCGATCGCCCAGATCACCAGGCCCACCACCGGCAGCAAGGCGATGAGCAGGATCCACAACACCTTGATGCCCACTTCGCTGCCACTCTTGATCACATTCAGGATGGCCCAGATATCCAGGGCCAGGATGATCAGCCCGACCAGGCTGTTGAACGTCGACCCCATGCCAAAACTCCTGTCAAAGGCTTTGCTGCACAGCATAGTCAGCTATCAAGGCGATAGAAGGGAATCCTTGGCGATTGCCGCAGGTCCCTGAGTAGACTGCCGTTATTCACTGATTCGAGGTTCACATGCCCCCCGCCCACACTCAAAGCGCCGCCCCGACCTCGCTGCTGAACGCCTGGCGCCAGCAGGCCGTGAACACCCCGTGGCTCAGCGCCGGCCTGGGGTTGAGCCTGCTGGCGGTGTTGCTACTGCTGGCCGCCAGCCTGTGGAACGCAGTGAATGGCGACCATGCCGACAACCTGCACCTGGCCATGCTGGGCGGGTTGTCCGGTTTTGGTGCCACGGCGCTGGGCGCAGTGCTGGCAGTGGTGCTGCGCGATGTCAGGGCCCGCACCCAGGATGTGATGCTGGGTTTTGCCGCCGGCATGATGCTGGCGGCCAGTTCGTTTTCGCTGATTCTGCCGGGCCTGGATGCCGCCCGCGAAATTACCGGCAACGGCCCGGCCGCGGCCTTTACCGTGGTGCTGGGCATGGGCCTGGGCGTGCTGCTGATGCTGGGCCTGGACCGCTTCACCCCGCATGAACACGAAAGCACCGGCCCGTGCGGCCCGGAGGCCGAGCGCATCAGCCGGGTGTGGTTGTTCGTGCTGGCGATTACCCTGCACAACCTGCCTGAGGGCATGGCCATTGGCGTGAGCTTTGCCAATGGCGACATGAACATCGGCCTGCCGCTGACCAGCGCCATCGCCATTCAGGACATCCCCGAGGGGTTGGCCGTGGCGCTGGCCTTGCGCGCTACCGGGTTGTCGAACCTGAAAGCCGCGCTGGTGGCGATCGGGTCGGGGCTGATGGAGCCGCTGGGTGCGGTGATCGGCCTGGGGATTTCGACCGGCTTTGCCTTGGCCTACCCGGTCAGCATGGGGCTGGCGGCGGGGGCGATGATCTTCGTGGTGAGCCACGAGGTGATTCCCGAAACCCACCGCAATGGGCACCAGACGGCGGCGACCCTGGGGTTGATGGGTGGGTTTGCGGTAATGATGTTCCTCGATACCGCATTGGGATGATTATTCAGGTTGCCTGAACCGGCCTCTTCGCGGGCTTGCCCGCTCCCACAGGACTCCACTGCCCTCGGGCCCAGTGATTATCCTGTGGGAGCGGGCATGCCCGCGAAGAAGCAAACGCTGAAATCAGATGTGCACGGCGACCTTCAGGGCCTCCAGGGCCGGCTCGACCTTGATCCCCACCTCAGCCCCCAGCTCCAGCACCCGCGCCAGGTCGTTCTGCCCTACCATCACCATCTGCAGCTCGTCATCCAGCAACTGGCTGAAGTTGAGCAGCACATACCCACCCGCCTCCTTGTTCAGCGCCCCCATCTGCACCTGAATGCGATTGAGCGCGGTCAGCGGCTCGGTGCGGGCCAGTTGTTTGGGCTTGAGGGTGAACGGCACGCTCTGGTCGAACGAATCGCTGATCTGCTGGAACAGGTCCTGGTAGCTGTCGGCCTGGAACACCACGGTGTCCGGCAGGCTGCCCAGCACCACCCATTCGCCCAGCGGAATGGGGAAGCTGTCGTCGTAGTTGATGTCGGGGTTGGCGGCCAGGAAGGCGGCGGGGTCGGCGTAGGCCTGGGCGGCCTCGTCGGCGATGCGCTCGATGTCTTCCTCGCGCATGCAGCCAGCGCCAATGAGGCTGATGAATTCGAGCAACTGAGTTTTCATGAAAGGGGGCCTGCGACGGGTGAAAAGTCGCCAAGGATAGCCGCAAATGCCCCCTTGCGGTTAGCCGGCCAGCACTTGCAGGCGCGCTGCGGCGTCAACGGCCCCCATGGTTTGCGCTGCCATCAGTGCGGTGGTACCACGGGCATCCTGACGGGCCGGGTCGGCACCCTGGGCCAGCAGGTACTCGAGGATTTCGCTGCGGTTGAACATGGCTGCCAGCATCAGTGCGGTGCGGCCATCCTGCGCGGCGGCGTCCACCGGTACGCCGTGCTCCAGCAACAGGCGAATCATGGCCAGGTCCCCCTTGAACGCAGCGCCGGCGATGGGCAGTTGGCCGTTATCGTTGGCAATCAGCGGGTCGGCGCCATGCGCCAGCAGCACACGCACTGCGTCGTGGTGGCCGTGGTAGCTGGCCAGCATCAGCAGGGTATCGCCCTTGTGGTTGCGCAGGTTGGCCGGCAGGCCGCTGGCCAGCAGGCGCCCGAGCATCTCGGCATCGCCCTGGCGGGCACGTTCGAACACCTGCTCGGCAAAGGCGGCAGTCTCGTCGTCGGTCATGGTGGTGGGCGTGGGTTGGCTGGACATTTGGAACCTCCTGGCAGAAATCGTTGCCCAAGTCTTTGTCAGGCAAGGCTGCCGGGTCAAAGGTTCAGATTCTATCGGGGCGATAGCTGGCCACGGGTCGTGCAATATGCACTGTGCAAAATGCACGACCATGCAGGCTGCACGATAGCGCTTCGGCAAAAAACAAATAACTGACTGAAATTTAAGGATTTTTTCAGAAAAAGCTTCCTGGCACGGTCACTGCAACCATCAACTCACGTCTGCCACGCAACAGCCAGGAGTTGATATGGACCTCATCCAGGAAAAGTTCGTTTCGGTATTTTCTGCCTACCAGGTTAATACCCAGGCCCGCCCAGACGGCGGTGTGCTGCTGACCCTGCGCGCATCTGATGGCAAGGTCACCCGCCGCGTGCTGACCTACGCGCAATTGCACAGTGCCGAGCAGCTGTCCTGGGCGATCAGTGCGATTCGCCGCGATTTGGCCGAGCAGGCCAGTGAACTGCCGGTGATTTCGATGCTGCAGAGCCAGCAGCGGTTTGCTTTGCCGACTTATCGCTGAGTTTTGTGTTGGATTATCTGGCCTCTTCGCGGGCTCGCCCGCTCCCACAGGCATAGCGCGGCCCTCAGGCTCGGCGATATACCTGTGGGAGCGGGCGAGCCCGCGAAGAGGCCGGCAAAGCCATCACAACTCATCAATGCCCAGAAACGCCCGCGCAGTCACATCCCCGGTAAATCTCGGCTGCATCCCTTCCTCGCTGCTGTACAACCGCAACGCCAGGCAAAACGGTGTATCGCCCAGCTCGACCCAGCGCCGAGTCCCCGCCGGCAGCACCAGCTGGTCGCCCTTCTCGCACAGCACCGAATACACCCAATCCCCCGCACGCAGGCCAACCTGAGCCCGCCCGCCGACCACGGCAAACACCTCATCGGCGTCATGCACATGCTCATCGCGAACGTCCACCTGCGCAGGGGCCTCACCCTCACGGTTGAGTAACACGAAAGCCTTGCTGCCATGCGCCGTCATCAACTGGTCAAGGTGCTCGCGACAGGCCTCCAGTACCTCCTCCTGGGCGGTGCCAGGGCGCACACGCAGGCCAAGCTCGGCATGGGCAAAGCGCACGCCCTGCTCGGCCAGAGTGGCAACGATATCGTCGTGGTGGGTCAACACCTTGTTCGGCAGTTCCGGGCTGGAGGGGTGGAAAACGCTGAGAATGCTCATCAGGGGCGGGTCCTGGTCGGTTGCGAACAAAGGGCAATGATAACGGCTGCAGCCAAGGCTGCGGCACTGGCCATACCAAAGGTGAAGGTGGGCCCCAGCAGTTTCCAGCTGTAACCCGAATACAATGCCCCCAGCGCACCGCCAGTGCCCGACAGCGCCGCATACAGCGCCTGGCCCTGGCCCTGCTGGCGGGCGCCGAAGCTGGCCTGCACGAAAGCGATGCTGGCGGCATGGAAGCAGCCGAAGGTGGCCGCGTGCAACACCTGGGCAAACACCAGCACCGCCGGCTCGCCGGCCAGGTTGCCCAGCAGCAGCCAGCGCAGCGCCGCCAGCACGAAGCTGGCCAGCAGCACCCGCTGCACCGAAAACCGCGCGAAGATACGGCTCATGGCCATGAACACCAGTACTTCAGCCACAACCCCCAGTGCCCACAGCAAACCGATGGCCCCCCTGGCATAACCCAGATGCTCCAGGTGCAGGGTGAGGAAGGTGTAGTACGGCCCGTGGCTGAGTTGCATCAGTGCCACGCAGGCGTAGAACGCGACCACCCCGGGCGCCCGCAGCTGCTGCAGGAAACCGCCCGCGCCGCTGCGCTCGCCCTGCTCCACCGGCTGGGCATTGGGCACCCACAGGCTGGCGGCGACGATGCCAGCCATGATCGTGACCAGCGCCACCGGATAGATGTCCAGGCTCAGCCACTCGAACAGCCGGCCCAGGCCGACCACGGTGAGGATGAAGCCGATCGAGCCCCACAGGCGCACCTGGCTGTAGCGCGCGGTTTGCCCGTGCAGGTGGGCCAGGGTGATGACCTCGAACTGCGGCAGCACCGCATGCCAGAAGAATGCGTGCAGGGCCATGACCAGCGCCAGCCAGGCGTAGCTTTTGCCAAGGAAGATCAGGGCGAAGGTGGCCAGGGTCGACAATGCGCCCAGGCGCACGATCAGCAGGCGCTGGCCGGTGCGATCACCCAGCCAGCCCCACAGGTTGGGGGCGATGCAGCGCATGAGCATGGGTATGGCCACCAGCTCGCCGATGCGTGCCGGAGAGAAGCCCAGGTGGTCGAAGTACAGCGCCAGGAACGGGGCGGTGGAGCCGAGCAGGGCGAAGTAGAACAGGTAGAAGCTGGACAGGCGCCAGTAGGGGATTGGTTGCATGGGGTGGCCTATGGGGTTGCCGGCGATAGGGCCAGTGCAAGCGAATCAGAGCTGGCCCAGCACCGGGGTATTCACCTTCACATCGGCATTCTGCGCGCGGTGGCGCAGCAGGTGGTCCATCAGCACGATGGCCATCATCGCCTCGGCGATCGGCGTGGCGCGGATGCCCACGCACGGGTCGTGGCGGCCTTTGGTGATGACGTCCACCGGGTTGCCGTCGATGTCGATGGAGCGGCCCGGGGTGGTGATGCTGGAGGTCGGCTTCAGCGCCAGGTGGGCAACGATCGGCTGGCCCGAGGAAATACCGCCGAGGATGCCGCCAGCGTTGTTGCTGAGGAAGCCTTCCGGGGTCAGTTCGTCACGGTGCTCGGTGCCGCGCTGGGCCACGCTGGCGAAGCCGGCGCCGATTTCCACGCCCTTGACCGCGTTGATGCTCATCAGCGCGTGGGCCAGTTCGGCATCGAGGCGGTCGAAGATAGGCTCGCCCAGGCCCGGCATCACGCCTTCGGCGACCACGGTAATCTTGGCACCCACCGAGTCCTGGTCACGGCGCAGTTGGTCCATGTAGGCCTCCAGCTCCGGCACTTTGCTCGGGTCAGGGCTGAAGAAGGCGTTCTGCTCCACCGACTCCCAGGTCTTGAACGGGATTTCGATCGGGCCCAGCTGGCTCATGTAGCCGCGCACGGTGATGCCCTGGGTGGCCAGGTATTTCTTGGCGATGGCACCGGCGGCCACGCGCATGGCGGTTTCGCGCGCCGAGCTGCGGCCACCGCCGCGGTAGTCGCGAACGCCGTACTTGTGGTGGTAGGTGTAGTCGGCGTGGGCCGGGCGGAACAGGTCCTTGATCGCCGAGTAGTCCTTGGACTTCTGGTCGGTGTTGCGGATCAGCAGGCCGATCGAGCAACCGGTGGTGCGGCCTTCGAATACGCCGGAGAGGATTTCCACCTCGTCGGCCTCCTGGCGCTGGGTGGTGTGCCGGCTGGTGCCGGGCTTGCGCCGGTCAAGGTCGTGCTGCAGGTCGTCGAGAGAAATCTCCAGGCCCGGTGGGCATCCATCGACAATGGCGACCAACGCCGGGCCATGGCTCTCGCCAGCGGTGGTGACAGTGAACAGCTTGCCGTAGGTATTGCCGGACATGGACGCTCCGCGAGATCTGCCTGAAGTGAACGAAAGCGGCAGTATACAGATGGATTGATCGCCTGTGCTGGCCTCTTCGCGGGCTCGCCCGCTCCCACAGGTACCCCACACGACTCAGGCCTGTGGTAAACCTGTGGGAGCGGGCGAGCCCGCGAAGAGGCCGAACCTGCCAGGCAAGGCCCAAGAACCTTCCCGCAAACACTGGGTCAAACCCTCATCTCCCCATGTAGTACCGAATGATGTCGCGCCTCGTCGCCCTCTTCTTCCTGCTGTGCACCGGCCTGGCCCAGGCCGCCACCCCCACCGTGCTGCAACGCCCGATCGACCTCGATACCGGCCAGGGCGTGCTGCACGGCAGCCTGCTGCTGCCGCAACAGCCAACCCCGCCACCGGTGGTGCTGATCATCGCCGGCTCCGGCCCCACCGACCGTGACGGCAACAACCCGGCGTCAGGCCGGGTCGACAACCTCAAGCGCCTGGCTCTGCTGCTGGCCAACGAACACATCGCCAGCGTGCGCTACGACAAGCGCGGGGTGGCCGCCAGCCAACCGGCCACGCCCGACGAGCGTGACCTGAGCGTGGAGCGCTACGTGGCCGACGTGGTCGCCTGGAGCCGCAAGCTCAAGGCCGACCCGCGCTTCGGCCCGTTGATCCTGATCGGCCACAGCGAAGGCGCGCTGATCGCCAGCCTGGCCGCCGAGCAGGCCGGCGCCAGCGCGGTGATTACACTGGCTGGCAGCGGCCGACCGCTGGCCGACGTGCTGCGCGAACAGCTGGCACAGCGCCTGCCACCGGCACAACTGGCCGGCGGTAGCGCCCTGCTCGACCGCCTGCAGGCCGGGCAGACCAGCCTGGAGGTACCAGCGCCGCTGCGTCAGGTGTTCCGCCCTAGCGTGCAGCCCTACCTGATTTCGCTGTTCCAGCAAAACCCGGCGGCGGCCTTCGCCCGCCTGCCCATGCCCGCGCTGATCGTGCAGGGGCGCAACGACGTGCAGGTGGGCGTGATCGACGCCGAACGACTGAAGGCGGCCAAGCCGGATGCACAACTGGTGCTGATCGATGGCATGAACCACATGCTGCGCATCAGCCCCAAGGCAATGAGCCAACAGCGCGACAGCTACCTCAACCCAGAACTGCCGCTGGCAAGGGAGCTTGGCGAGCAGATTGTGACGTTTATCCAGCATTTGCCTTCTGCCTGACCCTCAGGTCTTGGCCGGTACGGCCGATATTTCAGTATTAGCGGAACTTTGGGGCCGCTGGCGCGCCCCATCGCCGGCAAGCCAGCTCCCACAGGAACACAATAGGCCTGAATGCCCTGCGGTCCCTGTGGGAGCTGGCTTGCCGGCGATGGGCTGTGCAGCAGCCCCTGCCGCATGCCCGTACCCAAGGACAAGCCCTGATGACAACCGCCCCCGCCGCCGTAGAGCCAGCCGAAGAGCCCGAGGAAAGCCCTGCCCTGCCCTGGGCCGAGCTGGCCGCCGAACACTTCCAGCTGTTGCGCCTGGCCGCCCTGCCCACCGACCGCAACACCGGCGCGCGGCCCCTGCGCTTCGTGCAGTTCGGCTATGCCGAACGCCACGACAAGGCCCACAGCCTGCTGCGCATGGAAATCCAGCTGCCCGGGCAGAAGGTGCACAAGGAACAGAACCGCCTGGACATTCGCGTCGACCACTCCGCGCGCCTGGTGCGCATTGGCAATGAACATGGCCTGCAACTGGAGCCGCTGAACCGTGGCATCGGCCGCTTCCTGCTGGCCCAGGCCGCGCAATGGCTGCAGCGCAAGTGGTCGCACTACCGGATCGAGGGCATGGCGCTGCCGAGCAAGGATGCGCTGAACGAAGACTCACGCCTGCGTCGTGACCACTGCCTGCGCGGGATGGGTATCGAGGTGGAGTACGAGGACAGCCAGCATCTGAAGGGCCGTACCGTGGAAATGACGGTGGGCGAGCTCAAGGGGGCGTGGAACAGCGAGCGCTTGCAGCGAGTGGGGATACTGGATGCTGCCGGCCTGCTGCAGCAGGCTGACCAGCAGTTGCAGGAGAAGGTAGGGCAACTGCGTGAGCGGGATGAACGGGTTGCCAAGTACCAGCGTGAAGACAGCGGGTTGCGCTTTACCATTACCTGTCTGGTGGCGTTTGCGGTGTTCCAGGCGGGGTTGCTGATCTGGATTGCCACGCGCTGACACCGCGTCGCCTGCTTCGCGGGGGTGTGGGGGGGTCCCGAAGAAAGGGGACGAGGAAAGGGAGGGAAGGATGGAGGGGGGGA
>NZ_JBKGFP010000036.1:0-3989 GCF_046557535.1 Pseudomonas sp. S1(2024)
TGTCCACTCCCACAAGAATTTCGCCAAATCTGAGGGCCACGCTGTACCTGTGGGAGCGGGCAAGCCCGCGAATGGGCCCTGAAGTCAGACCCGGGCCTTGAACAGTTCCTGATGCTGGCGGCACTGCTCGGCGGTCAGCATGAACACCCCGTGCCCACCGCGCTCGAACTCCAGCCAGGCAAAGTCCACCTCGGGGTATAGCGCCTCGACATGCACCTGGCTGTTGCCCACCTCGACAATCAGCAAGCCCTTGTCGGTCAGGTGGTCCGCCGCCTCGGCCAGCATGCGCCGCACCAGGTCCAGGCCATCGTTGCCGCAGGCCAGGCCCAACTCGGGCTCGTGGTGGTACTCGGCCGGCATGTCGTCGAAGTCTTCGGCATCGACATACGGCGGGTTGGACAGGATCAGATCGAAACGCTGCCCTGGCAAACCGCCAAAACCGTCGCCCTGCACGGTGTACACGCGCCCGTCCAGGCCGTGGCGTTCGATGTTCTGGTTGGCCACTTCGAGCGCTTCGAACGACAGGTCGGCCAGCACTACCTCGGCCTCGGGGAACACGTCGGCGGCAACGATGCCGATGCAGCCAGAACCGGTGCACAGGTCAAGAATGCGCGCCGGCGCGCTCGCCAGCCACGGCTCGAAGCGTTTCTCGATCAGCTCGCCAATCGGCGAACGCGGCACCAGCACGCGCTCGTCGACGATGAACGACATGCCGCAGAACCAGGCTTCGCCCAACAGGTAGGCGGCCGGCACGCGTTCTTCGATACGGCGCTTGAGCAGGTGCTGCAGGCGTACCCGCTCGTCGTCCTCGAGCATGCAGTCCAGATAGCTGTCGGCCACCTCCCACGGCAGGTGCACCGCCCCCAGTACCAGCAGGCGGGCCTCGTCCCAGGCATTGTCGGCACCGTGGCCGAAGAACAGGTCGTGCTCGTGGAAGCGGCTGACCGCCCAGCGGATGTAGTCGCGCAGCGTGCGCAGGCGGGATGTGATCACGGGGTACTCCTAATTCAGACCGGACAAAAGTCTAACAGCCCCACCCGCACATTTGTTCCTTTGCCTTACCCAATGGCTAGCCACAAGCCAGTAACCATGCCGCTTGCGTTGTCAACCATTCCCATTGGCGCCAAGGCAGGGGAGAATAGGTATACAAAAGCCCTATCCAAGGAGCCCTTGATGTCCGTTCCAACCACGATGTTTCGCCTCACTGGCCGCGACTACCCGCCGGCCAAGCTGAGCCACGCCAGCCTGATCATCATCGATGCGCAAAAGGAGTACCTCAGCGGGCCCCTGGCGCTGTCGGGCATGGACGAGGCCGTGGCCAACATCGCCAGGTTGCTCGACGCCGCGCGCAAGAGCGGCCGTCCGATCATCCACGTTCGCCACCTGGGCACTGTCGGTGGCCGCTTCGACCCACAAGGGCCGGCCGGCCAGTTCATTCCGGGGCTGGAGCCGCTGGAAGGCGAAATCGTCATCGAAAAACGCATGCCCAATGCATTCAAGAACACCCAGCTGCATGAGACCCTGCAGGCGCTGGGCCACCTGGACCTGATCGTCTGCGGTTTCATGAGCCACTCCAGCGTCAGCACCACGGTACGCCGCGCCAAGGACTATGGTTACCGCTGCACCCTGGTGGAAGACGCTTCGGCGACCCGCGACCTGGCATTCAAGGATAGGGTGATCCCGGCCGCGCAGATCCACCAGTGCGAAATGGCCGTGATGGCCGACAACTTCGCTTGCGTGGCCCCCACCGCCAGCCTGATCTGAGCGGCTGAGTACAACCGCCCGGCAGCCGGGCGGAACCCGATGGGCGGCCCCAGGTCGAATTCCGGATATCCAAAGAGGAGAGCGGAATGAAGCTCAAAGGCAGTTTCGACGCCAAGCGCCTGCGCCCGCGCGAACCGCGTAACTGGGGTGCCCGCCTGGCGGCCGGCCTGTCGGCCATGCTGGCGACCCTTGGCGTGCTGTTGGCGATGGCCGGCGTTGCCGGCCTGCTGGGCAACTACCCTGCCCTGGCGGAGCTCAATGCCAACAAACCACTGGCCGGCATCCTCACCGTGGCCGGTTTGCTGCTGCTGTGGCTGGGCGTGCGCTTCTGGCGGCGCAGCCGCATTCGCCTGCGCCGCGGGCGGGAACTGAACCTGTCGCCGCACCTGATGAAGAAGCATGACTGATGGGGTTGTATTGCCTGAATCGGCCTTTTCGCGGGCACAGGCTGCACAAGGCCCCACAGTCGCGTAAACTACGCCGCCCACGTGGAGGCATCATGCAAGACGACGATTTTTCCCTGTTCAAGGCCGAAGTGCGCGGTGTCAAACCGATCAGGCACGACCGCGCCGAAGTCGGCAAGCCCAAGGCCGACCGCCAGAAGCTGGCCGGCCTGCGTCAGGCGGCGACCGTGCGCAGTGACAAGGCGCTGGTGATCGACGGCATGTCCGACCAGTTCGTCATCGACGTTGGCGCCGAAGACGAGTTGCTGTGGCGCCGCGATGGCGTACAGGAAGGCCAGCTGCGCAAGCTGAAGCTGGGGCAGATCCCGTTCGAGGGCAGCCTCGACCTGCATGGCATGACCGTGGAAAAGGCCCGCGAAACCCTGTGGGATTTCATCGCCGAGGCCACCAGACTGGAAGTGCGCTGCGTGCGGGTTACCCACGGCAAGGCCGCGCGCCTGGACGGCAAGCGCCCGATGATCAAGAGCCACGTCAACACCTGGCTGCGCCAGCACCCGCAGGTGCTCGGTTTTGCCTCGTGCAGCGCCCGCCACGGCGGCACCGGCGCGGTGTATGTGATGCTCAAGCGAACCATGCTCGAAGGCCGCGACGAGTAACGCCGCGCTTGCAGCGCCGCCCTCACCGCCGTACCCTTCGTTTTTGCGATTTTTTCCCACAGGTAGATCCATGTCCCTGGAACAGAACTACACCGAGATCCTCAGCCAGATTGGCGAGGACGTCTCCCGTGAGGGCCTGCTCGACACGCCCAAGCGGGCTGCAAAGGCGATGAAGTACCTTTGCCGCGGTTATGAGCAAACACTGGAAGAAGTCACCAACAACGCGCTGTTCAGCTCTGACAACAGCGAAATGGTGCTGGTCCGGGACATCGAGCTGTATTCGATGTGCGAACACCACATGCTGCCGTTCATCGGCAAGGCGCACGTGGCCTACCTGCCCAAGGGCAAGGTACTGGGCCTGTCGAAGGTGGCGCGCATCGTCGACATGTACGCTCGCCGCCTGCAGATCCAGGAAAACCTCAGCCGCCAGGTTGCCGAGGCCGTGCAGCAGGTAACCGGTGCCGCCGGCGTTGCCGTGGTCATCGAAGCCAAGCACATGTGCATGATGATGCGCGGTGTCGAGAAGCAGAACTCGACCATGATCACCTCGGTGATGCTGGGTGAGTTCCGCGAAAACGCCGCCACCCGCAGCGAGTTCCTCAGCCTGATCAAGTGATTGGCTGCTGACCCCGAGCCGACCCTGCCGGGTCGGCTTTTTCATTTCAGGAGTTGCCCATGATCGTCAAAGCCCTGCGGGTTGGCCTCGGCCAGCTCATCGTGTTCGGCGACTGGATCAGCCGCCCGGCCAAGCGCAAACGCGACGCCACCGCCCAGGCTCGCGTCGAGCAAGCGGCCAAGGGCCTGGCGCTGTACCAGTTCCACGCCTGCCCGTTCTGCGTCAAGACACGCCGCACCCTGCACCGTTTGAACGTGCCGGTGGCGCTGCGCGATGCCAAGAACGACCCAGTACACCGCCAGGCCCTGCAGGAAGGTGGCGGCCGGGTGAAAGTGCCGTGCCTGCGTATTGAAGAAGCGGGCAAGGTGACCTGGATGTATGAGTCCAAGGCGATCATTGCCTACCTGGATGAGCGGTTCGCTTCGGCCTGACCGTTTGCCGGCGGCCTGTGCCCGCCTCTTCGCGGGCACGCCCGCTCCCGTAGGTTCACCACAGGGCTGAAGATGGTGGAATACCTGTGGGAGCGGGCATGCCCGCGAACACCGGCAA
>NZ_JBKGFP010000037.1:0-130106 GCF_046557535.1 Pseudomonas sp. S1(2024)
TCCCACCCCACAGTTTCCACCAAGGGGGGAGGTGTGTGGGAGGGCTGGGGGGAGCGGGCATGCCCGCGAAGAGGCCGGCACAGGCTATAAACTAGCCCACCATCGGCACATGCCGCGGGTGGCTGCTGACCCGCTCCAGCCAGGCCCTCACTGCCGGGTAGTCGGCCAGGTCGAACCCACCCTGCTGCGCCACATGGGTGTAGGCATACAACGCCACATCGGCAATCGAATACTGTTCGCCGACCAGGTACGGCGTCATCTGCAACTGCCGCTCCATCACCTTCAGTGCCTTGTAACCCCCCTTGTGCAGCTTGCGGTATTCCTCCACTCGCTCGTCCGGCAACCCCAGGTAGAACTGGATGAAACGCGCCACGGCAATGTAGGGCTCATGACTGTACTGCTCGAAGAACTGCCACTGCAGCACCTGGGTGCGCAGGCGTGGCTCGGTGGGCAGGAACTCGCTGCCGTCGGCCAGGTAGTTGAGAATGGCATTGGACTCCCAAAGGTAGCTGCCGTCTTCCAGCTCCAGCACCGGTACCTTGCCGTTGGGGTTCATCGCCAGGAACTCGGGCGTTTCGGTCTCGCCCTTGAGGATGTCCACCGGGTGCCATTCATATGGCCGGCCCAGCAGGCTCAACATCAGCTTGACCTTGTAACAGTTGCCCGACTGGTAGTCGCCGTAGACCTTGTACATCGCCCCCTCCACTCCCAAGCAGTTCTGCATTTGCACCCAATAGTTGGCGACTGTACGGCTAAAAGCAATGGTCGCTGTATGGCAAGGATCAACCTTGCTCGCTGTAGTCTGAAAAAACTGCTTACACCTTTACAAGGATTTTGTTCATGACCGATGCCACTTCCATACGCCTGCGGCCCCTGGCAGACAGCTCCCCGTCGGCGGTGGTCGCCGGCTTCATCGCCATGCTCACCGGCTATACCAGCTCGCTGGTGCTGATGTTCCAGGCCGGCCAGGCAGCCGGGCTGACCACCGCGCAGATTTCCTCATGGATCTGGGCGTTGTCGATCGGCATGGCGGTGTGCAGCATCGGCCTGTCGCTGCGTTACCGCACACCGATCACCGTGGCCTGGTCCACCCCCGGCGCCGCCTTGCTGATCACCAGCCTGGGCGGGGTCAGCTATGGCGAAGCGATCGGCGCCTACATCACCTGTGCCGTGCTGGTGCTGATCTGTGGCCTGACTGGCAGTTTCGAGCGCCTGGTCAAGCGCATCCCGGCCTCGCTGGCCTCGGCGCTGCTGGCGGGTATCCTGTTCAAGATCGGCAGCGAAATCTTCGTTGCCGCCCAGCATCGCACCCTGCTGGTACTGGGCATGTTCTTCAGCTACCTGCTGGTCAAACGCCTGTCGCCGCGTTACTGCGTGCTGGCCGCGCTATTGGTGGGTACGGCGCTGTCCGGCGCCCTGGGCCTGCTGGACTTCAGCGGCTTCCGGCTGGAAGTGGCCACGCCGGTGTGGACCACGCCAAGCTTCTCGCTGGCGGCAACCATCAGCATTGGCATTCCGCTGTTTGTGGTGGCGATGACCTCGCAGAACATGCCGGGTGTGGCCGTGCTGCGCGCCGACGGCTACCAGGTGCCGGCCTCGCCGCTGATCTCGGCCACCGGCTTTGCCTCGCTGCTGCTGGCGCCGTTTGGTTCGCATGGGGTCAACCTGGCGGCGATCAGCGCGGCGATCTGCACCGGGCCGCATGCCCATGAAGACCCGGCCAAGCGTTATACCGCGGCTGTGTGGTGCGGGATTTTCTATGGCATTGCCGGGGTGTTCGGCGCGACCTTGGCGGCGCTGTTTGCGGCGCTGCCAAAAGAACTGGTGCTGTCGATTGCGGCGCTGGCGCTGTTCGGCTCGATCATGAACGGGCTGACCGTGGCCATGAGCGAAGCGCGTGAGCGCGAGGCTGCGGTGATCACCTTCATGGTTACCGCTTCGGGGCTGACCTTGTTCTCGATTGGTTCGGCGTTCTGGGGGATTGTGGCGGGGGTACTGGCCCTGATGATTCTCAACCCGCGCAGGGCCTGAAGGTATTTGTTGCCTGTGCCGGCCTCTTCGCGGGCACAGGCAACACAAGCCCCAGGCCTGGATCACAACCTGAAATGCCCCACCATCCCCTTCAGGTCAGTACCCAACTGCGCCAGCTCGATACTCGACCGGGCATTGTCCTGCATCGCCAACGCCGCCTGATCGGCACTACCACGGATCTGCGTGACGCTGCGGCTGATCTCTTCTGCCACCGAACTCTGCTGCTCGGCCGCCGCGGCAATCTGCTGGTTCATCTGCTGGATCAATGAAACCGCCGCCGCAATGCTGCCCAGCGCGCTTTCGGTCTGCAGCGCATCAGCCACCGCCAAACGCACCAGCTCGGTACTGCCGCGAATCTGCGCCACCGACTGCTGGGCATTGCCCCGCAGGCTGGCGACCAAGGTCTCGATCTGCTCGGTAGACTGCCGGGTACGCCGCGCCAGCGCACGCACCTCGTCAGCGACCACGGCAAAGCCACGCCCCTGCTCACCCGCGCGGGCGGCTTCGATAGCAGCATTCAGCGCCAACAGGTTGGTCTGCTCAGCCACGCTCTTGATCACTTCCAGCACGTCGCCAATGGTGTGGATCTCGGCACTGAGGCTGTCGATACCGGCGCTGGCCGTCTCTGCCGCCGACGCCAGTTGCTCGATGCGCTGCATGCTCTGGCGCACC
Source organism: Pseudomonas sp. S1(2024) (assembly GCF_046557535.1). Lineage (NCBI taxonomy): Bacteria > Pseudomonadati > Pseudomonadota > Gammaproteobacteria > Pseudomonadales > Pseudomonadaceae > Pseudomonas > Pseudomonas sp. S1(2024). The sequence goes on from NZ_JBKGFP010000037.1 coordinate 2,704, forward strand.
ACCTGCTGCCCGGAATCAACCTTCTCATCCGCAGCCTGGGCCGCCTGCGCCGCCTCCTCGGCATTACGCGCCACATCGTGCACGGTGGCGGTCATCTGCTGCATGGCGGTAGCCACCTGCTCGGTCTCTTCCTTCTGGCTGCCCACCTCGCGGTTGGTCTGCTCGGTCACCGCCGACAGCGCCTGCGCATTGCCGGCCAGTTGCTCGATGCCCTGCTGCAAACCGCTGACAATGCCCGACAGGCCCGCCGCCATCTGCTGCATGGCCTGCATCAACTGCCCTACTTCGTCCCGGCGCGGTGCCTGGGCGTCGAAGCTCAGCTCGCCGGCAGCGATACGTTGGGCGCGGGCAATCACATGCTTGAGCGGCCCGACCACGGCGCGGGTGATCAGCCAGGCGGCCAGCACACCTACCAGCAGCGCCAATGCGGTAGCCAGGCCGATGGCCACGGCATTGCGTTGCAATTCGCCCTGCAGGGCCTGCTCCTGCCCCAGGTAAGCCTGGTCGACCCGACTGGTGACTTGCTCGGCACTGGCCTGCAACTGCGCCTTCAAGCCCTGCTCGCGTGCTAGCTGGTCAGTGTATTCGTTGAGCTTTTCCGAGAAGCTGCCAATGTGCCCCGCCACTTCGCCCAACACACTCTGGTAGCCAGCATCGCTGACAGCGCCCTGCAACTGGCTGACCAGGCTGGCAGCTTCGACGGTCTGGGCAATGCGCTCCTGGCTGACGCCCTCTTCGCCCTTGCGGCTTTTTTCCAGGCGTACCCGCGCTTCGTCCATGGCCTGCAGCATCAGCCGCGACACCTGCGCCACCTGCGTGGCCTGCTCGAGGAACGCGCCGCCCTGCTGGCCCTGTGACTGCTTGAGGGTATACACGCCGTCGTCAGCCAGGCCGGCCTGCAGTACGTCGAGGTTGTTGGCCACGCTGGACACCGACCAACTGGCCATGTCCAGCGCCAGCTCCTTGGCCTGCACCGCCTCGACAAAGGCCTCGAACGCCTGGCCATAGGCTGCAAGGTCGGTTTCCGCCGCCGCCAGCGCCGGCAGGCCACGGGCGCGTTCGACCAGGCCTTGCAAGCCGCTGCGCAAGGCCTCGGCCTGCTGCAGGTCGGAGCGCAGGGCAAATGCCTGCTCGTGCTGGCGCAAGCGCAGCAGGTCAGTATTGAACTGGGCCAGCTGACGCAAGCTGTCGAAGCGCTGGCTAACGCTGTGCAGCGCGGCAATGCCAATGCCGGCCACCGCCAGGGTTAGCACCAGCACCAGGGCAAAGCCCAGGCCGAGTTTGCGGGCCATGCCCAGGTTGGCCAGCATACCGTGCTTGCTCGCGCCCATGCCGATTCCCCTTCTGCGTGCGAGGTTATCCCGAAAGCCAAGGGTGGCAACGTTGCCAGCCGATGGACAAGGGCCTGGCGTCAGAATGGTGTCAAATAGCTATGGCTTGTCGTTTTTAGCTGTATCAAGGTCGGTTTTTGCCAGCCACGGCAGGCGCCAGCAGCGAGCCATTGATTTTAGTTCAGCACGGCGCCCCCCGAGCGGACCACGGCCAATCAAGTGGAAGCAAGTTTCTATCAGTTTATTCCAATTACTATTTGTAAAATAAATTTGGCGTCATTAATTCTGCGCCAATGTTTGAGCAAGAAAAAATATTAAATGGCCACTATTCAAATTGAAAACACCGCTATCGTAATAGGTAACTGGCCCACCCCTTCGGCCACGTAGAGCCCGTCTGGAGTTTTCCATGAAAACAGCCCTCCTTGCTGCTGTGGTCACCCCGTTGCTGTTTGTTGCGCTACCAACGGTGGGGCATGCTGAAACTTCCACTGCACCGCTATTAACCATTGGTTTGCAAGGAAGTTATACCCAATTGGAGTTGAACGGGCGTGGCAATGAAACGGAAGATATGCCAGAAGGCGGGCTATTTATTAACTACGGCAACAAGATGACGGCAAAGGACGGGCTTATCTACCAGGCCGAAGCCAGCGGCATGTACTCGAAAAAGCAGAACCAGAAGCTCAAGGACGGCCAGGCCGACCTCGACCTGGGCTGGCGCCTGGCCCTGGCCGAACGCCACTCCGTCGACCTGTTGCTGGGTACCGGTTACAAATGGAACCGGCTGTCACCCAATACCCGCCGGTATGACGTCGACCTGACCAACCGTACACCGTTCGCCAAGATTGCCGCGGGTTACAACTACCGTTTCAATAATGCCACCTTGCGCTTCGAAGCCGGGGTGCGCCAGTTGATCAATGGCGATGCGCAATTGGAAATACATGGCCTCAGCAGTGAAGATGTAGATTTGAAAGATACCAGCAACCCCTTTGCCGAACTTAGCGTACTGTTCAATCAGCAAGGCAACGTGCCAATACTCGTCGCGCTTTATATGAGCCGCTACAATTATGAACTGGACGGGCAGTTCATGATGACCGATTCGGACGACCAGACCCGCGACGAATATGGCCTGAAAGTAGGCGTCAGCTTCTAGGCGGGCGCACGCCCAGGCCGGCACAATAAGGGCTTGGGCGCGCGCATCCTGCCCATATGCGACATAGCCACACGCGCCTACGCCCCCGTAGCAACGGCGTTACCCGCGTCGCAGGCCACGCGGTTCCGGTTCAGATCGCCGTAGCCCCACCATCCACCGTCAGGCAATGCCCTGTGGTAAACGCTGCGCCATCACTGCACAGGTACAGCACGGCGCTGGCAATTTCCTCGACCTTGCCAATGCGCCCCACCGGATGCATGGCAGCGGCAAACTCGGCCTTGCGCGGGTCGGCCTCATAGGCGCGGCGGAACATATCGGTGTCGATCACCGCCGGGCACACCGCATTCACCCGGATGCCCTTCTTGGCGTATTCGATGGCCGCCGACTTGGTCAGGCCTATCACCGCGTGCTTGGAAGCGCTGTAGATGCTCATCTTCGGCGCCGCGCCCAAGCCCGCCACCGAAGCGGTATTGACGATGGCCCCACCGCCCTGGGCCAACAGCAACGGCAGCTGGTACTTCATGCACAGCCACACACCCTTCACGTTGACGCCCATGATGGCATCGAACTCCGCCTCGCTGCCCTCGGCCAGGCGGCCCTGCTCTATCTCGATACCAGCGTTGTTGTAGGCATAGTCCAGCCGCCCATAGGCGGCGATCAGGCGTTCGTGCAGTTGGCGCACCTCGGCCTCACGAGTAACGTCGCAGGCAATGAACAGCGCCTCCCCGCCCGCAGCGTGGATCAGCGCCACAGTGGCCTCGCCACCGGCCGGGTCAAGGTCGGCCACCACCACCTTCAGGCCCTCCCGGGCAAAAGCCAGGGCGGTTGCCCGGCCGATGCCGGCGGCGGCGCCGGTAACCAGGGCTACCTGGCCGGAAAAGGTCATGCTCATCGCGTGCTCCAAAGCGTGCTTGGTGGGGTTCAGAGCATAGTCAGCCACTACCCGGCCTGGCAGCATCATCACTCCACCGGTTGGGCTACCATGCTTGTCAGTGATGTTAACGACCTGCCTACATCAACAGGGTAGATTTGACGCCTCCCCCTTCCACTGCCCACAAGGACCTGCCATGACCTACACCAACCGCCGCTTCCTGCTTGCCAAACGCCCGGTCGGCACCGTGCGCCGAGACGACTTCAGTTTCGAGGCCGTACCCGCCGAACAACCCGGTGAAGGCCAGGTGTTGGTGCGCAACCTGTACCTGTCGCTGGACCCGGCCATGCGTGGCTGGATGAACGAAGGCAAGTCGTACATCCCGCCCGTGGCACTGGGCCAGGTGATGCGCGCACTGGGCGTGGGTGAAGTGGTGGCCTCCAACCACCCAGGGTTCAAACCAGGCGACCACGTTAGCGGTGCGCTGGGTGTGCAGGACTATTTCACTGGCGAACCCCAGGGCCTGCACAAGATCGACCCCAACCTGGCGCCGCTGCCGCGCTACCTGTCGGCGCTGGGCATGACCGGCATGACCGCCTATTTCGCCCTGCTGGAGGTCGGCCAGCCCAAGGCTGGTGAAACCGTGGTCATTTCCGGCGCAGCCGGCGCGGTGGGCAGCATTGTCGGGCAAATTGCCAAGATCAAAGGCTGCCGCGTGATCGGCATTGCCGGCGGCGCCAAGAAGTGCCAGTACCTGAAGGACGAACTGGGCTTCGACGGGGTTATCGACTACAAGGCCGAAGATGTGCTGGCCGGCCTGAAGCGTGAATGCCCCAAAGGCGTGGACGTGTATTTCGACAACGTCGGCGGCGACATCCTCGATGCGGTGCTGACACGCATCAACTTCAAGGCGCGCATCGTGATTTGCGGCGCGATCAGCCAGTACAACAACAAGGAAGCGGTGAAAGGTCCGGCCAACTACCTGTCGCTGCTGGTGAACCGTGCGCGCATGGAAGGTTTTGTGGTGATGGACCACAGCAAGGACTACGGCAAGGCCGCGCTGGAGATTGCCGGCTGGCTGGCCAGCGGGCAAGTGAAGAGCAAGGAGGATGTGGTGGAGGGGCTGGAGACCTTCCCCGAGACCTTGTTGAAGCTGTTCAGCGGGGAGAACTTTGGCAAGTTGGTGTTGAAGGTTTAAAACAAAAAAAGGGCCGGCACTCTCGTGCCGGCCCTTTTTCCATTACCGCAGCTGATTACCCACGAATCTCCGCCACCACCGCCGCCAGCGCCTGCGCCGGGTCGGCAGCCTGGCTGATCGGCCGGCCAATCACCAGGTAATCCGAACCAGCATCCAGCGCCTGGCGCGGGGTGAGGATACGGCGTTGGTCATCCTGCGCGCTGCCCGCCGGGCGAATACCCGGGGTCACCAGCTGCAGAGACGGGTGCGCGGCCTTCAGCGCCGGGGCCTCCAGCGCCGAGCACACCAGGCCGTCCATGCCAGCCTTCTGCGCCAACGCCGCCAGGCGCAGCACCTGCTCTTGCGGGTCGATATCCAGGCCGATGCCGGCCAGGTCTTCACGCTCCATGCTGGTCAGCACGGTCACGCCAATCAGCAACGGCTGCGGGCCGCTACGCTTGGCCAGCTCTTCACGGCAGGCCACCATCATGCGCAGGCCACCGGAGCAATGGACGTTGACCATCCATACCCCCATCTCGGCAGCGGCCTTTACCGCCATGGCCGTGGTGTTGGGGATGTCGTGGAACTTGAGGTCCAGGAACACTTCGAAGCCCTTGTCGCACAGGGTTTCGACAATGCCTGAAGCGCTGCTGGTGAACAGCTCTTTACCCACCTTTACCCGGCAAAGCGCAGGGTCAAGCTGGTCAGCCAGCTTCAGGGCGGCCTCACGGGTAGGGAAATCCAGGGCGACGATCAGGGGCGTCTGGCAGGCGGGCATGGGCAGGAGCTCTTGGCAAGTTGAAAACGGCGCGCATTGTAAACGAAGTGGCGCATGCTTTGGGGGCCGCGGGTCACGGAATTGGCCCGGCACGGGCTAATGCCTGTCAATCAAGCAGTAAAGCTGGCAGGTGATTGCCTTGAGATGTCGATCGCATAGGCGATGCCAAAGGCACCACAAACACCTCGCCTTATCCTGACTGACTGGCATTACGGCACAGCCTGTGCCTCTATAATTGAACCAACGGAACGGGTAACTGCTCAAATTTCATACACGCGTTGCCCATCGCCCGATTTAAGGAGAACGACAATGCCCTGGTATGCCTGGCTAATACTCATCATAGCCCTCGGCTCCATCGTCGGCGGGTTGATGCTGCTGCGCGACACAGCCAAAAAAGTGCCGCTGACCGAAGAACAACTGCGCAAGGTGCGTGAGCGCAATGCCGAGGCCGATGCCAAGGACGCGCAAGACCGCTAGAAGGCCAGCACGGTGGGCTGGTTCCCTCGAAGGCCGGGCCAGGGCATCAACCCCGGCCCCTCCCCCTTACTTCACCATCACCTTGTCCCGGTTACGCTCCAGCAACGCATTGCCAATCCCCTTGATCTCCAGCAACTCATCCACCGAAGCAAACGGCCCATTGGCTTCACGGTAGGCGACGATCGCCTCGGCCTTGGCCTTGCCGATCCCGTTCAGCTCCTTCTGCAAGGTCAGTGCATCCGCCGTGTTCAGGTCCAGCTGCTGCGCCTGCTGGGCCTGCGCCTGGGCCACCACCGGTACCGGCTCGGCCACTGCCGTGGCACTGGCCGGGGCTGCACTGAGCGAGAAGGACAAACTGGCGAACAGCGGCAGCAGCAGGTACGACAGAACGTTATTGCGCATGGTCAACACTCCTTAGGTTGGCGATTTATCAGCAGCCGTTTTCCTTCGGCTGCGCGAACAACCCTAGCGATTAACCCGACAGCAAAACACCCGCCGCCCCCGGCGAATGGTTACCGAATCAGTCAGCAAAACCGCCAGCTTCGCCCACCCACAAACTACGGCCATTTCATCGCCAGCGCCCCCCCCCCCTGGCAGCTCAAGGCCTTGGCCCCGTGCCTGTAAGCAAATGCCCATTGGTCCGATAACCACTGCCTACCCGCCCCCTGCCGCTTTCCTACAGTGCCCGCCGAACAACACCTGACGCGCAAACCGTCCAGCCACCGGCCGACACGCATCTGCGGTGCAAACTGGCGTCCCACCCCCCGCCTGCTAGATTTCTTCAGCAATGGAAAACCGCTTTGCTTCAAGGACCCGAGCAAGAGGATCACCGCCGTGCCCCTCAAGACCCTGACCGTTTTCGGTACCCGCCCAGAAGCCATCAAGATGGCCCCCCTGGCCCTTCAGCTAGCCCAGGACAGCCGCTTCGAAGCCCGCGTGTGCGTCACCGGCCAGCATCGGCAAATGCTCGACCAGGTGCTGGAGCTGTTCGGCATTACCCCCGACTACGACCTGAACATCATGAAGGCCGGCCAGGACCTGACTGGCGTGACCACCGCCATCCTGCAAGGCATCAAGCCCGTGCTGGCCGGCTTCAAGCCCGACGTGGTGCTGGTGCACGGCGACACCGCCACTACCTTCGCCACCAGCCTGGCGGCTTATTACCAGCAAATCCCCATTGCCCATGTAGAAGCCGGGCTGCGCACCAACAACTTGTATTCACCCTGGCCCGAGGAAGGCAACCGGCGTCTCACCGGCGCCCTGGCCGCGCTGCACTTTGCCCCAACCACCACCTCGCGCGAGAACCTGCTGCGTGAAGGCACCGACCCGATGCACATTTTCACCACGGGCAACACCGTGATCGACGCCTTGCTGGAAGTGGAAAAGAAGCTGCAAAGTCCTGAGCTGAATGCTCGCTTTGCCCGGCACTTCAGCTACCTGGCCGCCGACCGCCGCCTGTTGCTGGTGACTGGCCACCGCCGCGAGAACTTCGGTGGCGGCTTCGAGCGCATTTGCCAGGCGCTGGTGCACACTGCGCGGCAATTCCCCGAGCTGGACGTGGTGTACCCGGTGCACCTCAACCCCAACGTGCGCGAGCCGGTCAACCGGCTACTGGGCGATGTGCGCAACATCCACCTGATCGAGCCACTGGATTACCTGCCGTTCGTGTACCTGATGACCCGCGCGTACGTGATCCTGACCGACTCTGGGGGCATCCAGGAGGAAGCACCGGCGCTGGGTAAACCGGTGCTGGTGATGCGCGACACCACCGAGCGGCCTGAGGCTGTGGCGGCGGGTACGGTGCGGCTGGTGGGAACACAAGTGGACTCGATTGTGAGGGAGCTGAATACATTGCTGACCAATGAGGCGGTGTACCGCGAGATGAGCGTTGCACATAACCCCTATGGTGACGGACACGCTTGTGCACGCATACGCGAAGCACTCGCGACACATCTGGGGCGAACGGCATAGCCCCGCCGAAGCTATCGCAGCGAAGACATTTGCCAGGGCATGCGGAGCAATCCCCTTTGCCCCCACGGCACACACAGCGCGTCAGACTTTCCTGAAACCTCGCCCCACCCCTTCAGCTCAGATAACCGGGCGAACTATCCTACACACCAGTCAGAAGCAGCTGAATTGTCGGGGAAATGCCCCAGGGATAACTTCACCGGGTCGCCAAGTTGGTGACCGGGTGTGAGAACCTGATGCGAGTTACCTGACTTGCCTGTCATGGCGGTCGTACGCGGGCAGACTTCGGTCTGGCCGGGCTTTGTAGCTCCCTCGGTTTCTCACCCCGTGTACGACTGCCGCCCTGGTCCGTGAGAAAGATTCGCGTGGCAGTTCCACTGTTCAGGAGCTACTACCATGGAAAACAACAACCAATCCCCCATCCTCACCGCAGGCATCGAAACCTTCCTTGAAGCCGGCAACCCCACCCTGGACCTGCTTCGCGTCCAACCCGGCGTCCCCGTCGATGATGCGTATGAGCACGTCTCGGTCCTGCTGGGCTACTGCAAGCACCTGGTGCGCGAAGGCGACATGGAAGACGACCACAAGATGCTGGGCGCAGCCGATTACCTGCTGGCGATGGCCAAAGCGTTGATGAACGACATCGAGATTGCGAAGAACAAGCGCCACTGAAGCGCTCTCGCAAGACCTGGGGGGCGTTGTGGGAGCGGGCTTGCCCCGCGAACACCGGCGCAGCAGGTGCCATCCACTCCATCCCCACTAAAATTTCCGGCTTCAATCAGCCGGCCCTCAAATCACCGTGCGAGGGTAAACACTGATAAACGCCGAAATGGAAATCGCATCCCCATCATCAACCTTCACCCGCGGGCTTTGCCCCGAGCGTTTGATATCGGTTGCAAACTCCGCAGCCTTGAACGCTTGCTCCAACTCGTCGCTGCCCACCCCGGTATACACAACCACCTGGGTACCGGTGTTGTGCTTCTGCAGGGGCAGCTGCTTGATCTGCACCTGAACACCCGACTTGGTCAGCGCTACGGCAATTTCCTTGGCAAAGCGAACCGCCTCTTTGTCATCCTTGTGGATATTCAGCAGCACCACTGGTGCCAGGGTTTTAGCCTTCAGCTCGCCCGCCAACGCCTTGAATGCATCGTGCGCCTGCGGCGTCAGCGTGCGGGGCTTAAGGCTGGCCTCCAGCTTGAGCCGCTCGGCCCGCTCCTGCTCCAGTTTGGCCCGCTCACGTTCAAGTTCGGCCTTCAGCGCGTCGTTCTCTTCCAGCAACTGCTGAATTTCCAGCTGCGCCTGCATGTCCGACTCGTTGACCACGGTGACCTCCTGCGTGGCCCGCGAAAGGCTCACTTCGGAGTGCTGGTTTTTTACATCCGAGGTCATGTGGGCAAAGATCATTGCACTGGCGGCGATCAGCGCGGCGATGACGGCGGTGGCAGAGGCTATGGCGTGGATAAGGCTGGCTGTGTCTGCTGAAATATCAGGCATAAACAACTTCTTGAAGTTAGGGATGTTCATCGTTTCACGTTAAGGGAAAGGCGCCGTAATTGGCACGCATCGAATACTCATAGCGCTTCGAAAGCAAGCTTCACCATTGCAGAGTGCTATACATTTGAATGACTTACGACAGAATTTCAACGATAGAAACTCTGTTCAGCTCCAAGCTTACGCCTACCCACACCCGTTCTAGACTCTTAGGCCCAGGAGGAATCAGCCCCGGTGCCGGCCGCGGAAGTGGTTGATCAGCCCCTGCGTCGAACCATCTTCAGCACTGTCTTCAACGTTTCCAATCAAGCGCTGATATACCCCCTCACCTAACTCCTTGCCCAGCTCAACACCCCATTGGTCAAACGCGTTGATGCCCCAGATAACGCTTTGAACGAAGACTTTGTGTTCGTACATGGCTACCAAGGCACCCAAGCGGCGTGGGCTGATGCGCTCGACGACCAAGGTATTACTCGGGCGGTTGCCTGGAATAACCTTGTGTAGTGCCAATCTTTCAATATCTGTTTCGCTCAAGCCTTTGGCGCGCAACTCTGCTTCGGCCTCATCACGAGTTTTGCCCAGCATCAACGCCTGGCTCTGCGACAGGCAGTTGGCGTAAAGCCACTGGTGATGGTCCGCTACAGGATTGAAGCTCACCACTGGCACGATGAAGTCAGCGGGAATCAACTGAGTGCCTTGATGCAAAAGTTGGTGGTAGGCGTGTTGCCCGTTGCAGCCGACACCACCCCAGATTACCGGCCCGGTCTCGGTTTTGACGGGTGTGCCATCCTGCAAGACACCTTTACCATTGGACTCCATATCCAACTGCTGCAAGTGTTTGGTTATGTTGCGCAGGTAGTGATCATACGGAAGAATCGCGTGGCTATGCGCCCCCCAAAAGTTGCCGTACCACACGCCCAGCAAAGCCAGCAGCACGGGCATGTTTTCACTGAAAGGCGCGGACTGGAAATGCTGGTCCATGGAATGCGCGCCAGACAACAGTTCCTTGAAATTGGCAGTACCGATAGCCAAGGCAATCGGCAGGCCGATTGCCGACCATAGCGAATAACGTCCACCCACCCAATCCCACAATGGGAAGATGTTTTCCTCTCGAATACCGAAAGCTACTGCAGCAGACTTATTGCTCGATACGGCGATGAAATGACGATGCAGTTCAGCCTCCGTACCACCCTGCGCCAAGTACCACGTACGCGAGGCGGTAGCGTTCTTCAGGGTTTCAAGGGTGCTGAACGACTTCGACGAAACGATAAACAACGTGGTTTCGGCGCGCAGATTGGCAGACAGCTCATGGAACTCGCTACCGTCGATATTTGCGAGATAGTGGCAGCGCACGCCACGTTGGGCATAGGGCAGCAACGCCTCTGAAACCAGCTCGGGGCCAAGGAACGAACCGCCAATACCGATATTGACCACGTCAGTAATCGGTTTTTCGGTGTAGCCGCGCCACAGACCATTGTGGATACGACCGACCAAATCGGTAATCTGGTTAAGTACCTTGTGCACCTCGGGAATGATGTTCACCCCGTTGACACACAGCTTGTCAGCCACCGGCCGGCGCAATGCCGTGTGAAGCACCGGACGACCTTCGGTAACGTTGATGACCTCACCGCTGAACATCGACTGGATCGCACCCTGAAGGCCCACATCGCCGGCTAGGTTCACCAACAAGTCACGAGTCTGGTCGGTGATTAGGTTTTTCGAGTAATCCAGGAACAGGCCGCAGCTACTCAGGGAGAATCGGTCAAAGCGATTGGCATCGTTGCTAAAAGCTTCACGCATGTTGAAGCCTTGCATGGCATCGCGGTGTTGCTGAAGCGCCTTCCAAGTTGGCAAAGCAGTGACATCGTGGGGTGTACGGTAAAACGCCATTGCAGGGAGATCCTTAATGCTGGGTGATGCTTGAACCCAGCAGTCATTGCTAGGTTCAAATCGGCACCATTATAGACATTGAGCACGCGGGGGAAAGGGAAAAGCCTGAAAGGTTAGCTTTCAGGGGAGATGAAAATCCGGCTTTTTTTCTGGTAGAGGAACGCACTTGATCTGATTTAACACGCTCAGAGCTGCTCTGACCCGCCTATCTCAGAAACCCTCATCAACCTGGCAAAAAATTGTAGAATCGGATCCACGACGCGTAGCGAGGGAATGCTGCCCCCCCCTCGCCACTCCCTATGGGCCCTCCCCGTTGATATAGTGAGTAAAAAATAACTCAAATTGTCCCCACAATCGAATGCTCGAACCAGGCTCCTTTTGTCCTGTTCGGTGGTATCAACGTCCTTGAGCCCGAAGACCTTGCCCTGACTGCATGCTCGGAATACGTCGGCATCACAGAGAAGCTAGGTATCCCGTATGTATTCAAAGCAAGTTTTGACAAGGCCAACCGCTCTTCCATCCATTCCTTCCGAGGCCCAGGCATGGAAGAAAGACTGCGCATATTTGAAAAGGTACAAGCTGAGTTCGGCGTCCTGATCATCACCGACGTCCATGAAATCAACCAAGCTCACCTGTGGCTGAAGTGGTAGATGTATTGCAGTTGCCTGCCTTTCTTTCGTGTCAAACCGACCTCCTCGTCGCCTTGGCCAAAACGGGCAAGCCAGTCAATATCAAAAACCTCAGCTCCTAAGCCCATCGCAAATACAAATCACGAGCACAAACTCACGGAAGCTGGTAAACGACCATTTGATTCTGTGCGATCGTGGTACTTGCATGGGCTACGACAACCTAGTTGTAGACATGCTTGGACTTGGCGTGATGAAGCGCACGTCCGATGACCTGCCGCTCATTTTTGACGTGACGCACGCACTGCAGAATCGCGATCCAGCCGGCACTGGTTCCGGCGACCGATGTGAGCAGATCGTCGATCTTGCGCGCGCAGGCATGGGGGACGGGCTTGGACTTGGCTGGCCTGTTCCTGGAAGCGGCACCAAAATCCGGACAGGCCAAGTACGATGGTCCAAGCGCACTTCCACTGGACAAATTGGAACCGTTCCTGGCGAAAATCAAGGCCCTAGATGATTTGGTCAAGTCTTTCCCGCCACTGATTATTTTTTGATAGGATTAGTTTTTATTAAAAGATGCATCGGGCACACAGCTTATCGCAAACCGATCTCATCAAAGGAACTCCTTAGCCAACTTTGAGCTTGCTATGGGTGGAAGCCTCTTCTAAAGCGGAGGCGGCTTGAAGTACACGCAGATGACAATTGATAACTTAAAAAAGTATAACCACCTGAAATTAATGCATTACCATTAATACACGCAATCACAAAACGCTTCCATTAAAATAGAATAATTGCCAGACTCTAGAGAGGAGGATTGAGACATAAACCTCACTTAAAATAAAAACCTAACAAAGTACTAACTCGAGCAATAACAGCGCGCGACTTCTTTCGCATTTGGTTGATGGCTTATTCTGCGACACTGCCGTCCGGCCTGCCACGAACCAACCGACACACGGTTCTTGCCTAAACCGCCACCGATGTGCGTACTCGGGCGCTTCCCCGCCCGCTGTAAACAAGGTGAAAACATCTGAGATGGGATGACTGTTTGCCGCATTTTCCTTGACGCTAGCGCCTGACCCAATTAACCTCAGGCGTCTTAGTACATGGAAGTATCCGGGATATTCCCTGCCTCCCGCCTGGGAAATCGGGCCTTTCGTGAAGATGAATTCCGGCGTGCCTAGGCGCGCTGCTTTGCTTTGCGGTCGCCATCTTGAAGCCTCGTTCCTCTCTGCAGATCCAGAAATCCGTCATTTTTGCTCTCGTCTTACGCGAGGCGCGCGCGCGCATCGGCGACAGCCGCCTCGGTGCCGTATGGATGCTACTGGAACCACTGGTTCACCTACTGCTTTTTTCCCTGCTATTTGCCATGCTGCGTGGGCGCACCGTCTCTGGTGTCGAGTACCCGGTTTTCATCCTGGTGGGTATGGCTCCGTTCCTGCTGTACCGCAACACCGCGCTGCGCCTGATGGACAGCCTACGTGAGAACCGGTCTCTATTTGGTTATAAGCAGATCAAACCGCTAGACACGTACGTCGCTCGTGTCATTGTCGAAACGTGCATTGCAGCAACTGTTTACACCATTTTGGTGTTTGGCTTCGCTTGGTTTGGCTTCGACATGTCTGTACATAGCCCTCTGCAATGGGTTTCAACCCTGCTTCTGGGCTTGCTGTTTGCTTTTGGCCTAGGGATGCTTTTGGCCTTGATCACACACGCCTTACCTAGCCTGAAGATCATCATTCGCATGGCATTCTTCCCGCTCTACTTCATCTCGGGCGTGCTGATTCCAGCATCCTATCTGCCTCAGGCCATGATGCCGGTACTATTGCTAAACCCCTTCCTGCACATTCTCGAACTGGTCCGAGCCGAAGTGCTGCCCCACTATAGCCCGGTTGATGGCGTGTCCGAGACCTATGTGTTCACCTTCACCCTGGTATTGCTGTTCCTGTCCCTTGGCGCTTATCGCGCACGCAGGATGCATCTGATTTCTACCAAGAACGGTTAAGTACAGGTCAAAAGTGTTTGAGCTCAGAAACGTCACTAAGTCGTATCTCACCCCCAAAGGTCGCCGATATGTCTTCCGTAACTTGTCGCTGGCTATACCTCCAGGCAAGAACATCGGCTTAATCGGCCGAAATGGCGCAGGTAAGTCCACACTCATGCGACTGCTTGGCGGGGCCGACGTGCCGGACTCCGGTACGATCGTCACAGACCGTAGCATCTCTTGGCCTGTTGGATTGACCGGTGGTTTTCAAGGTAGCATGACAGGACGCGACAACATAAAGTTTGTTTGCCGGATTTATGGCGCGACTGGCGAGGCCATGCGCGAAAAAGTACGTTACGTGCAAGAGTTTGCCGAAATTGGTGACTGGATTGACGAACCTATCAAAACGTACTCGTCAGGTATGCGGTCACGATTAGCATTCGGGTTAAGCATGGCCTTCGATTTTGATTATTACCTAATCGATGAAGTGATGTCGGTGGGGGATGCACAATTTAAACGTAAATGTGCAGAAGTCTTCAAAGACAAGCTACAAAAATCCAATATTGTGCTGGTTTCCCACTCCATGCCTGAGATTGAAAAGCTTTGTGATTTGGTTCTGCTTGTACGCAATGGCGGCATTCAGGTTTATGACGACGTCGCAGAGGGCATCAATGCTTACAACAACTAATTATTCCCTATTTCAATTAAGTAGCACCGTTCCACTTCAAGGATGCATCCAACTATGAGCAGTACGGGCAACAAGAAGGGCTGGCGCCTAACAATCGCCATGGTGATTCTGCCAATGATCCTGGCAACCGTATACTACGGGGTGTTTGCAGTTGACCGCTTTGTCAGTTCCTCCCAAGTGGTCGTGCGTCAAGACGGCAATAACCAAGGCGCTCAGGTACCTGGCTTGGCCACCCTACTGACCGGTGCCAACCCCGCATCAAGAGAAGAGACGCTTTATCTTCGCGAATACATCACCTCTATGGACATGATGTTGTTGCTGGAGAGCCAAGTGCATTGGATAGAACAGTTCGCCGCCCAACGCAGCGACGTGTTCTTCTGGCTCGATAAAGATGCTCCACGCGAAGAGTTGTTGAAGTACTATAAGCGCATGGTTTCTGCCCACTATGATGAAACTACCGGCCTGTTGCGCGTAGAAGTGCAAGCCTTTACGCCCGAGCTTTCGGAGCAAATGCTACGAGTAATTCTCCTGGCGAGCGAGCACTTCGTAAACGAGGTAAGCCACAATATTGCCCGCGAACAGATGAAGTTTGCGCAAGGCGAACTGGAAAGCGCTCGGCAGAACTATTCAAAACGTAAAACTCAGCTGTTGAACTTCCAAAATGAGAACAAGGTGCTCGACGGCGGAAACACCGCACAGAGTCGTGCAACTATCATCGCTGAATTAGAAGGACAGTACACGAAAGAACAAGCTGCCCTGACTGAGATGTCCTTTAAGCTACGCGGCGATGCACCACAGATGCGTCAGCAGAAACAAAAAGTCGAAGCTATCACCCAGCAGCTCGCTAAGGAGAAGCGACTACTTGTTTCCTCCCCGCAAGGCTCTCAACTCAACGTAGTAG
Organism: Pseudomonas sp. S1(2024); assembly: GCF_046557535.1. Taxonomy (NCBI): domain Bacteria; kingdom Pseudomonadati; phylum Pseudomonadota; class Gammaproteobacteria; order Pseudomonadales; family Pseudomonadaceae; genus Pseudomonas; species Pseudomonas sp. S1(2024). The sequence continues at coordinate 18,033 of NZ_JBKGFP010000037.1, forward strand.
CTTCACGCTACCAACAATTGACTCTAGACGCAGGAATTGCGGAGGAGACCTATAAGACCTCCGTCGCCGCACTCGACAATGCCCGTATCGAAGCGAGCAAAAAAATTCGCACTCTGGTCACTGTAGTCAGCCCCAACACTCCGCAACTCGCTCTGTATCCAGAGCGTTTGTATAACTTGGCGACCATTCTATTTGGCCTCCTGATGGTATACGGCATTACTCGCTTCATCTTGGCTTCGATCGAGGATCATCGTGATTAAATCCCTGGCTGTCTCTCGTAATTTTAACCGGAAGCTGGGAGCGGTAGTCTTCGTGACACTTGGCCTCTCTGGTTGCGGTGGAACACTTTCTGGCGCGGGCCCATACAAGGGTGCAATTGAAGAAAAAAATGAGTCCTATACTCTTGTAGATATCAGTGCTCAAACTATCGCTCCCTATATGCGTGACGCTGAAACCCCTGCTTTGAAAAGCGTGACCAAACCACTTTCACCGGAAGTGCGTTTAATGTCTGGTGATGTTCTCAATGTACTGATAGCTGACACCGCGCCCGAAGGTTCCGCGTTGTTCGCACCACTTGCGACTGGCGGCACTCAGCTTAGATCCCGAATCGATGCGCAAGGGATGCTATCTCTACCTTATGTAGGGCGGCAATTCGTCGCTGGGATGACGCTAAATCAAGTTGAAAATATGATACGCCGTCAGCTCAAAGGTATTACCTCCGACGTCCAGACGCACGTCGAATTAGTAGGTGATCTGTCTGGATCAGTGCTCGTCGCAGGAGCAGTCAAAACTCCCGGTCGTTTTAGCACTCTCCAAGGTCCACTGACGTTACTCGATGCAGTAAACCAAGCAGGAGGTCCAGTACTTGAACCTCACTTGGTAAATGTGACTGTCCGTACGGGGCATGATGTACAGCAGTTTAATTATGAAGACGTCCTTGCCGGTAACAACATGGTTCTTCAACCCAATTCTGAAGTGGTACTTGATCGGGCAAGGCAGCGTTTTGTAGCGATGGGCGCAGTAAACGAACCTGGTCTGAAAGACTTGCCCGCTAGAAACACTAGCTTGCTTGATGCGCTCGGCTCTGTTGGGGGGTTACGCGAAGGTAATGCGAACGCGGAGGGTGTATTTGTATTCCGGATGGAAAATGGTCGCTCGAAGCCCAAGGTTCTTCGGCTAAATATGCGCGATCCCGCTGCGATCTTCTACGCGCGTCAGATTGTAATTAAACCGGACGATACAATTTACGTCACAAATGCTGCTGTTTATGAATGGCAAAAAATCATCTCCCCTATCGTACAGACAATGATTTTTAGCCGCGCAACCGGAATCGCAAACTAACCCTTCAAAATCCTAGGCGAGCAGAACTTCTGCTCGCCCACAACGATACTAAATTACCCTCATGGCCAGAAAACGCAATAGAAATACCAAGCGCGCCCAAAACTCTAACTCAACTCATGCAATGGCCCCCATCAAGCCCGAAGTTCTACCATTGCCATTTGAGATACCTGAAGCTCTCGAAAAAAAATCTTCTACATCGACTTATTCGATTATCGCTGCCGTTTATAATGTTGGGCTATACCTAACTGCTTTCTTTGAATCCATAGTCAACCAAAGCATTGATTTTGAAAAATACATTGAAATTATCCTGGTGGATGACGGTTCCATAGATAATTCCGCAGAAATTATCAATGAATGGGTTAACAAGTTTCCATTTAACATTCGCTATTTGAAACAAAGCAACGCAGGCCAGGCTCAGGCTCGTAACAATGGGCTGCGGTATGCAAAACATGAATGGGTCACTTTCGTCGACCCCGATGATTTTCTGTCGCTAAACTATTTTGAAGCTATTGACAAGTGTTTACAAAACGCACTGCGCAACGGCAAAGAATTGAAGCTGGTTAGCGCTAATATGATATTCTTTATGGAAAATCGCAACGAGTTTAGCGATAACCATGCACTGAAATTCCGATTTGCCAACGGAGATCAATACCTGCGATCTGATGATCTGGGTAAGTTCATACAGCTTAGCGCTAGCACTGCTGTTTTCAAGCGCAACCGCGTACTAAGCGAAAACCTCTTCTTCAACCCTTTAATTAGACCGGCCTTTGAGGACGGTCACTTTGTAAATCGATATCTACTTGGTCTTGATCAAGATTATGTCGCATTCATTACCGAACCTAAGTATTACTATCGCAAGCGGGAGAATGGAACTTCGACCATCGACACTGCGTGGGAGAAGCCTGGTAGATTTGACGCCCAACTTAGACTTGGCTATCAAAGCCTAATCAATGAGAGCCTCAAGCGCTACGGGTCCGTCAAACCTTATATCCAGCGCACCATTTTCTACGATTTGGCTTGGCACTTTAAACGCTTCATCAACAACGACGGAAAATTAAGCCATCTAACGCCTGAAGCTAGAGATAAATATACCACAATCATTAGGGAGATCATGCAACATATCTCGTACGAGACGATGTTGAATTTCGAACTAGCAGGACTGTGGTTCTTCCAAAAGTTTGGACTTATCTCATACTATAAAAATACCGAACCGCAGTTTAACATCGTCTATATAGACGGGACCGATGAATTCCGCGACCTAATAAAGGTGCGTTATTTCACGAGAAATTCAAGCCCTAAAGAACTCATTCGCTTTGACAACAGATTAACCATACCTGTATTCGACAAAACTCATCGCCACACTCTGTATGGTGAAACTTTCCTTTATGAAAGGATCATCTGGCTAAAACCCGGCGATACAAAAACATTGCGCATCCAGGTCGAGGACAAGACGGATACGCGCATTAGCCTCAAAGGCAAGCAGCATAAAGGTCGCGTAGACGTCTCCGAGGTGTTCAACCTTCTACAAATCAAGCCACCTGCATTGGAAACTCTGCCACCTGAATCCATGCTGCTTCGAGAGCAAGCCCTGTCACATAATAATCGTATGAAGTTCGCCAATTGCTGGCTCTTTATGGACAGGAACTCTTTCGCAGATGACAATGCGGAACATCTCTATCGGTACGTAAAAGAACACCATCCTCAGAATAATATCTACTTCATTTTAAATGAAACTTCTAGCGACTGGAATCGGCTCAAGGCCGAAGGCTTCAAGCTTATTCCATTTGGAACTGAGGAGCATAAAATCGCGCTGCTGAATGCTGCGCACCTTATCTCCTCACATGCTGACCACTATGTATTTGGCGGGTTGTCGAATGCACATTTCGCCGACATCAAGAAATACAAGTTTACATTCCTGCAACATGGGATTATCAAAGATGATCTCTCTGGCTGGCTAAATGGCAAAGATATTCATTGCTTCGTTACCTCGTCGCAACGCGAGTATGACTCAATTTGCCATGGGGATAGTTATAAGTTCTGCGAGCGAGAAGTAGTTCTAACTGGTCTACCAAGGCATGACAGACTAAGGTCTACACCACGAAATTCTCGTCCTAGCATTTTAATAATGCCAACCTGGCGCCATGAATTAGTCGGCAAAGCGTCGGATAATGGCTTTGAACGCGACAAACAATCAGGGTTCATCACAAGTCAATATGCGACCGAGTGGAGGTCATTCCTGCACTCTACCCGCTTGCGAGAAATCTCCGAAAAACATGAATATGATGTGGTGTTTTTCCCGCACGCTAACGTTCAACCATACCTGCCTGAGTTCGAAGTCCCAGATTTTATAAAAATTGGTACTCACAACCCCGAGATATCAATGCAGCAGTATTTCGCAGATTGCGAGATACTGGTGACGGATTACTCTTCCGTTGCATTTGAAGTAGCTGCTCTGGACCGAAAAGTTGTGTACTTCCAATTTGACCAGGACACCTTCTTCAACGGTAGCCACACTTACACAAAAGGTTATTACTCTTACGAGCTTGACGGATTTGGGCCTGTGCACAGAACTTTGGAGGGGACGTTAGACGCTCTCGACGAGGCTGCAGAAGGCACCTTTGACCAAGCCCTTTATTCAGAACGCAGAAACGCGACGTTTGCGTTCCATGACATATCCAGCTGTGAGCGTGTGTATAAAGCCATTGTAAATCTTGAGCGAAATACAGTCTCACCTCTTGAACTCTCTAAATCTGTACGACGCGCCGCAAACCGAGCAATGGAGAACGGAAATTGGGAGCTTTCTCAAGAAGCCTGGGAGCGACTAATCGAAAACTCCCCAACACTTTTGAGCGTATCAGATTCCATTGCCTACTCGCGCACGCTTCGCGAACTGGGAGAACACTCGAAATGTGCACAGTGGCATGAGAAGCTGAGAGAGCTTGGTCTTTGGTCTGAGCAAATGAGAGATGAAGCTCTCGCCGTTTCATTCACCTTAAGCCCTGATCAGATCACTATTGAGGACTACGAGCACTTCAAACTTAAGTTAGTTGATCAGAAAATACCAGCTAGAGCAGTAGCCGCTGCAGCGCGGCATTACAGAACCATGGGGGATATTGACCAAGCAATAGCTCAGTTCGACTATACAAGCAATATGCAGCACCCTGATATTTTGGTTGAGCGTGCGCTTATCGCTGAAAAACTAGAAATCTGGGAAGATGCTGAGAGGCTTTGGGTCGATCTGCAGAAAGTCGACGCTAATCCTAGCTACGCATTTCAGGCCGCACGTGCCCAACTTTTCCAAGGAAAGTATAAAGACGCGTTTAAAAAGCTAAGCCGTCTTAAACTGCCACTCGCTGATGTAAGTCAAAATCTGATCGCGGGTGAAATTTTCTATTTGAATCAGAAATGGAAAGAAGCAAGCGACTGTTGGACTGCGGCTTCCTCCGAAATGACTCCGGACCTTTGGCTCAAATTGGCACGAAGCCGCAGACGCAGTGGTCAGTATGAGCTAGCCCTTGAGGCAATCTCCCAAGCTAATCTGGCTTCAGATGAGCGGATATTCATGCAAGAGCGAGCATTAATCAGTATCGCCTCTGAAGCATGGGTGGAAGCTGTAAACAACTTGAAAGAGTTCATTTCACGTAAGGATTTGAACCCGAACAAGGACGCCACCGTCGATTTAGCCCATGCGCTGTTCAAAAGCGGTCAACTGGACGCAGCGACTCAGGTACTAACGCAATATTGCAAGCGGCACGGTAACTCTCCACGGACAGAAAAAGCCTGGAACGATTTTAAGACTTCGGCATAATTGTGGGAAAGCCTAGCAGTACTAACTGCTAGGCTTGAGGATTTGGAAATTGAAAGAACTTGAATTTAAATATAAAGACCTATCTGTAAAATACAAATTCAAACCCCGCAAACATGACATCCGCCATTTAATTGTGGTTTTTTCGGGCTTTGGTGCAGTCTCCGAGTTCACTTACGATTTTGAGAATGCACTCCAAGACTGTCCAGCCAACGTACTGTGGATAAAAGATGACTTCGGCGACCACTGCTCCTACTACATACTGAAAGACAATGATTTGGGCCCCGAACATGCGGTCCAGGGACTCATCAACCACACCCTGCAGTCATTGGAATTAGATAAGACCCAATGCACACTTGCAGGTTTCTCGAAAGGAGGAAGTGCTGCACTTTATCACGGATTGAAATACAACTTTAAAAATATTGTATCCACCGTACCCCAAATGAATATTGCCAGCTACGTTATTAACAACTGGCCGCAGACCGCTTCAAACATGTTCGGTTCGCATATAGCCGATGCAACGCTCGGATTTGACGACGAACTTCCAAACCTATTAAAATTTGACTGCAATCTCAACAAAAACATTTATCTTCTTACTTCCGAGGCCGACATTCAATACCCTACTGAGATAGAGCCTTTCAAGGGTGAGTTCTTAAAGTATGATAACTTCAACTTCTTTCTGAGTCGCTCAGTACTGGTCCGTGCTCACAACCAGGTCACGGGCCATCACTCATCACTTTTAATTAGCATTTTTTACTCCCTGGCCAACAACACCGCACCTAGATATGGCTACTGCGAACTATCCGGCGACCAAATAGACGAATCAAGAAAGACCGAAATTGGCAAACCTATCGTATATCTGAAGACTTTTACCATCAAAAATTCAAGACTGTTCCTCGATGGAGCAGGTGTTTTAAAACATGTACCTTCGGACAATTGGAAAGACGTGAAGTTTCAACTAGTTCTCACGGACTCCGAAGCATCCAAAACACTTCGAATAGATCTCGCAAAAGACCATAGACCTTCGCTAACACGAGAGTATTACTCTGAGTCTTTCACGAGCTATGACAAATCTTGGTTCTGCACCATGAAACACGAAGGTATTGATCTTAGTACTATTCCACAGGGAAAGTACCAATGCTCTCTACGAATCATCATGTCCGGCCACGATTGTACGATTCCACTTTGCACCCAAACAAAATCTGCTCTTAACGACGTGAGTGGCTCTGCACAGGCTCTATGTTCACCTGAAGGTGTTTTTTTGCAGATGGCAAATTTATCTTCAATAACTCAAGAAAGCGTCGTTAACTGAAATGCGAAGAGTTAATATTCTGGGATCGACAACAATAATACTCCCTGTTGATCTGGGATGTCGGCCGGTTGACATAATTTTGAAAGCCCTCCGAATTTGCCGTGAGGGTCAAAAATATGGCTGGGAAATAGTCATTGGCTTAGCAATCAGAAATATATGGCCCGAAAAAATCTTCAAGAAAATCATCGGTAAATTCCCAAATACCTCAATAGTCGAAACCGTTCATACAGGCCCAGTGAACAACGCTCGCCTTAGAAATATCGCATGCAAAATAACGGAAAGTGAATATCTAATTTTTTTAGATATAGACATATGGCCAGATCAAAATCTTTTCTTTAAATACAAAAATAAAATTGAGAAGGATGAACTTGATTTTGTCTTTATACCGTGCATGTATTTATCTCAGTATGGTTCAAAACGACTGATATCAGAACGTGACCCCAAGTCCTTAATTGACCGATACTTTAACTTTTCAAGAAAAGAGTTCCTGCATTTAGCCAACCCCTCTTCAGTTACCATAATGCGAAGCCGAGACTTCTCATCGCTAGGTGGCTTTGATGAGCGGTTTGAAGGTCATGGCTATGAAGACTTTGACTTTATGCTAAGGCTGGCATGCCTTTATAATAGCATCAAAGAGTGTGGCAACATTTTAGATGCTGGCACAGCGAGATCTCCGCTCTTCCCAACAGGATTTAGACGGGCATTAGGACGACTGTGCTTACCTTTGCTTCTAGATAAAGACATGGCATTTCACCTTTATCACGACACTCCAAAACAATCGACATATTATGCTGCGCGTACCGGGAACCTAGAGAGGTTCTTGACACAGCATCAACACCTCACATCTTCACACCCTGAGTCCTCAACATTAATCGAAGATTTTCTTGGCCTATGCAGATTAAATGATCTTGACTACAAAGATTATTCGGCACTGTTTGAGAACAAACCAGGACATATTGATCGCTTTGACACTTTCAAGCGCCGTTTGAGATTTTTGCTAAAATGACTAAAAAACAAGTGAAATACAAAAAGTTACGAAAGTTTTTCCGTGATCCGAACTTGTTTTTCTACGACATGTTCAGAAAACGTGTATTTCAAAATTCGCCTCAAACCGCAGTCAGAACTTCCCTTCCGAGTGCCAACCGCAATAACGTTGACTTGATGGAGGTGAATCGCCTTGGATTGAAAGCATACCTTCGCGAAAGTCTTAAAGCCGGCATTGGAGCTGAAGATGGCAGCGACCCAAATAGCCTTGTGCTGTGGAGCGGTTATCTCAACGGGCTTATTAACTTCATCTCTGGAATCAAAGAGGCTACGCCGACCGACGTTTGCATTTATACGCTTGGGGGTAGCGTTAGCATTCAGTCTCCAGCAAAGTCCAAATTGAACATTGCTGAGGTCTCGTCGTCGCTAAATGCCAGACCAAACTTTGTCGTAGAGTTTTCCAATGATTTCGGGCTTTCAGAGATCATACAATTCTATCTTTATGACCTTGACCCCGCAGGTATGGCGAATGTCCGCTCAAGCAAGGCCTATGTTAAGCGCTTCGCCGTAAAGGACCTCGATAGCATTTATGGCGGAAGAAGCCCAAAAAGCTCGGATAAAATCGACGCAGTTTATACTTGGGTAAATCACGTAGACCCAATCTGGCAAGCCTTATGGAGAGAATCATTCCCCGAAGCAGCGTTCGACCCCGATCGTTACACGAATAATGACGAGCTTAAGTTTTCTCTTAGATCACTGCATAAGTACGCCCCATGGCTGAATAATATCTACATAGTTTCGAACTGCGGAAAACCAGATTGGCTTGCAGATGATCCACGCATCATATGGGTTGATCACCAAGATATTTTCCCAGATTCCACTGTGCTACCTACATTCAATTCACATGCTATTGAGGCGTCTCTACATCTAATACCAGGCTTAAGCGAAAAATTCATATATTTGAATGACGACTTTGTGCTATCGCAACCATGCCTACCAAGCGACTTTTTTGACGAGGTTGGTCGTTCGCTCTCATATTTTGAACCCTATGGCATGGTTACCGAGCACATTGATTCTGAGAGCCCCGATTACCTAATCGCGGCCAGCAACGTTTGCAAACTTTTAAAGCCAGATTTTCCTAGTTACACACCTCGTACACTACATAGGCATGTACCTTACGCGCTGCGGAAATCTGTCCTCAAAGAACTAGAGCAGCGGTATACCAGCGCATTCGTTTCTACGCGAGCAGCGAAAACGCGTAGCGCTGACGACATTAATCTGACCTCATTCCTTTATCATCATTTCGCTTATATAACCGGAGCCGCAGTTCGGGCTGATGCAAGCGGAATTATTGCTCGCCCAAACAACATTGACACAATCAATACCAAAGCCTCGTATAAATATAAATTTATTTGCTTTAACGACGGGAATGGAAGCTCGGAAGATCAAAAATACAAGAAGGTCGTAAATGACTTCTTTGGCATCAGGCTTGCAAAACGAGCCCCGTGGGAAAGAGCCACGAGTACTAGAGCTTAGGTTTCAGTGCGACTGGAAACCCAGTCGCACGACTCTTTTTAGACGCCTAGTTTTGAAAGGTAGGGAGATCTCTTCGAGTCGAATACCATCCTCCTAAACTCATCGTCTTCTTTAGATAATTCGAATACGAACGCATCACTATCTTTAGTCAAAGCATAAGAGCTGAGTGCTATAAAAAAGTTTGCAAATTTCTTGTTCTTCGCAAACTTCACACGCCGACAAATTTCTGCAACTTCATGAACTGTTTCCTCATTTAACGCGAGCAGTGCGTAAGCAAAAATGTGCTCTTCTGCGCTACCCATAAACTTCGAAAGCCACTTTAAGCTTAACATTGGCGCAGGATAATCCGCAGGCGTAATCACTTTAGAGTGACTTGCACCCACCAGTGATAACTCAAAGGACTTTCCATACGTATTTCTCCACTTATTTTTATAAGTGAAAATATGCAAATTATCAGAAACCCTAGCACTATATGCATATGCTTCTGACAACTCACCCACAATCCTAACAGCCTGTGACTTGTCAGACTTTAAGTTTTTGATTGCACCGAAGATCCAGTCTCCATTTATGGAAACAACTTCAATCGAAGCATCATTGCATGCAATTTGAACATTAGAAAGTTTAGATCTCAGCAATTCAATATTTGCTTTAACTTCTGGAGCTCTCGTCGCAGCTTGATCATTCACAACTGATAAGCCACTATACTTTTCATACTCTTGTACATTCTTTAGCTCAATTTTTGCTCTATCAGCTTTAGGTTGAGCCCTTCGCTTAAGCCACTCCTCTTTCGATTTTGTATAGTAGTGATGAATCCTGGCACATCCCATCTCAGGTTTCTTCAGCTTAATTGGCATCTTCTGGTCCCATTGAGCAACACTCAGGGTGTTATCCAGATAAACACCATTCAACAAATCACAAATATGAGTCCTCATATTATAAGTATTTTTCGGTGCAAACAGCGTCTTCACCGATCTCGCAACTGAACCTTCACACTTTCTAAATCGTTCAACTACCAAGCCCGGCCGTTCTTGCTCCTCGCCACCGGAGCCAAACATCAACCACGGGAACGCAATTGCACCAACCTGATCATGGAGAGCCTCAGCTTGAGCAATCAAGGTTTTAACATCACCTTGGTCAATAACTAGAAATTCATCTAGGTCACAGACCAATACGTAATCAAAATTGTGCGCATATTGGTTGATGAAGTGTCCATATGCATCGCGCTGCGGGGGAATACCCTCTTTTCGCGGCCAGTGCACGCGTTGTATTTCGCCCACCGCATCTAAAGCAACCAACAACTCAGACGTACCGTCATCGCTTACATTATCATAGATAAAAACATCATCGAAACCGATGGCTTTATAGTATGAGACCCACTCTTCAACATATGCTCGTTCGTTTCTGCAGATAGCACAAACAGCTACTTTTTTTCCGCTTTCAACCATCATCAACTCCATATGCAGGGCACAGTTCATGTGCCCATTATACATGAGAACCCCTTCATTTAGGTCAAAATCATGGCTGGCAATATTTTTAGTTGATGGAAAAGCACTGAGCACGTAACATCTGCCTGCATGTTATGATCTTGCGAACAAGGATTTTTATGATCAAGAAATGTTTGTTTCCGGCGGCTGGCTATGGTACACGCTTCCTCCCTGCAACCAAAGCTATGCCTAAGGAGATGTTGCCGGTAGTAAACAAACCCCTAATTCAATATGGCGTCGAAGAAGCACTGGATGCTTGCTTGCACGAAATTTCCATCGTAACTGGCCGCGGCAAGCGCGCGTTAGAGGACCACTTCGACATCAGCTATGAACTGGAAAACCAAATCAAGGGAACAGATAAAGAAAAATATCTCGTCGGTATACGACGGCTGCTTGACGAGTGCTCTTTCTCTTACACCCGCCAAACGGAAATGAAAGGCCTAGGCCATGCCATCCTCACAGGGAGACCGCTTATAGGCGATGAGCCATTCGCTGTTGTGCTAGCGGACGATCTGTGCGTGAACCCAGATGGCGACGGAGTTTTAACCCAGATGGTTAAGCTCTACAAGCAATTCAGGTGCTCAATCGTTGCAATTCAAGAAGTAGATCCACAAGAGACCAACAAGTACGGCGTAATAGCTGGAGATATGATTCGAGAGGATATCTTTCGCGTTACGAACATGGTTGAGAAGCCAAAACCCGAAGATGCACCATCTAACTTGGCGATCATTGGCCGCTACATTCTCACCCCGGACATTTTCGACATTATCCAAAATACTGAACCGGGCAAAGGAGGCGAAATTCAAATTACCGATGCCTTAATGAAGCAAGCGCAAAATGGTTGCGTAATTGCTTATAAATTTAAAGGCTCTCGATTTGATTGCGGCGGCGCGGAAGGATATATCGAGGCAACAAATTTTTGCTTCGAGAACTACTACAAAGCTGGCAAATCATAACTTATTTTAGAGGACCACGATGCATGGCCTTCATCACACCAGCCAAGCGTAAACCTTAATAGTCTTGCTCTTGTTTTAAATGCATATACCACCCCAGCCCTGAACATATAATCACCATTACGGGGACACATATAGCAAAAAGCAGCATAAATTTTACCCACAAATTAGCAACCCATCACTAGTACTGATCACAGAACTAATCATAGGTCTCCAATTATTTCAATTTGGGTGTCGGCAGCTAACCGATCATCGGAAAGCTGCCATGCCGCATGATGGATCCCGCTCGATACTCATGCAATCAGTCGAAAATTTCCACGATTCCGGTGATTTCTTCCGTGATGGCATCTCTCACAGCTAATGCGCGCACCTTATTTTCATGCATGTAAGCTTCGGCTTCAGACATCAATGCATCAGACGCAATTTCATGGGGCGTCGCAGTCATAAAATTGTAAACTTCTTTATTCACTACATCTGGATTTTCAAGTAACGCTCGACGCAAATCACCGTCTGTCACAATCCCTACCAACTGGCCTTCATCACTAACAAGCGTAAGCCCTAATCGGCTTTGTGTCATGACAAGTAAGCAATCGTGAAAACTAGTATTTGAAGTGACGAAAGGCGCGGGGCTATGCATTACGTCTGCAACACGAGTCAGAAGCTTCCGCCCTAAGCTACCACCTGGGTGGTAGCGCGCGAAATCCATAGGCTTAAACTGAATTGCGTCAATGAGCGCTACCGCAAGAGCATCACCCATAGCCATAGTTGCCATTGTAGAAGTTGTCGGCGCCAAATTATTCGGGCAAACCTCACGTTCGACCGATATATCCAGCCAAATATCAGCATGCTGGGCAAGGGTCGAATTCTTATTACCTGTCATCGCTATGAAGCGATTCCCAAATGACTTCAAACTCGGAATCAGCTTGATCAATTCTTCAGTCTCACCGCTATAGCTGATGAGAATCAGAATATCAATGGATTTAAGCATACCAAGATCGCCATGGAATGCTTCAGCTGGATGCATGAAAAAACTAGGAGTGCCAGTGGATGCAAAGGTGGCGACCATCTTTTTCCCAATAAGCCCCGACTTCCCCATTCCACACACAACAGTCCGGCCTTTACATCCGAGAATGAGTTCGACGGCGCGCTGAAATTCACCATCAAGGCGGTCAGCCAACTGATTAACGGCTTGGGCTTGGGCGATTAATGCTTCTTTGGCTATCGTTAGGTGGTTCATTTTCGTCCTGCGCGACTGTACATTTTTAGAAAGCTTGAATGGTAAAGTTTTTGCGCTGATGAAGCAAAGGGCAACTGTAAAGACTTGCCTGCAAATCTGACTCACGGATGGAAAACCATACCTCACCTGCACGGAGGAGCACGCGATGGGGAAATTCAGTCAAAGAAAGCTACCCAGTCAGTCCCCCATCCTCCCTCCGGAGCCACTGGAGATCCCGTTTGGACAGACTGACACAAAGCACATAACTTTGCCTCGCTTTACACTCAAATATCATGCGTCTTAGGGAATATAGTATCTCCGAAAAATATCATTTCAGTGTATCGTGCCGTCTCACAAGCCCCTTGCGAAGCACGGAGGCACCATTCGAGATGATTGAGCAACAATAACTATCGAAGGCGTAGAGATTTTGTACATGCGCAAGCCTGCGCGGTACGACACCAATCATTCTTGTGACTGTATTTCCCATTTTCAGCGGCAATGGCAAGCCGACATATAACTATCACAACATCTCCTCTGAATATCTCGCCGAAGTAATTTGGATAGCAGATAGTTTTCAAGGCGAAGAGAGCTATTTCCTTGCTTCAAAGGCCAATTTAACATTGAAAAAGCGATTTTCAAATTCATTTCAATGGTAATGAAGGAGCTTGACCTCGATACCTCGGACTGCACCTTGCTACGCATCTCAAAGGGAGGCAGCGCAGCAATGCACTATGGATTCAAGTACAATTTCGGCAACATTGTTGCTTCACCCCCCCCGTTTCATATCGGGAGTTACGCCGAAGCAGATTGGCGGTATATTCTTAAGCATATGACGAGCGGACTACCTGTGCTTTCCGAGATACTCAGGGAACGCTTGACTGCATGATTACTGACGCCATATCCACATCTCTCCGCAATAATAATGTATACCTCATAACTTCGCTCGCTGACATTCAATATTCAGGATCTATCCACTGCAAATACTTAACTCCCTAATCTTCTAAAATATATCCCTTGACCACATTGGCGAGAACAACTCAAATACCACGCATCTAACATTCAGTATTTTTAACTTTTCAACCCGCGCTTGGGCTATATCTCTAACCAAACCCAACCAGGGCAAAACTTCATAACCACAACCCTCACCCTGCTCCTGTCAAAAAATATTTTCATCATCCTTTTAACTTAACGATCAGCTATTCACACTCACCTCTTATCGAAAATTTTCATTGTACCCGACGTTCATATAGCGCAGCATATGACTTAGTAACGGCTACAGAACGGACACACGGCTCAGCCCAATTGGACGCTATGACTACTCCTATTCTCACTTCGGCGCCTCGCAAAAAGCTATTCCTCTGGAGGCACTCCTCGCTGGAGGACACCCTTCGCTCCTTAGTACCGCAGTGGAGGGAGCAGTCTTTGATCATCACTACTGAAAGCTTGGCGTCCAATGCGTCGTTCGTGAAATACGTTAGGCACCACTGCGTAGCCGCTTCAAAAGATACAAAATCCGTGGAAATCGTCGAAAAAACGATCAAAAAATGGGCTTTTCTTAGCAGCCAAGAGGCACGTTTCCATAGGTTAGAAGGAATGCTGAAGGGAACTACTCTGTTCCACCACCCCGAATGCATTGGCGTAGTAGAAACACCTTGGGAGAGCCGTATCTTCACGACATTTGTACGTGGCAAACCACCACGAATGCATGCAATCGCAAGCCAGCTAGCACGAGCCATAGCAGAACAAGAGGTACTCAGCCACGACTACCTGTCCCACAATCCATGGAGGCAAGCGCCACTAATCTGGAGCATGGACTTTTTCCGCCCCTGGTTCCTTCTACGCCCTCGATTTAACTTTTCCCGCTGCCTATCTGAACTCGAACAGCTGGGGCTGGAAGATAAACGCTTCGCCGGTCTTGGCAAAGCTTTCAAGAGTTTCGTATCAGTCATAAGCCGCCTTGCGCACCAAGCGCAGCGCAGCCCACATTGCATCTGCCACATGGACTACTTACGCAAAAACCTCTTCGTCGCCAATGGGCAGTTGCACCTGATTGACTGGAGCGAGGTCAAGGTAGGGCGCATTGGCTTCGACGGCGGCTCCTACCTGGGAAGCCTATTCCGACGAAAGGAAATGGCGCTTTTCCTGTCAGCGCAGAAGGATTTCAGCGAAGCTTACCGCAGCGCGCTACCCGAGAAATTCAACCCTGATGAAGCTGCTCGGAACCAGCATTATGTGTTCCTTTTGACAGCGCTTTACCACTGCCTGCGTCCCGAAACCATTCAAGAGTACCGCGAGCGAGATCGCATGCCTCTGCTGCTGGAGAAGTACAAGTATCTCCTCAGCCTGCTGTGAACAGATATCATTTTGATGCCATCCCCTGAGATCTAGCCGGATCCGTTGCGTTCCACCGGAAAAAAACCCAATAAAGCCATCCAAAAAACTTGAATCTGTATTAAGATTCGCCGCTTCAAATTGCCCACTGGATCCTTGGCCTTCTGCCCTTCGCTACCCTGGTAACGGAACGCAGCTACACGTTTATGGATGACGTTTTACCTCGCCAACGCCTGTTGATCCTGTCCAAAGGGGCTCAGCAGATCAGAACTTTGCCTGCGCTGCTGCCGGATTTCGAGCTGCAGAACGGCGTCGTGGCTGACGTTTCGGAAGCTGATTGGGTAATGGCTTGGGGCCGCAAACCGAGCGCGTACGTGGCTATGGCCGCTGCGCACAAAGCCGGAAAGCGGGTGCTGACCATCGAAGATGGGTTTCTGCGTTCAGTCGGCCTGGGTGCCGACGAACCGCCACTGTCTCTGATTGTCGATGATGTCGGGGTCTACTACGACGCTCGCCAACCGTCCCGGCTGGAGCGGTTGATCGCTGAGCGTCTCACTCAAGAGCAGCAAGCACGAGCCATGGCGCTCCAAGTACTCTGGCAAGAGCAGCGAGTGTCAAAATACAACGATTCGCGCATTGAAGTGCCAACTCTTCCTACGGACTGCGTGCTCGTGGCAGACCAAACTTTCGGCGACGCATCGTTGCAAGGCGCGACAGCTGACGATTTCATGGCCATGCTCAATGAAGCCTTGGACCGTTACCCAACCAGCACTATTCTCCTCAAGGTCCACCCTGACGTGATTGCAGGGCGTAAGTCGGGGCACTACGATCTGGCTACAGTAGCAAAGCTTCCGCGGGTGGAGGTTCTGACTCAGAACCTCCACCCCGCCGAGCTTTTACCGCGCATGCGCGCGGTATACGTAATGACTTCGCAGCTAGGCTTCGACGCATTGCTGTGGGGGATAAAGGTACATACCTGGGGCATGCCTTTTTATGCCGGATGGGGGCTGACGGATGATCGACTACCCGCCCCTTCGCGCCGCTCGCCGATTAGTCTTGCCCAGTTGATCCACGCAAGCTTGGTGCGCTACCCACGCTACATCTGCCCAGAACGGGGCGAACCGAGTACCCCGGAATCATTGATCAAGTGGCTAGGCCTGCAACGCCACCACCGCAGCCTGATGCCAGCATTGGTACAAGTGTGCGGTTTTAGCCGCTGGAAAGAGCCATTAGCCAAACTGTTCTTCAACGGCAGTGCGATCCGCTTCGTCAAACCCAAGAAGCGTGTGTCTGCGTCGATGCCTGTCATTACTTGGGGCTGCAAACTTGATTCTGAGCTGCTCGGCCACCCCCAACAGATCCATCGTGTTGAAGATGGTTTTTTGCGCTCTGTCGGCCTAGGCGCTGGTAAGGCTCGGCCACTGTCGTGGGTGGTCGATGATCTCGGCATTTATTACGACGCCACACGCCCATCGCGCTTGGAGCAAATACTCGCCAACAATACGTTTGACACCGAATTGTTGATGCGAGCACAAGCGCTGCGCCTGGAGATCTGCAACGCGGGGCTGACCAAATACAACCTGCCGGGCACGCCCTGGCAACGGCCAGCAGATGCAGAAAAGGTAATTCTCGTCACCGGCCAAGTCGAGGGTGATGCTTCGATTCGCTTCGGTGGCACAAGCATTCTCAGCAACCTGCAGTTGCTGCGTGCAGTACGCGAACGTAATCCGCAGGCTTGGGTGCTGTACAAGCCGCATCCAGAAGTACTAGCAGGTACACGTGCAAGCGGCAGCGACGAAGCGCAAACGGTGCACTGGTGCGACGAAGTGATCGGCGACACGCCCCTGCATCAACTGTTGGCGGTGGTCGATGAAGTACATGTGCTCACTTCACAGTCGGGCTTCGAGGCACTGCTGCGTGGAGTGCCGGTTACCACCTATGGCCAGCCATTCTATGCCGGTTGGGGACTAACGATGGACAACGAGCTGGATGCTCAAGTGCGAAGTCGACGCTGTCGAACGTTGACGCTGGATGAACTGGTAGCGGCGACGCTCCTGCTTTATCCCACCTACGTCAGCCTAGTCACCAATCGTTTTACCACCGCAGAACAGACTCTTTACGAATTACAACACTGGCATGCATTACCGCAGCCCGGAGCAACTTCCAGATGGCAGGATTTGAAACGACGGTTGAGCAGTTTGCTGGGCAGGAAGCGCCCGGCAGCCTGATTCTCGAGCCGACGCGTCGGCCACTACGGGGGATTCCGCGTAATAGTTTTCTGTTTCTTCAGGGTGTCAGTTCGCCCTTTTTCAATCGACTGGCCAAAGGCCTTCGTTCGATTGACCAGCGGGTGCACAGCATAAGCTTCAACGTAGGTGACGTGCTCTACGGTTCAGGCTCACGACGACGCTGCGGCCAGCGGACGGCTGACCTGGAAGGCTACTACGCTCAGATTTTCCGCGACCTGAACATCACCGACCTTGTCCTGTTCGGCGACTGCCGCCCCGTGCACCGCACCGCGATCACACTCGCCCGCCTGCAAGGCATTCGCGTGCACGTATTCGAGGAAGGCTACTTCCGCCCGTACTGGGTCACCCTGGAGCGCGACGGCGTCAACAACAACTCGCGCTTGCCACGGGACCCGGAGTGGTACCGTGAAGTTGGCAAATACATTCCACGTTACCAAAATGGAAAACCGTTTAAACTTTCATTCACCCGCCGTGCAGCCCACGATGTGATGTATCACGTAGGTGGGGCGCTGAACGCGTTGATTTACCCTAAGTACCAGACCCACGCGCCCTTCAACGCCGCAGTGGAGTACGCCGGCTTTATTCGCCAAGGCCTACGCCTGCTCCGCGCCCGCAGCCGCGATGATGCTCTGGTCGCTGATGTCACCCGTGAGCGCCAGCCCACCTACCTGCTGCCCTTGCAGCTGGACAGCGATGCGCAGATCCGCGATCACTCGCCATTCGACAACATGACCCAGGTCATCGAGCACGTGATCGACTCGTTCTCGCTGAATGCCCCATTCAATGCCCGCCTGCTGATCAAGAACCACCCGTTGACGCCGGGCCTGGTCAATTATCGGCGCGTCACCGAGGCGCTTGCCCGTGAATACGATGTAGCTGACCGGGTCGAGTTCATGGAGAGCGGGCATATGCCAACCCTGCTTTCGCACATCAATGGCATGATTACCGTCAACAGCACTGCCGGGGCTTCAGCGTTGCTGCATGGGCGCCCGACCATCGCCTTGGCCGACCCTATCTACGCCATGCCCGGCCTTACCCATCAAGGCAGCCTGGCTGACTTCTGGCACACTCCAGACATGCCGGACATCAAGCTCTTCCACCGCTTCCGCAACACCGTCATCCACACCACCCAGGTCAACGGCGGCTTCTACACCGCCTGTGGCATGGACATGGCCGTGGCCAACTGCCTGGAAGTGCTGATGGCGAAAACCTCAAGAATCGAAAAATACCTATGAGTTCGCATGCCTCTCCCCGCTGCATCCTCATCACCGGCGCCACGGGCGGTATCGGCGGCGCGTTGGCGCCGGCCTATGCGGCCCCGGGCGTAACCCTGATCCTGCAAGGCCGGCGCCACGAGCGCCTGGCCGAAATGGCCGAGCAGTGCCGCGCCCTGGGTGCCCAGGTGCTGCTCGAAGCCCTCGATGTGCGCGACCTGGACGCCCTGCGGGCGATGGTGCGGCGGGTCAGCGAGCAGCATCAGCCGGACCTGGTACTGGTCGGTGCCGGGCTGAACACGGCAGTGGGCGCCAATGGCGAAGCAGAAGTCTGGGACGATAGCCGCGCCCTGATGGAAGTGAACGTGCTGGCCGCCCTGGCCACCGTCGAGGCTGCCTTGCCGGCCATGCGCAGCCGTGGCAATGGGCAGATCGCCCTGTTCAGCTCGCTGGCGGGTTGGCGCGGCTTGCCGGTAACGCCTACCTACAGCGCCAGCAAGGCTGCCATCCGCGTGTATGGCGAGGCCATCCGCGACTGGCTGGCGCCGGAAGGGGTGAAAGTGAATGTGATTGTGCCGGGGTATGTGGAGTCGAAGATGTGCTTCGAAATGCCCGGGCCAAAACCGTTTTTGTGGACCGCCGAAAAAGCGGCCCGGCGCATCAAGCGCGGGCTGGCGGCGAACCAGGCACGTATCAGTTTTCCGTTCCCGCTCAACCTGGGCACCTGGCTGCTGGGGCTTATCCCGCAGTGGCTTTCTTCGATGATCCTGCGTGGGCTGAAGTACAGTGATTGAAGTTTCTTTGTTGCCGGTTGCAGTGATCGGCCTTGGCTTGACCGTGGCGGTCGAGCGCCTGCTGCACCCGCGCCCTGCCCTGCGCCGCCCGGCCGATTGCTGGATGCTGCATGCCGGGCTGTGGTGCGTCGGCTTTGGGCTGCTGTATGCGCTGACGGCGCGGCCGTTGTTCAGCGGCGTCAACCTGCTGTTGCTGTGGCTGCTGATCGTGCTGGTAAGCAATGCGAAGTATCACTCGCTGCGCGAGCCGTTTGTGTGTGCAGACTTTGAATATTTCAGCGATGCAGTGAAGTTTCCGCGCTTGTATCTGCCGTTTTTCGGGCTTACCAAGGCGGCAATGCTGGCGGTGGGCTTTCTGGTCTACCTTTGGGCGGGCCTGAGCTTTGAGGTACCGGGCGCGCGGCTTGCGGCGCTGTTGCCGCTGGTGGTCGGGTTGGGCTTGTTGCGTCTGGGCCATCGGCCGGTGCAACCGAGCTTTGATGCCGAACGGGACGTGCGAGGCTGGGGCTTGGCGGCCAGTTTGTGGCGGTACTTCTGGGCAGCGCGGGCGCCGGTGGATCGGGAGGCGCTGGGTTCGCCGTTTGGGGGGCAGCCGGTGGAGGCTGCTTGCCCTGCGAATGCGTCGGCTCAGCACACCCAGCCCCCGGCAAGCTCGTTGCCAGACCTGGTCTCGGTGCAGAGCGAGTCGTTCTTCGATGTGCGTGACCTGTGGCCTGGCGTGCGCCAGCAAGTGCTCGGCCAGTACGATCTGCTGGCCAGCCAGGCGCTAGCCCGGGGCAAGCTGCAGGTCGCAGCCTGGGGCGCCAATACGGTGCGTACCGAGTTCGCCTACCTTACCGGCATCCCCACCGGGCGGCTTGGGGTGCACCGCTTCAACCCCTACCGCGTGCTCGCCCGCCGGGGCCTGCCCAGCATTGCCTCCAGGCTCAAGGCACAGGGTTATCGCACCATCTGCATCCACCCTTACGACGGTGGCTTCTATGGGCGCAACAAGGTGCTGCCGGCGCTGGGCTTCGATGAGTTCATCGATGTAAAGGCGTTCAATGCTTCGCAAAAAGCCGGGCCGTTCATTGGTGATTGCGCCGTGGCAGACAAAATCCGCGAGCTGCTGCAGGCACCTGGCCGTACCCAGCCGCTGTTTATCCATGCGGTAACCATGGAGAACCACGGCCCGCTGCATCTGGAGAGCGTGGCGGCACACGAGCTGCCTGCCTGGTTCGACCGCCCGCTGCAACCGGGCATGCAGGACCTGGCCCCTTACCTGCGCCATATCTGCAACGCCGACCGCATGCTGGGCATGCTGCGTGAAACGCTGCTGGCCCTGCCGAAGCCGGCGCTGCTGTGCTTCTATGGTGACCATGTGCCGATCTTGCCTGAGGTGTACCAGGCAATCGGTGCCCCGGCGGGCGACACCGACTACCTGGTCTGGTCCAACCGCCACCAGCCGGGCTGCCGCGCCAGTGCACTGGCGGTGCAGCAGTTGTCCAGCACCTTGCTGGCCCACGCCCAGGCGACTGTGGCGGGCCGCCAGGCGCCCGTGGCCACCGCCGGGGTAGCCTGACAACGTGGTGCGTATCGTGCTGGGATCGGACCTGGCGCCGGAGCGCGCCGCAGACCCCGCCTTGGCCCGCTTGCTGGCCGAGGGGCGTGGGTCGTTGGCGTTTCTGATCGGCAATACTGCCTGCCGCTATCGCCTGCTGGGGGCGGCTATCCATTGGGACCGTGTGCTGCTGGCCTTCGATGGCGATCAGGCGCTGGGCTTTGCGGCGGTCAAGCATGGCCGGCGCGGGCCGTTTGCCATGCGTTGGCGGCCGTTCATTCGGGAGTTTGGCCTGCTCAGTGGCTGGGTGCGGTTTGTCGGCTTTTGCCTGAGCGAGCTGCGCGAGTGGCGCTACCCATTCCTGCTGTACGGGCTGCGGGTCAGCAAGGCCGCGCGCCAGCAGGGCGTGGGCGCCGCGCTGGTGCAGGCGTGCTGCGCGCATGCCGCTGCGTTGGGCTTTGCCCAGGTCGAGCTGGAAGTACCGCTGAACAACCCGCGCGCGCAACGCCTGTACCTGCACAATGGTTTCGCCCTGCGCCGCAAGCGCTGGGTGCCATTCCCGCCGGTGCGCAACATGTGGCGGGCGGTGTGCCATGAGCGCTGAGTCGCCAGCCAACACCGGCCATTTCACACCGCCACAAGCGCTGGTGGACGGCCCCGGCTGGGTCGGCATCATGTCGCAGTGGGTGGCCTGGAAGGTGCTGCATCTGCCGCAATTCCTCGGCCCGGAAGGCCCGCCCTTCTGGCTGTGGCGCCGTGGCCACAAGGCGCCCAAGGGGCTTAAGGCCATTGCCGGTATCGGCTACAAGCAGTCGTCGGCCCATGCCCGGGTGCTCTGCCAGCGCTGGGGGCTGCCGTACATTGCGCTGGAAGACGGCTTTTTGCGCTCGTCCTCGTTGGGTATCGAGGGTGATACGCCGATGTCCATGGTGGTCGACCCGGTGGGTATCCACTACCTGGCCGACCGGCCTTCGCTGCTGGAAAACATCCTGCAGCAGCCTGAAGCGCTCAGCGCCTACGAGCTGGGCTGTGCCCGCGAGCTGATTGCCTTGATGCGCAGCAGTGGCATCGGCAAGTACAACAATGCCCAGGACCTACCCGCCGATGACCCGTTAGGCCGCGAGCGGCCGCTGGTGCTGGTGGTGGACCAGACGGCCGGGGATTATTCGATCCCGGGTGGTGGGCTGTGCGAAGCCGACTATGTGCGCATGCTGGATGAGGCCCTGGCAGAAAACCCGGGCGCCGACGTACGTGTGCGCATTCACCCTGACTGCCTGGGCGGGCAGAAACCCAGCTGCCTGCTGGATGCGGCGCGGGCCCGTGGGGTAACGCTGGAGGCGCGGCCAGTGGCTTGGGCGTCACTGGCCCGGCGTGCCCGGCGGGTGTACGTGGGCACCAGCCAGGCCGGGTTGGAGGCGTTGATCCAGGGCGTGCCGGTCACCTGCTTCGGGCTGCCGTTCTATGCCGGCTGGGGGCTCACCGATGACCGTATGGCCATCCCTCGCCGGCAGGCCCGGCCAGACCTGGTGCAACTGGTGGCGGCAGCTTATGTGCGTTATTGCCGCTATGTCGACCCGTTGACCGGCCAGCTGACCGATGCCCTGACCGTGGCCCGCCAGTTGGCCAGCAAGAAAGCCCGCGACGCGGCGTTTGCCGGGCCGACGACGGTACTGGGCGTGAAGCGGCACAAACAGCACAACATCCGGCGCTTTTTTGCCAGCCGCTGGGGGCAGTTGCGCTTCAGCGTCGACGACCCGCAGTTGGTCAGCAAGGTAGCCGCCGAGCAGGGCCGCTTGCTGGTATGGGCGGCGCGCGAGCCGGCCGGCCTGGCGGAACGTGCGCGCCAGGCGGGTGTGCCACTGTGGCGGGTCGAGGACGGTTTCTTGCGTTCAACAGGGCTGGGCGCCACCAACAGCCCGGCGCTGTCGCTGGTGCTGGACCGTGGGGGTATTCATTACGACGCTCAGTCGCCCAGTGACCTGGAGCAGTTGCTGCAACACGGTGTTTTCGATGCCGGCACCCTCACCGAAGCCGCACGGCTGCGGCAGCAGATCGTGGCCAGCGGCGCCAGCAAGTTCAACTTGCGCAGCGGTGCAAGGCCAACCCTGCTAGGCCGCCCGGGCCAGCCGCGCGTGCTGGTGGTGGGGCAGGTCGAGGACGACGCCTCGGCGCTGTGCAGCGGTGGCGGTGCGGGGTGCAACCTGCGCCTGTTGCAGCAGGTACGGGCGCAGCTGCCGGATGCCTGGGTGTTGTACAAACCACACCCGGATGTAGAAGCCGGCAAACGGCGCGGCGCCATTGCCCCTGCGCAGCTGGCCGGGCTGGCCGACCAAGTGTTGGCGGGGGTGGATATTGCCGGGCTGTATGGCCAGATCGACGCCCTGCACACGCTCAGTTCCACTGCCGGTTTCGAGGCGTTGCTGCGCGGTGTGCCAGTGGTCACCTACGGCACGCCGTTCTATGCCGGTTGGGGCCTGACCCAGGACCATCAGCCATTACCGCGCCGTACCCGGCGCCTGACTCTGGACCAGTTGGTAGCCGGCGCCTTGCTGCGCTATGCGAGCTATGCCGACGCCCAGCACGACTTGCCCTGCGATGCCTGGCACGCCCTCGCCTGCCTCAGTGCGCCCCGTCCGGTGCACTGGCTGGCGCACCGGCGGGTGGCGCCGTTGCTCAACTACACCCGGACCATGCTCGGCTGCGGCCGGCCACTGGCCCCATCAAAGGACTAGAACATGCCTGTTTCGATCAAGGACATCCGCCGTTACGCGGCACTTCCCTGGCATTGCTTGCAGCTGGCCACCCATGCGAAGTCGTTCGAGAACAACCCGGTGCTTGGCAGCGCCCGGCTCAACGCCCTGGGTCTGCATGTACAGCGCCGCCAGTTGGCCATGGCCATGGCCGGTTACCGTCGCCAGGCGCTGGCGTCGCGGCTGGATGCCGCTGAGCGTGAGCATTTTGAGCAGAATGGGTTTTTCATCCGTGAAAACGCCCTGCCTGCCGAGCAGTTCGCGGCTTTGCGCGCCGAGTTGGGTGGGTTGCGTAGTACCGGTTGGGAAATGCGCCAGGGGCGCGCGGTCACCCGCCGGGTCAGCCTTGACCGGGATGTGCTGGCGCGCAACCCGGCCAGTGCGGCGTTCGTGGCGGACCGGGGGGTGCGCGACCTGATTGCGTACGCGTCGTCCAATACCGGTGGCATTACCTACCAGTTGCAGTCGATCGTGATCGATGCGGCCAATGCCGACCAGGACCCGCAAACGCGTTTGCATGCCGACACCTTCCACCCCACGGCCAAGGCGTGGTTGTTCCTGGATGATGTGGAGGATGACCAAGGGCCATTCAGTTACGTGCCGGGTTCGCATCGCCTGACCCCGGAACGGCTGGCGTGGGAGTATCGCCAAAGCCTGGGGGCGTCGCGTTCTGGCGAGCAGATGCACCGTGAGGGTTCGTTCCGCATCGACGAGCCCGAGTTGGCCGCCCTCGGCCTGCCGCCGCCCCGCCGCTTTGCGGTACCGGCCAACACCTTGGTGGTGGCAGACACTTCGGGTTTCCATGCACGGTGCGCCAGCCACCAGGCCAGCCACCGCGTGGAAATTTACGCCAGCCTGCGGCGTAACCCGTTCATTCCGTGGCGCGGGGCGCACCTGTTTGCGCTGCCGTGGATCGCCAATCATCACATGCGCTGGGATATACGGCTGAAGCGGTTGATGGGGTTTGGGAAGAAGAGCCATTGGAAGTTTGTCGAGCAGTTGAATGCGTATGAGGCGCCGCATATCTGAACAGCCGGCGCAAACCGTTATTGTAGGAGCGGGTTTACCCGCGAATAGGCCGGGCCTGTTGGCCAATATCGCCTGGACGTTCACCGTTGCAGGCACCACCGCATTCGCGGGCAAGCCCGCTCCTACAACGGGCGTGGTGGCAACACACCCGCGCACCCGCGAACAGGCCGGGCCTGCCGGCCAATATCGCACGGGCGTTCACCGTTGCAGGCACCAACGCATTCGCGGGGCGGCACACACCGTCGGTGTAGGAGCGGGTTTACCCGCGAATAGGCCGGGCCTGTTGGCCAATATCGCCTGGACGTTCACCGTTGCAGGCACCACCGCATTCGCGGGCAAGCCCGCTCCTACAACTGGCGTGGTGGCAACACACCCGCGCACCCGCGAACAGGCCGGGCCTGCCGGCCAATATCGCACGGGCGTTCACCGTTGCAGACACCA
Organism: Pseudomonas sp. S1(2024); assembly: GCF_046557535.1. Classification (NCBI taxonomy): domain Bacteria; kingdom Pseudomonadati; phylum Pseudomonadota; class Gammaproteobacteria; order Pseudomonadales; family Pseudomonadaceae; genus Pseudomonas; species Pseudomonas sp. S1(2024). The sequence goes on from NZ_JBKGFP010000037.1 coordinate 43,012, forward strand.
ACGCATTCGCGGGGCGGCACACACCGTCGGTGTAGGAGCGGGTTTACCCGCGAATAGGCCGGGCCTGTTGGCCAATATCGCCTGGGCGTTCACCGTTGCAGGCACCAACGCATTCGCGGGGCGGCACACACCCTCGGTGTAGGAGCGGGTTTACCCGCGAATAGGCCGGGCCTGTTGGCCAATATCGCCTGGACGTTCACCGTTGCAGGCACCACCGCATTCGCGGGCAAGCCCGCTCCTACAAGGGGCGGTGGGGGGGCCACAATTTGCAATGGTTGAATCATGGTCGGCGCGGTAGTGGCGGCTACGCTGCTTCGGTAAACGTGCACTCAAGGAAAACCACATGCACTACGCCCATGCCCACCACCTGCGCCGCCATCGGGCTTCGCACCCCGGCAGGCTCTATATGCTGACACCAGTCACGCAACAGCGTCGTCCTCTGTTCCACAACTTCAACTTTGCCAGGCTGGTGGTCACACACCTGCGCCAAGCCGACAGGGAAAACAGCTGCCTGACACTGGCATGGGTCGTCATGCCTGATCATGTCCATTGGTTGATAGAACTGAGGGAAGTCACCTTGGCCACCTTGATGCGCCGCTTCAAATCAAGGTCTAGCCATGCGTTGCGCAAGGCAGGGGTAACGCCTGCCCCCATCTGGCAAGCAGGCTATTGTGATCGCGCCCTGCGCAAGGACGATGATCTGCTCGCCGTGGCGCGGTACATCATCGCCAACCCGGTCAGGGCTGGCCTGGCACCCAATGTGGGCGACTACCCGCATTGGGATGCAATCTGGCTGTAGCAGCGCCGGCTCACCCCAACCGCGCCATCTCCTCCGCCACCACCGCCACGGTATGCCGAATCTGCTCTTCCGTATGCTCGCAAGACACAAAGAACCGCACCCGCGCCGAATGCTCCGGCACCGCCGGGTAAAGGATCGGCTGGGCATTGATGCCGCGCTCGAACAGGGCGCTGGACAAGCGCCCGGCCTTGAACGAGCTGCCAGTAATCACCGGGATCACCGCCAAACCGGTACTGGTCGCGGTGTCCAGCCCCGCTTCCCGCGCCAGGCGCAGGAACAGCTCACCACGCGCCTGCACCTGCGCTACACGCTCGCAGTCATCGGCCAGCAATTTCAACGCCGCCAACGCAGCAGCGGTAACCGCCGGTGGCATGCCCACGCTGTACAGAAAACCCGGCGCCAGGAACTTCAGGTGCTCGATCAAGGCGATACTGCCCGCAATGTAACCGCCGCAACTGGCCAGGGTCTTGCTCAACGTCCCCATCCAGATATCAACGTCATTACCCGCCAGGCCAAAATGCTCGCGAATGCCCTTGCCGGTCGCCCCCATCACCCCCAGCGAATGCGCTTCATCCACCATCAGGAAGACTTTGTGCTTGTGCTTGAGCTCAACGAACCGGGGCAGTTCGGGATAGTCGCCATCCATGCTGTAGATGCCTTCCACCACCACCAGCACGCGCTCGAAATGTTGGCGCTGCTCGCCCAGCAAACGGTCCAGCGCCTGCCAGTCGTTGTGGGCAAAACTCAGGCGGCGCGCGCCCGACAGCTGAATGCCCTGCAGCACGCTGTTGTGAATCAGCTCGTCATGCACCACCAGGTCGCGCGGGCCGAACAGGTAGCCGATGGTGGTGACGTTGGTGGCGTGGCCGCTGACCATCACCACCGCGTCGTCCACGTCGTATAACCTGGCCAGCTCACGCTCGAGCTCGCGGTGCAGCGGGCGGTCACCGGAAACCGGGCGGCTGGCCGATACCGAGGTGCCGTAGCGGTCGATCGCAGCCTTGGCCGCGTCGGCAACGCTCGGGTGGCCGGAGTAGCCCAGGTAGTTGTAACTGGAAAAATTGAGGTACTGCTGCTCGCCAATCTGCGTCTGTGCGCCAGCCGTGCCCTGGTGCAGGCGGAAAAACGGATTGCTCAACCCCAGGCGCATGCCGCTCTGCTGGATCACCCGCAGTTGCTGATACCCCGGGTGCAGGTCAAAACGATAGTGCGCCTCGGGCACTTTCAGGGCAGCCTGCTGCACCTGCTCCAGAGTAGCGCCCTGCTCGCCTTCGGCAGCCACATTGCGGCGCCGGGCGAGGGCTTGCTGGATCAGGCGTTGCTTGGCATCGCCACCAAGGCCGGTCGGGGTTCTAGCTGTCATCTGGCGCTCTTAATCAATCAATCGGTTAGGTGCCGCGCTGCTGTCGGCCAAGGCCGCGGCCATCTGCGCCAACTCTTCGGCGCTGTGCTCGCTGCCATGGCGGGCAAGCACATTCTGCGCCAGCTGCTCTTCGCTGCTGCCTGCCTCACCACGCAACGACTCCAGCAGGCGCACGGCAAGCTTGTCGATGCTGGAGCTATCGCTCAGTTCCATCACCGGCAGGCGAATACCAAAACGCTCCTCCAGCGCCACCACCAGCTCAACGCTCATCAACGAGTCGAGCCCCAGCTCCTGCAGCGGCCGCTGGGCATCCAGGCGGGCCGGCGGCAGGCGCAGAATCTCGCACACCTCATGCTTGAGCATTTCGGCGAAGCGCTCGAGCAACTCGGCATCGTCAAGCTCTGCCAGCATGCGCTGGATGTCGTCGCTGCTGCCTTCGTCTTCCTGGTCACCGCCATAGGCGCGGGCCAGTTCCATAAAGCGTGGCGTGCCGGCACTCGGCAGGAAGCGCGCCAGCGCCTTGAAGTCCAGTTCCAGCACGCCATGGCCGTTGTCATCGTCCAGCAGCATGGCCTCGAGCTGGGCCAGGGCGACGTCGGCGCGCAATGCGGCGCCGCCCATTCGGCTTTGCAGGGCATCCTTGATCTGGCTATTACGTGCCAGGAAGCCGACATCGTCGATGGCGCCCCACAGCACGGCCGTGGCCGCCTGGCCCTGGGCACGACGGTGCCGCGCAAGGGCTTCGAGCCAGTGGTTGGCGGCCACATAGTTGGCCTGGCCAGGGTTGCCGAAGAGGGTGGTGGCCGAGGAGAACATCACGAAGAAGTCCAGCGCCAGGCCGTGAGACAGTTCATGCAGGTATTGCGCCCCCTTGGCCTTGGGCTCCAGCACGCGGCGCAGCTGGTCCGCCTCAAGGTTGCGGATCAGGCTGTCGTCGATCACCGTCGCCGCATGCACCAGGCCACGCAGTGGCCATGGGCTGGCGGCGATGCGCTCGAACACGCCCTGCAGTTGTTCGCGGTCGGTGATGTCGCAGGCCACTGCCTCCACGTCGATGCCCTGGGCCTGCCACAGCGCCAACTGTGGCTGGGCTTCGGCACTGGCCGGGCCACGACGGCCCAGCAGCACCAGGTGACGGGCACCTTTGTCGACCAGCCATTGCGCCGTACGCAGGCCAAAACCGCCCAGGCCACCAGTGACCAGGTAGCTGGCATCGGCGGCCAGTTTCAAGGCCCGCGCCGGCTGCGCACGGGTGTCGGTGGTCCGGTGGATGGGGTTGGCGTAGGTCACCACTACTTTCCCGATCTGGCGCGCCTGCTGCATGTAGCGGTAGGCCTCGACCACCTGGTTGGCGTCGAATTCACGGAACGGCAGCGGGTGCAGGATGCCTTTGGCGAACAGCTCCATCATTTCTGCGAACAGCCGGCGGGTAAGCGTTGGGCGTTCGCTCATCAGCTGGTCGGCATCGATACCGAAATAGCTGATGTTGTTGCGGAACGGGCGCAGGCCGATGCGCGTGTTCTGGTAGAAGTCGCGCTTGCCCAACTCGAGGAAGCGGCCAAACGGCTTGAGCACCTGGAAGTTGCGATTGATGGCCTCACCGGCCAGCGAGTTGAGCACCACGTCCACGCCACGCCCGCCGGTAGCCGCCAGCACCTGGTCGGCATAGGCCAGCGACCGCGAGTCGTAGATGTTGTTTACACCCAGCAGGCGCAGGAAGTCGCGCTTCTCGTCGCTGCCAGCGGTGGCATGGATTTCCGCACCCAGCCACTTGGCAATCTGGATGGCGGCAATGCCCACGCCACCGGCAGCGCCGTGGATCAGCACCTTCTCGCCCGGCTCCAGGCGCGCCAGGTGATGCAGCGCGTAGTACACGGTAAAGAAGGTACTTGGAATGGTCGCCGCGGCCTCGAACGACATGCCTTCAGGAATACGCGCCACGGCGTTGGCGTTGGTTACCAGGCGGTTGGCGAAGCTGCATGGGCCAAAGCCCACCACCCGGTCACCCGGGGCAAAGTCGCCGACCACGTCGGCCCCCTTGCCTTCCACCACACCGGCAAATTCGAAGCCCAGGGTGGGGCCGGAGAATCCGTTCTCGATGGCTTCGTCCGACAGCAGGCCAAGGGCGAACATCACGTCGCGGAAATTGAGGCCGGTGGCGCGCACGGCGATATCCAGCTCGTCTGCCGCTGGCTGGCGCGGCTCGCGCACTTCCCAGCGCAGATTGCGCAGCTGGCCAGGCAGGTCGAAGCCCAGGCATACCCACTGCGCTTCGCTGCCGCTGGGGCGCGGCTGGTCGGCCAGTACCCGCAGGCGTGGCACATAGCGACGGCCTTCGGAGTCCAGGGCCAGCTCGGTTTCGTGGTCGGCCTGCAGCAGCGCTGGCAACGCCAGTTCGATCGGCGCTACCTGCGCCAGGTCGAGCAGGCGAATGCGGCAGTTCGGTGATTCGTTGGCCAGGGTACGGCCGAAGCCCCAGAACGCGGCATCGGCAATGCCCGCCACGTCTGCAGCGCTGTTGCCGCTGTACAGGTGCGCGGCAGCACCGCGGCTGAACAACCAGCACTGCGGGGCGATGGCCAGCGACTCACAGGCCTGTACCAACGCGGCCGCCAGCATGCAGCGCTCGGCCTGGCCATCCAGGCCGGTGCCGCTGTCGAAACCGGCCAGGTGCAGCACATGCTCCGGGGCCTGGGCCAAGGCGCCCAACTGGGCAGCCAGCGCCTGGGCGTCACCCGGCAGCAGCAGGTCGACATGCTGGCCGTGGGCGCGCAGTTGCTCGGCCAGGCCCAGGGCCGCGCCCTGCCCGGCTTCGCTCAGCACTGCCCAGCGCTGCACGGCCACGCTTGGCGCGGCCGCGGCCACATCCGGCTTGTCGGCCAGCAACAGGTAGCTGCCGCAGGCGCTGCCCGGCAACGCCTCCAGCGTGGGCAGCGCCGTCAGGCCGTGGCGCTGCAATTCATGTTTCCAGAACGCCGGGGCCTGCTGGCGCGACAACGCCTGCTGCGGGCCGGCCAGCCACCACTCGGGCTGGGCACCGAAGACGAAGTCGACCCAGCGGGCCGGGTACTGGCCCAGCAGTGCCAGTTGGCCATGCGGGTTGAGTTGGGCACAGGCCAGGCGCAGGGCATCGCCCACCGCTCCCAGTGCGCCCAGGTCGGTAGGCACCAGCACCCAATCGAAACTGCCGGCTTCGGCCAGTTGCTCAAGGCCAAGCACCTCCAGCGCCGGGCAATCGTCCCGCAGGCGCTGCTCAAGCTCAGGCTCGGCAACGCAATAGGTGTAGTCGAGGCGGTCGAAATCCAGGCCTGCGTACAGCAGTTCGGCAAACGAGGCACCGCCAAAGCCGATTTCCAGCACCCGCAGGCGCTGGCCAGCCGGCAGTTGCGCCATGCGCTCGGCCAAGGTCTGGCCGATGCCGCTCAGCACCTGCTGCTGCCCCACCGCGCCCAGCACCAGGCGCGCCAGGTTGGCGGCGCTGGTTTCCCGTGGTTGCAGGCTGTCGAACAGCACGCTGCCATCGAGCAAGGCCGGCAGGTGGCGGCCGATACGGCCCACCGTATGGATGATCTGGAAGTATTCGGGGTAACTCTGGAAAAGCTCTTGCCAGATGGCTTCCGACGTTGGGCGCTCGCTCAGGTCGGCCAGTTGCCAGCCACCGTCGGCACTGCGCAGCAGGCTACCGTCCTGCTCGGCATGGCGCAGCAAGGCTGCCAGGAAGTCGCCCTGGGCCTGCGACCACAGCGCCACCTGCTCGGCGCTCAGGCGGCCGCCGGCCTGCTCCACAGCGTCCAGCACAAAGCTGCTGCACAGCACGTCCAGCAGCGGTTCCACTTCATTCAGGTAACGCAGCTGCGCCGGCTCACCGGCCAGGCGCTGCAGGGCTTCGGCCAGCGGCGTGCGCGCCACCGCCTGGCGCTGTAGCGGCACCACCTTGCCCGGCGCCGCCAGGCCCACATGGCCCATGCGCTTGATATCGCCGCTGCGGTCGTACTGCAGGCGTACGGCACGCATGCGCGCGTCCTTGATTGCCAGCACGGCAGCGCCGCTGGCGTCGAACAGGGTGAAGTCGACCAGCAGCGAATGCGCGGTGCGCTTGCGCTGGCGCACCTCGGCCAGCACCGGCACGCCACCGGCGTTGGTGAAGGCTATGCGGCCCAGCTTGACCGGGATGAAGGCCAGGCCGTCGTTGCGGCCAGGGCGGCTGGCCAGCAATTCGGTAATCAGCTGGAAGGCACCGTCCAGCAGGGCCGGGTGCAGGTGCAGGCCGGCCAGCTCATGTTCGATGACAGCCGGCACGGCCAGCTGGGCCAGCACCTGCCCTTGCGCTACCCAGGCGGCGGCTACTGTCTGGTAGGCCGGGCCGTAGTTCAGGCCCACCGCGCGGGTCATCGCCAGGTGCTGCTCGCCGGTAAAGTCTGCCGGGCGCGCCGGCAGTGCCGGGGCCCGGGCATCCAGCAGCACACCGCGGGCTTCGCCCGGCAGGCGGGCGACCACGTGCTGCACCCAGTCTTCGCGGTGCATCAGCGTGCGCGAGCTGATGCGCAAGGTACCGTCAGCCTCTTCCACCTGTACACGCACTTTCTTGCTGTTGTCGGCGCTCAACAGCAGCGGGTTGTGGATCTCCAGCTCTTCGATATCAACAAATTCGCCCGGCTGGTGAAGTTGCGCCACGGCCAGGGCCAATTCGGTAAAGCCTGCCCCCGGGAACAATACCGACTCGCCGACCTTGTGGTCGGCCAGGGTCGGGTACTGCTGGGTATCCAGGCGGTTTTCCCAGGTCAGTGCGCGGTCCGGTAACGGGTAGCCAAGCAGCGGGTGCACACGCTCATGGCTAAGCGCGCCATTGGCCTCGGCACTCACCGGCAAGCTGAAGTGGTCATGCTGCCAGGCATAGTTGGGCAGGCGCAGCGGGCGCCCTGCCACGGGGAAGCGTGCCTGCCACTGTGGCTCGACAGCGGCAATCTGCAGGCGGGCGACGGTACGCTCCAACAGCAGCGGGCTGTGGTCGTTGCGCTGGAGGGTGGCAATCACCCGCCCCGGCTGCTCGCACTCGGCCAGCACGTCGGTGACGTAGCTGCGCAGGATCGCATGCGGGCCGACTTCGACGAACAGGTTCAGGCCGGTGCGCATCAGCGCTGCCAAGGCGCCCTGGAACAGCACCGGGAAGCGGATGTTCTGCCACCAGTACTGGCTGTCCAGGCGCTCTCCGTCCAGTTGGCCACCGACCACAGTGGAGTAGAACGGGATGTGCGTGGCTCGCGGGCGAATGTGCGCGAGGTCGGCGATGACCGCCTGCTCGATGGGGTTCATGGCCGGCGAGTGGAAGGCGTAGTCCAGGTCCAGGCGGCGGGCGAACATCTGGCGCTCGCCCAAGGCCTCTTCCAGCAACGCCAGGGCATCGACCTCACCGGCCACGGTAGCGCCGCGGGCGCTGTTTTCCCCGGCCACTACCAGGCGGCCTTCCAGTTTCAGTTCGCCAATCAGTTGCGCCGTAGCCTCACCCGAAAGGCCGACCGCCGTCATCTGCCCGATACCACGGGTCAGGCCTTGCAGGCGGCTGCGGTGGTAAATGACCTGGGTAGCGTCTTCCAGGCTCAGCGCACCGCTGGCCCAGGCGGCGGCCACTTCGCCCACACTGTGGCCGATCACCGCCACCGGCTGAATGCCTTCGGCAGCCAGGACCTTGGTCACGGCCACTTGTAGGGCAAACAGCGCTGGCTGGGCAATTTCGGTACGGGCATAGCGGCCTTCACCGTTGTCACCCAGCAGTTCGGCGCGCAGCGAGTAGCCGGCCAGCGGCTGGAACAGGGCGTCCACTTCATCTACTGCGGCGGCGAACAGCGGCTGGTCGAGCATTGCCCGGCCCATGCCCTGCCACTGCGAACCGTTTCCGGAATAGACAAACACCGGTGCCGAGGCGACATCCAGCGCCTGGCCGGCCTCCAGCACCGCGCTCAGCTCACTGAGGGTTGGGTCCTGGGCATAGTCGTCCAGCGCTTGGGCGGCTTCGGCGGCATTGTCACTGATCAGCAGCAGGCGGTGGCTGTGCGCATCGCGGCGGTACATGGCCTGGTAGGCGACATCGTAATAGTCAGCCTGCGGGTTCGCGGCCAGGTAGGCAGCAAAGCGTTCGGCAGTTGCGCGCAGGCCTTCTTCGCTCTTGGCGCTGAGCAGCAACGGCACGCGCCGGGCATTGGCCACTGGCGCAACAGGCGCCTGCGGCTCGGTGCTTTGCAGGATGACGTGGGCGTTGGCCCCGCCAAAGCCGAACGAGTTCACGCCTACGGTCAGCTGCCCCTCAGCCTTCAGCGGCAACGGCTCGGTGACCACCTGCAGGTTGAGGTCGGCAAAGGCGATGTTCGGGTTCAGTGCCTGCACGCCGATAGTGGCGGGCACGGTGCGCTCGCTCAGGCAATTCAGCGCCTTCACCAGGCCTGCCACGCCGGAGGCTGCCTCCAGGTGGCCAAGGTTGCTCTTCACCGAACCGATCGGCAGCGGGTTGCCGGCGCCCCGCGCCTGGCCCAGTGCCTCGCCGATGGCGCGGGTTTCGATCGGGTCACCCACGGCAGTACCGGTGCCGTGCGCTTCCAGGTAGTCCAGCTGCTCAGGGGCGATGCCGGCCAGGGCGTAGGCGCGCTTTAGCAAGGCAGCCTGGGCCTCGGCATTGGGCAGGGTCAGGCTGGACTTGCGCCCGTCGGTGTTCACCGCACTGGCCGCCACCACTGCAAGGATGGTGTTGCCGTCGGCCACGGCCTGGTCGTAGTCCTTGAGCAGGAATAGCCCGCCGCCTTCCGACCGGGCATAACCGTCGCCGTTTTCGTCGAAAGACTGGCAGCGACCGGTGCGTGACAGCATGGTCGCCTTGGCGAAAATCATGAAACCGAACGGGTGCATGTGCAGGCTTATGCCGCCGGTCACCGCCTGGTCTACGTCCCCGCTGAGGATGGCCTGGCAGGCCTGGTGGAACGCTACCAGCGACGATGAACAGGCCGTGTCGATGGCCATGCTTGGCCCGCGCAGGTCGAAGAAAAACGACAGGCGGTTGGCCGCAATGCTCATGGTGTTACCGGTGGCCGTGGCACCGTCGATGGACGGCAGGTCTTCGAGCAACCGGTAGGACTGCTCGACACTGGCAATGCCCAGATACACGCCACAGTTGCTGCCACGCACGCTGGACGGCTTGATGCCGGCGTTTTCGAAGGTTTCCCAGCACATTTCCAGCAGTATGCGCTGCTGCGGGTCCATCATTGCCGCTTCGCGCGGCGAGATGCTGAAGAAGCCGGCGTCGAACGCGCTGATATCGCCCAGTGTGCCGGAGGCGAAGGTATAGCTGGTTGCAGGGCTGGCCTTGTCCGGATGCTGGAACTGGCGTTTGTCCCAACGCGACGGGTCGACCTGGGTCACCAAGTCGCGGCCTTCCATCAGGTTTTGCCAGAAGCCGGCATTGGAAGAGCCGGGGAAGCGGTACGCACTGCCAACGATTGCAACCTTTCTACGCTTGATCAAAACCTATTCCTTCAAATCTCATCGGGCACCGTCCCATCCGTCGGACAGCCGGCATGCCTGGCCTGGCCATGAAGCTGGCCGGTCGTTGTACGTCACTGATGATTGTCTGGGTATCTGAAGCAACTGTGCACGCAGGGGGCGCAAGACTTTTGGTCCGGGGCCGGCGTGGGATTTTTCAGATTTGTATGAGCGGATGATACGCGGGTTGGGGGGGGAGGGAAAACCCTGGGGGGTTGGGTGGGTCACATTGCAATTGAGTGGCCCGTTGGGTTCGCGGGCAAGCGCGCTCTTACATCGAGGAGCGTCGATCGCATGATTCTGTAATTAAATAGACTCGCCCCCGCCGAGACATCACAGTGCCACGGTGGAGTTCAAGAAGCCAACGGCAGCAAGGGCGAGACTATGAAAAGCATACGTCGAAACAGGGAGTGTCAGATATTTTGTGTGCGGGCCGGTAACGGCCTGCCGTCAGGCAGGCCCTGATTTTCACCAGGTCGGCCTGATGAACCGGTCTCCGTACAAAATCGCGAATTGATTCATGGCACTTTTCTAATCATGCGCCGCCGAGCCCCAGTTTGCTGTGATGTTTCGCAGCCCCAGCCAGATCAGCTTGGTGGCCGCGTCGTCGGTCGGGAAGTGATCACGAGTCTTGATGATCTTGCGTAACTGAGCATTGATGTTCTCGATGGCGTTGGTGGTGTAGATCACTTTCCGTATGGCGGGCGGGAAGACAAAGAATGGAATCACTCGATCCCAGGCGCGTCTCCAAGCAGCTACCACCGTTGGATATTTCTCGCCCCACGGCCCGTTTTCGAACTCATCGAGTGCCTGCTCAGCCGCTTCGGCGTTGATGGCCTGGTAGATCGGCTTGAGGGCCTTGGCCAGTTCCCGACGCTTATCCCAGGACGCGTAATCCAGGCTGTTGCGGATCAGGTGTACGATGCACGTCTGCAATGTTGTTTCTGGAAACACTGCGCTGAGGGCCTCTGGCATGCCTTTGAGGCCGTCAGTCACGGCAATCAACACATCTTCGACACCACGCTTTTTGAGGTCGTTGAACACCTTCATCCAGAACTTCGCACCTTCGGTGTTCTCGATCCATATGCCTAAGATATCGCGTGTCCCGTCGGGTAGAACGCCTAGCGCCAGGTAAATGGCCTTGTTGCGCACCAAACCTTCTTCGCGGATTTTCACTCGCAGCGCATCAAAGAAAATGACCGGGTACATAGGTTCCAGCGGCTGCTGTTGCCACGCGCCAATTTCTTCCATGACCTCGTCTGTCACAGAGCTGATGACGTCAGGTGAAACATCTGTGCCGTACTGCTCGGACAAAAATGCCCGGATCTCTCTAACCGTCATTCCACGGGCATAGGCTTGGGGATCAGAATGGGCGAAAAACTGCCGTCTCGATCGCGAGGGATTTCCAGCCGCAGCGGGCCATCGCCGGTCAAAACCGTCTTGCCACTCTTGCCGTTACGCTGATTGGTTTCATCCTCCGGGCGCTGCGCGCCCGGAGGATAGCCCAGGTGGTGGCCGAGTTCGGCACTCAAGGCGCGCTCGATCAAGGCCTTCTTGAACGCCGCAGAGGCATCCTCGATAGCTTCTGCGGACATCAGGCCCTCACCGAACTGCTCCAGCAGCTCTTTGGGGATTTTGGGCAGGTCACGCAGGGGTTTCTTTTTGGTTGGCATACATGCACCTCTTACTCATGTTATGCCCGAACACAAAATTTCTGACACCCTCCGCTCCTGCAGGCCCAGGGTAATGCGGTAATAATTCTGCCACCGCAGCGAGTGGCCGTGCATCGCAGCGAGGCCAAGAACGATCGAAACGACGCCCATGCCACTCTTCGCGCAAGCCGTGATATCAGCATCGCTTCGGTGCCGATCCAAAGCACTTTGTCGCTGGCAATCCAGGCCCTTCATCGTGTGCGGTGAGGCAACATCAAGCGGCATACTGCCCTAGGCAACCAGATACGCGGCCTGCTGCTTGAGCACGGTATAACCTTGGCCCAAAAGGTGATGCAGCAATCAGCCAACGTGTGCCGAGAGTGCTTGAAAATGCTTCACTGCCATTGCCAGATATGCTCCGTGAGCTGCTAGTGGCGCTATCTAGGCGAACGCATTGCTGTGCTAAGCGGACGGCTCGAAGCCGCTGCCCGGGACGATGCAGTCGCGCAGCGACTGACCACGATCGTAACGTCGGTCCTATCATCGCCACAGCCATAGTGGCGAAACAGACAGAGCCCAGCCGCTTCGCCAGCGGTCGCATATACTCCCCGCTTACTTCATCATCATGCCCAACCAACACAGCTACGCCACCGGGGCGCTTAGCGCTCCAACCCCTGCTCGCGAACATCGACCCTTGGTAAAAACCGTCGCAGCACGATGCCTACGCTCCTACAGGGCCTTATGGCCTAAATATAATCGGCACACTGCGAGCTCACCACGATGTTGGCCAGAAGCGAACAGCTTCCTCGAACAGGCCTGATACATAGATGCAACTGGGTAATCATGTTCAAAAGCAGCTAGACAATGTAGGCGAGTCCATACATTGGAGCGGGCTTGCCCACGAATCAGGGAACATGGTGGAGGTACCGGCCCCGCCGGTGTTCGATTAAATTGCACGGTCGTTGAGCGGCCTTGTGTCGCGATGGCTGCAAAGTAGCCCCAGATTCCAGAAGGCAACCCCAAACCACAGCTCACCCTCCTCCCTCACTTACTCCACCATCACCTTGTCCCGGTTACGCTCCAGCAACGCATTACCAATGCCCTTAATCTCCAACAACTCATCCACCTAAGCAAACGGCCCATTGACCTCCCGGTAGGCCACGATGGCCTCGGCCTTGGCCTTCCCTAGGCCGTTCAGCTCCTTCTACAAGATCAGAGCGTCAGCCGTGTTCAGTCCCAGCCGCTGCGGCTGCTGGGACTGCTGTTGGCTTGCCACCGGCACCGGCTCGGGCACTGCCATCGCGCTGGCCGCGGCGGCGCTAAGGGAAAAGGACAGGCTGGCGAACAGTGGCAGCAGCAGGTACGACAGAACGTTGTAACGCATGGTGAGCACTCCTTGAGTTGTTCATTTTCCAGCAGCCGTTTTCCTTCGGCTGTGCAATCAACCCTAGTGGTAAACCCACTATCGAAACAGCCACCATCAGCGGCGAATGGTGGCCAAATCAGTCAACCATCTGACTCAACTTCGCCAACCCAAAAACAATGGCCACTCCCCCAGCCAAACAACCCCTAGGCTCTGTACGAAAAGAGATTTGATACACCGTTGACCATGGGCCGAAGCGCTCCGGCATATCTCGCCACGCTGCACCCGAGCAGAGTACCCAAAGCACGCCGTCGAGCATCAGGCGGTCGCTCAGTCGCGGCCGCCCTCGGCCATGGGTTTCGATGAAGAGATCGGAGACCACAACACAGGCCTCGTCCGAGAGTTCGTAACGCTTTGCCATCACAGAATTCCTTTCCGTTGATGGTGGGTGACTCTACAAAATCTCAGCGCTGGAAGCGCGACGATTGGGTTTCTCGGGATTTCGTACAGAGCCTCGGGTCAATTCAAACAGCTCGGCCTGACCCAGCGCCTTGCCAATCTTGTCCTTGGCGGACAGCGTAGGCTCGAAGTCTATCGGCCACTCGATGGCAATCTGCGGGTCATCCCAGGCAATGCAACGCTCGCTCTGGGCCGCGTAGAAGTCGGTAGTCTTGTAGACAAATTCCGCAGTCGCACTCAGCGTCACGAAACCGTGGGCGAAGCCCGGTGGAATCCACAGTTGGTTATGGTTTTCCGATGACAACACCACGCCCACCCATCGACCGAAGGTGGGCGAACTGCGGCGGATATCCACGGCCACATCAAACACTTCACCCTGCACCACGCGTACCAACTTGCCTTGGGCATGGGGCGGCAGCTGGTAGTGTAGGCCACGCAATACGCCCTTCACCGAACGGGAATGGTTGTCTTGAACGAAGTCTGGCCGCAGGCCAGTCGCGTCGCTGAAAACACGCTGATTGAAGCTCTCATAGAAAAAGCCTCGCTCATCACCGAAAACCTTTGGGCTGAACAGGAAAACTTCAGGGATCGCCAATGAAACAGCTTGCATCAAAATACCTTCACTTCAAGCAGGTTCTTCAAATATTGCCCGTAACCATTCTTGAGTAACGGCTGGGCAAGGCGTTCAAGCTGTTCAGCGCTGATCCAGCCCGCGCGATAGCAAATCTCTTCAGGGCAGGCGACCTTGAGGCCCTGGCGTCGCTCCAAGGTGGCGATGTACTGGCTGGCATCCAACAGACTGTCGTGGGTACCAGTATCCAGCCAAGCATAACCACGCCCCATGATTTCCACCTGGAGTTGCTGCTGTTGCAGGTACAGGTTGTTGAGGTCGGTAATCTCCAGCTCGCCGCGTGCCGACGGCTTCAAATGCTTGGCCAAGTCCACGACTTGGTTGTCGTAGAAATAAAGCCCCGTGACTGCATAGTTGGACTTGGGCGCTTTCGGCTTTTCTTCAATCGACAATACCCGACCCTTGCCATCGAACTCTGCGACACCGTAGCGCTCAGGGTCCTGGACGTGGTAAGCGAAAACAGAGGCCCCGCTCTGCTGCTGGTCCGCATTAAAGAGCAGCGACTGGAAGTCATGGCCATAGAATATATTGTCGCCCAGTACCAAGGCAGACGCGGCGCTGCCGATAAAATTCGCCCCGATCATGAACGCCTGGGCCAACCCGTCCGGGCTCGCCTGCACAGCATACGAGAGGTTGATGCCCCAACGGCTACCATCCCCCAACAATTGCTCGAAGCGCGGTGTGTCCTGCGGTGTCGAGATGATCAGGATGTCACGAATGCCAGCCAGTAGCAGCGTACTGAGCGGGTAGTAGATCATCGGCTTGTCGTATACCGGCAACAACTGCTTGGACACGGACAGCGTGGCGGGGTGCAGACGGGTGCCAGAGCCGCCCGCCAGAATGAGTCCTTTACGTGCCATAACAATTCCTAGTGCTGGATTTCGTCCAGCATGCGTTGCACACCCTGTTGCCAAGGCGGCATCTTGAGGTTGAAGTTCTCTTCGAGTTTAGCCAATGCCAGCCGAGAATTGCGCGGGCGCAGCGCGGGCAGCGGGTGGTCCTCGGTACTGATAGCGACCAGCTGCTCGGCTGACACCTTCAAGGCAAGCCCACTACTGCGGGCATGCGCCAATACGAACTGGGCATAGCCGTGCCAGCTAGTTTCACCGGCTGCTGCGAGATGGTAGGTGCCTGCCAGGCGACTTGCATCGTGAGCACTGAAGAGACGATGCAAAATATGGGCGGTGACATCGGCGATCAGATCTGCACCGGTAGGGGCGCCAAACTGGTCCGCCACAACCCTGAGTACATCGCGCTCGGCTGCCAGGCGCAGCATGGTCTTGGCAAAGTTCTGCCCGCGCGCAGCATATACCCAGCTGGTACGCAGCACCACGGCAGCGGCACCGCTGCTTAGAATGGCCAGTTCGCCCGCGCGCTTGGTACGGCCATAGACAGACAACGGAGCGCTGGGGGCATCCTCTTGCCACTGCGCCTGGCCACTGCCATCGAACACATAGTCTGTAGAGTAGTGAATCAGCCAGGCGCCCAACTTCGCAGCCTCACGCGCCAGAACGCCTGGCGCTTCGGCATTTATTCGGGCAGCCAGAGCAGGCTCGCTCTCGGCTTTGTCCACTGCCGTGTAGGCCGCCGCGTTGACGATTACATCTGGAGCCAGCGAGCGTACTGTAGCGCCCAGGTCTTCGAGATTGGTCAGATCGCCACACAGGCCGCTTTCGCCCTGGCGATCGAGAGCGATCAGTTCGCCCAATGGCGCGAGGGCGCGCTGCAACTCCCAACCGACTTGACCATTTTTCCCCAACAGCAAGATCTTCAAACTTTATTAGCCCCATATTGCTGCGCGATCCAGTCACGATAGCTGCCGTCCATGACGCCTTTGACCCATTCCTGGTTAGCCAGATACCAAGTAACGGTCTTGCGAATACCAGTTTCGAACGTTTCGGCAGGCTTCCAACCAAGCTCGCGCTCAATCTTGTGGGCATCAATGGCATAACGGCGGTCGTGGCCCGGGCGGTCGGTGACGAGGCTGATCTGGCTGGCATAAGACTGCCCGTCAGCACGAGGACGAAGTTCATCGAGCAGCTCGCAAATGCGATGGACAATGCCTAGGTTAGGCATCTCGTTCCTGCCGCCAACATTGTACACTTCACCCACGTGCCCTGCTTCCAGCACACGGCGGATGGCGCTGCAGTGGTCCTTGACGTACAACCAGTCGCGAATCTGCTGGCCATCGCCATACACCGGTAGTGCCTTGCCAGCCAAGGCATTGACGATCATCAGCGGGATCAGTTTCTCGGGGAAATGCAGCGGCCCGTAGTTGTTCGAGCAATTAGTGGTCAGGACCGGCACGCCATAGGTGTGGTGATAGGAACGTACCAGGTGGTCGCTGGCGGCCTTGCTCGCCGAGTACGGGCTGTTTGGCTGGTATTGATGGTCCTCGGTAAACGCAGGCTCATCGGCTTTCAACGAGCCATAAACCTCGTCGGTCGAAACATGCAGGAAACGGAACGCCTCCCGCTCCGCTGTATCCAGGCCATGCCAATAGCTGCGCACGGCTTCCAGCAACTGAAAGGTACCCACCACATTGGTTTCAACGAAGGCCTGGGGTCCATGAATTGAGCGGTCGACGTGCGACTCGGCGGCGAAATTGAGCACAGCGCGTGGGCGATGCTCTGCCAATAGCCTTTGCACCAACGGGCCATCGCCGATATCTCCATGCACGAAGACATGCTGCGGATTCCCCTCAAGGCTAGCCAAGCTCCGCAAGTTGCCGGCGTAGGTCAGTTTGTCTAGGTTGACGATGGTTTCGCCTGACTGGCTTACCCAATCCAGCACGAAATTCGCACCGATGAAGCCGGCGCCGCCAGTTATCAGGATTGTCATAGGGTTGAACGCTTCTCGAATGAGTGTCAGTTAGAAAATAGCTGGCGCAATTCTAGACGGGAATGTTGCAGGAGTGTTGTGGTAAGACGGCGCTCACGCTTTGAGAGTGGTACCTTCATTAGCGGCAAGGAACCCCATTCCTACAAAAGCGTGTATAGGCGCGCAGGCACGGTCTACACGCCTACTCCTCCGGTCGCTCTGCGGCCTTGTTTGCATCCACGCCTGCCTGACAGGTAGTCCTGCAGCTTGGTGACTGGATGCGCCCTCCCTATACATGGCCCATCCCCGGAATCACCGGGTAGCCATGACGAGCCGACGGAAACCACAGCCACATTTAAAAACGATTTAATTGATCGATAACGCACATTGACATCGATTTTATAGGCATCATCTGCGTTCAGCTCGACCAGGGGGAGCACGCCATTGGAGGTGTTTTTCCGATCGCCAGATGATAGATTTGGAGGTCCGGAAGGCTCGCTGCTCAGGACGGAATAGAGGCGAGTGGTTTATCAGATTCAGCGCCTGGTACCGCGGTATCCCGTCTGCTACCAGCCAATTGCCATCCAACCATAGGGGCTCCACTCTGCGCATCTCGTTTCTGGCCCCATTGCGCCTGCTCTATCCAACTCAATCCATCGCATAGAAGACGTTGCCGTGTTACTCAAGACTCTTACCGTGTTTGGCACCCGCCCAGAGGCCATCAAAATGGCCCCCTTGGCTCTCAAACTTGCCCATGACGACCGCTTCGAGTCGCGTGTATGCGTGACCGGCCAGCATCGCCAGATGCTTGACCAAGTGCTTGAACTGTTCGAGATCACCCCAGACTACGATCTGAACATCATGAAGCAGGGGCAGGATCTGACCGATGTGACCACTGCTATCCTGCAGGGTCTCAAGCCTGTGCTGACCGAGTTCAAGCCCGACGTGGTATTGGTGCATGGCGACACCGCAACAACCTTAGCCACCAGCCTGGCCGCCTACTATCAGCAGATTCCTATTGCTCACGTAGAGGCCGGCCTGCGCACAGGCAACCTGTATTCGCCCTGGCCTGAAGAAGGCAACCGCCGCCTGACCGGCGCCCTGGCCGCCCTGCATTTCGCGCCGACCTCCACTTCAGAGGACAACCTGTTGAAGGAAGGGATCGACGCCACGACCATCCATACCACCGGCAACACAGTGATCGACGCGCTGCTAGAGGTGGTACGCAAGCTGGAAAGCCCTCAGCTGAAAAGCCAATTCGAAACCCAGTTCAGCTTCCTGAACCCGCAACGCCGCATGGTGCTGGTCACCGGTCACCGCCGCGAAAACTTCGGCGGCGGCTTCGAGCGCATTTGCCAGGCCTTGGTACAAACCGCGCGTCAGTTCCCTGACGTGGACATCGTTTACCCGGTGCACCTCAACCCCAACGTGCGCGAACCGGTTAACCGCCTGTTGGCCGACGTCAGCAACATTCACCTGATCGAGCCACTGGACTACCTGCCGTTTGTCTACCTGATGAGCCGCTCGTACCTGATCCTGACCGACTCCGGCGGCATCCAGGAAGAAGCCCCTGCCCTGGGCAAGCCGGTGCTGGTAATGCGAGACACTACGGAGCGCCCGGAAGCAGTTGCGGCCGGCACCGTGAAGCTGGTCGGCACCGACGTGGCTTCGATCACTGAGCACCTGGCGCAACTGCTTACCGATGATGCGACCTACACTGCTATGAGCTTTGCTCACAACCCTTACGGCGACGGCGAGGCATGCGCGCGGATATTGGGCGTCCTTTCCAATTTCGCTAGTAGCAAAGAGTCAGCTTGAGTTTAAGATAGGGGCGGCGGCAAAAACTGAGCGCAACAATTTCAGTCTGTAAAAGCTGTACGACTTTGCATGCATTCATGCCGCTCCTCCTGCCACCACGTGCTGATAACGGCCGGTCAACGCCCCTTATCACAAAAGCTTCGTCACTCCTACGGGTGGCTTCGCCCCTGGACCTTGCATCGGTATTCTTCTCTGCGTTAGCACCGCTTAATCATCTCGCCCGGCATCAAAGTGAAACGCCCCTGGTGTTCTAGACATCAGGGGCGTTTCAGGATGCCGTGACAGTGGTAACCGAGGCGGGTCAGCCTGGCTACGCCAGGCTGTGTGGTGTTTGTGGATCGCTTACGATCTGGAGGCACCGATTAAGCACTACCTAGAAACGCACGATCAAAAACCGAAGCCAGTTCGGAGGCACAAAAGGCAGAGGACACACCTGCCTCAATCACTCGTGCCGCATTAAAAGCAGGAAAGCCCCATAGGCCTGAATGGGCCGAACAAGGTCGGGTAATTATCGGCCTTGTTCGGCTCTCATGATAAACGGAGATCATCCGTTAACCGTACGGCTACTCGAGTTAGTGCCCAGGGTAGTCAAGGAAAAACGTGGGATGGGCTTTCCATTTCTCTTTAAAATATTCTGCGTTTCTTACAAAAAGCTTGGTGTAGCTCTGACTCTGTGAGCTAGCGTTAGTGGTCTGATGCGGCTGATGCCGAATGCCGGTCAGGTCTCTAAAGCTAACCTTCAGTCCGAGCTTTTTAATTTGGAAACTCATATCGGTATCCTCGAAGCAGGTCGGATCGTAGAAAGTGTCGAATCCACCTGTCGCATCGAAGACAGATCGCGGAACAAAAAATCCACCTGTCCCCAAATAACCAATGTCGGCACGATAGCCCTTGAACAACGCCTCGACATTCATAGCGCGATTATGGCAATAGTCAGCGATCATGCCTCCCAGATCAGATCGGGTCCGATCAAACCACCCTGCTGCCCAGCCCACAACGCCCACGCTTGCATCGCGAGAAAGGATATGTAGGGCTTCCACAAAGAATGAAGAGCTGGTGAACCACTGATCCGAATCGAAAAAGGCGAGATACTTACCCGTTGCCAAACTTACACCGAGATTTCTTCCGGAAGCACAACCATTGACAGCATTGGTGACGACCTTAACACCCGGGAAGTTCTCAGTCACGAAGTCGGCACCACCATCCGTACTTGCATTATCAACGACGATGATTTCGCGCAGGAAACCTTCTCCGTGCCGCTGCAACGACTCCAGGCAGCGCCCAATGATGCTCCGATTGTTATGGATCAAAATGACAGCACTAACTGACGAAGCATACCGCTTTTTCGCCTCTTCTCCGGTCAGCTTATCAAGGCGAGCAAACCAGGAGTTCTGGGAAATAAACCTATCACTGTCTTGCGCAAGTGCAACAGAGTCAAAGGATCCATTACAGAGACGTGAAAATTCTTCGGGGGTGTCGGCAACATACACACCCGGATACTCGACAATTTCGGGGAGGCGCGTAGAGATCACCGGCTTGCCAATAAACAAATATTCAAAAACCTTGATAGGTGATACGGCATCAGAGATCTTTCCTGGAACAAAAGGAAGCAGAGCCATGTCCGAGTGCTGCAGATATCCAGGCAACTCATCGATGTTCTTTGATCCCAAGAAATAGATGTTATTCGGCAGCCCCTTCCTCTCGGGGCTATCCCCAATCAGAACAATGTCGAGGTGCGGGTTTGACGTGGCAGCTGCCACCACCCAGTCCCAAGCGAACCACTCGCCGTACAATGAGCCAAAATACAGCGCTGTTTTCTTGCCTCGCTTTGGCAGATCGCCAGGTCGCTCAAAAGACTTATACTTGTCAAAAATATATTCATTCGAGGCATTGGGCAGGTACAACGCATCTTTACGTCCTAGATCAACCAATCGCTTCACGAGCAATTTAGCCGTTCCAACCACCACAAGTGACTTGTCGACAAACTGGCGGTAGGTTTCCATGCTGAACCAATCGCCACCGAGACTCGTTTCCCAGTCGTCGATGAGTTCAAACACGCTTCTCAGTCCGCGGACATTACAGGCGTCGAGAAACGGCAGAATTTTAGGGTGTGGCAGCTCCATCAGAACAGTAGCGTGCTCCGAAACAAGATCAAGCAGACCGCTAGGATCGATTTTATCGATGGAAATATGCGTCAGGCCCAGAATATTAAGATCGGACTCGACATGCTGGCGAGTCGCGAAGTCATATTTCGGATAGACATAGATATAGATTACTTTTCGGCCAGCTTTCAGCGCGCAGCGGGCCAATTGAGCAGCACGCTGACCGCCGCCAACGTCGTCAAACGGCACGCCGGTGATCACAACGAGTTCGTCTTGGACCAGGGGGATAAAGTGATTGCCATTCATTGATCCGGCCGGATTCGCACCTTCCGAATGAGAAAACAACCCATGTGGTGCAGCCAGAGACAGCGCCCTTCTATGCAAAATCTTCGTTTTGACGGCCCGAATTAACGCTGAGACACCGCCCGTCGCCAACAACTGATGCGATCGATTAGCATAGTGCCGGATACGCTTGAGTCTCTGTTTCGTCTTCCAAACTGCGCCCGGCAGCCCACTATTTCTCATCTCGATTTCCTGTGTTAGCTGAGCAATGTAGATCTCTTTGTCGATCCGGTAGGCTTCCGCCGAGTGAAGCAAGGCATCGCGCTCGCTTATATCCTGAGTGAGGCGGACAATGCACTCGTTACGCTCATCCAGTGTCTGCTTGATGTTCGCAATGTAATCGTTACGCTCGTCCAGTGTCTGCTTGATGTTCGCAATGTAATCGTTACGCTCGTCCAGCGCCTGCTTGATGGTCACGATTTGGTCGTGTCGCTGGTCGAGAGTCTGCGTTAAATGTAAGATTTGAGCACTACGTTCCAATGCCTCTGTGTTCAGCAGAGACACTTGCGCCGCGAAATTATCGCTTTCAACATTATAGTCGTTTAGCGTAAGAGATAACTCGCTTGTCCAATGCGGATCTGCATAGACTAGAATAATCTGATACCCTGCCCAAAGTGTGTCTTGTATTGACCTGCAATCAACGACCCTTGACCAGCTAAGCCTGAACCCATTTGGTAGTTGGACTGGAATATTTTCAGCTAAAAATGAGAAAAAATGTTCATCAATACGCTCGATTTCCCGATAAGGCACGGCCAATATAACGGCCTTCCTTGCATAACCGGAGATAGTATTCAATACCTCATACGGCCGATGAAAGTGCTCAAGCGTATTAGAAGAGAAAACGACATCGAACATTTCCGACTGTTGAGCGTCCCCTGCGAGCCAGTCCGTACTGATAAAACGAATGGCGGGGTAGCGCTGAGTGGCCTGTTCTATCGCCACGGTCGAGAAATCGACGCCGACAAGCTGTTCTGCTGCGATGTAGCTGCCCCAGACATCGGTGCCATCACCCTGAGCGCAGCCCCAGTCAACAAGCGTGAGGCACTGCCGCTTCAGTTGATCCATTAACCATCGCGGGAGATGCTCAATGGCGATTCGTGCGAAGAAGCGTGACTGCATTGGCCCCTGAGCAGCCTCCCAATTCTCTGAGAAACGGGCGTCCCAGTAGGAATCGGAATTTATAATTTTGGGAGTGTTCACTTAATTCACCAGAACTTGCTGCTCTATAGCAGGCTGAAAGATGCCAAAAAGCCGTTGATCAGAAAGGGATGAGAAGTAGTGCGCACCTTCAACATATTCGTAGTAGTGGATATCGCGATGCTGGCGGTTCTCCACTGCTGCAACCAGAAGATATTTACCTGTAACGAGTTGATTTGTCAGTTGGAATAAGACACTGAAACGCTCCTCATCAGGCAAAATATTTCCTCCGAAATCGTGTGTCGTCGACACAATGAGATCAGTGCCTTTCAAATCCTTGATGGAAAAGGCTACGCTTAGGTGCTCACGCGAGATCGCTTTCGGTACATGCAAATCGATCACGATCTCCAATTTATCACCCCAAGGAAGAACATCCTTGCGGATACCATGACAATCACGCACCGAGGCACCTAGAATGATGCCCTTATGCGATCCCCAGTGGGTGACAGGGCGGGAATCGAGCAGGCTTTCCGGCGCTGCCGCTGGTGCCGCGATCACTACAGACTGGATCCTAGCCTCGCTCGTAACGCATCCCTCTTTCTGGAAAGAGTCAGTCGCGTTGCCAAGAAGGTCAACGTTCTGTTGCGAAGTGATTTCCTCCCGCAATGTTTCGTCGGCGGAATCTTCATCCTTGAACATGAACTCCATATATCGACCAGTTACCGGGAACACATCGCCGTCTTCGAACAAACGCCCCTTGTCGAGCCATATCGCTCGGTCGCATAGGGTACGAACTGAACCGACATCGTGGCTGACGAACAGGATAGTCGCTCCATTCTTTTGAATGTCCTTTATACGCCGCATGCATTTTGCGACGAAGCGAGCATCACCGACCGCCAGTGCTTCATCAACAACGAGAATATCTGGATCCACGTGAATCGCAATCGAGAAGGCCAACCTCGCATACATGCCACTCGAATACGTCTTCACGGGCTGGTCGAGAAAGTCTCCCAACTCTGAAAACTCCAGGATCTGCTCCATTCTGGCCATCATCTCTTCACGCGGAAACCCGAGAATTGAGGCGTTCAGCATCACATTCTCGCGCCCAGTGAATTCACCATTGAACCCGGCGCCGAGTTCGAGCAGTGCCGCCAGGCGCCCACTCGTCCGGACTTCCCCAGATGTAGGCGTCACAGTGCCACAGATCATTTGCAATAATGTCGATTTTCCGCTGCCATTTCGTCCGATGATGCCAACGGTCTCTCCCTTCTTGATCTCGAACGAAACATCGTTGAGTGCCCAGAACTCCTTGTAAAACTGCCTTTTGCCTCGCACAAGCATCTGCATGAGCCTGTCTCGTGGCTTATCGTATATATGATAACATTTGGCTAATCGGTCAACACGGATCGCGATCTCAGAGGACATCAGCAAACCCCTTTCGCGTTTTTTGGAACCAGGCAAAACCCAACCAGGCAATCATCAAAGCGACGACAAGGTAGAGCCCCCAAGCTGCCCAATCAAGGCCTTTACCCCAAATCATCACGTCGCGCGCCTGCTCAATTGTCAGGGTCAACGGATTCAGTTGAAGAAAGGGACGGTATTCAGCGGGGAGAATTGAGACGGGATAAAAGATTGGAGAAAGGAACATCAAGACAGAAGTAATGACAGTAGTGACTTGAGTAACATCGCGCAAATATACCCCTAGAGAAGCAAGTAGCCAGCTAAGCCCAAGCGTCAGTAGTGCAAGCGGTAGCAGAACTAAAGGAAGCAGTAACACCGTAAGTGGCGGCATGCCAAAAAAGATCAAATAAAACAGCAACCACACACCGAAACTGATCAGCATATGAAATGCAGCAGAAGCAAGGATCACGAAGGGCAAAAGCTCAAGAGGGAAGACTACTTTCTTGACATAGTTTGCATTTCCCACGACCAAACCAGGCGCGCGGTTAATACACTCGGAAAACAGATTGAACGCCATCAGACCGGTAAAAAGCACTAGCGCGAATTCAGTCTTCGAATCCGATCCACCGGCCCAGCGCGCCTTGAAAACGACCGAAAACACGAAGGTATATACCGCCAGCATCAGAAGCGGATTGAAAAAAGACCAGAGCAGGCCCAGAGCCGAGCCACGATACCGACCGGTGACTTCTCGTTTGGCGAGATCAAGGATCAGGCCTCGTTGCTGCCGCAACGAACGCAATATAGCTCGGGGATGGAGAGGAGGTGATTCATGAGGGTTTACGTTATCGTTCATAGGACTCTGCTAAAAGGTGTGTCGCTGTACAATTCGCGGCAGAAACGTTATCAAGATGACATGCGCCCCTCGGATCACGTTGATCAATGTATCCTGGCTAGCGTGCTACGTCGTGAAGACGCTCCCGCCGCATAGTCATATCTTCTTGATTTTCATCAAGAAACTCTCTCACGGTAACTGACTTAATTTTGAGGCCGCGCGCTAGTGGCCACGCTGCTGCGCGCTGACCTTGGCTTGGCGGCGTGTTCTAGAACAGGTTCGAAACGCTTCGCCCAGGAAACCGCCTCGTTGAAGCTGGCAATTGCGTGCAGATCGACCACAGTCATTCGGGCTTCGTTCCACCTGGCACGCCAATTTTCGCCGCACTGGATCTTCGTGACCCCATCGCTGCTACCACGCAGCCGCATCTCCCCAAAATCGGTCGACCAAACCGGAACGCCCAGGCTACGGTATTCATAGAACTTGATGGGATCGACACTGTCGGTCAGCCCATTGAGTTGAAATGGAATCAAGCCTACGGCAAACTCACGGACAAACGCGGCCATTTCGTTAAACGGTCGCTCCCCAAGTAACTCAATATTCGGTGGAAGGTTCCCTGGACGCGGCACAAATTCGGGCCCTATCAGACGGACGGGCACTTCTGGCAACGCCCGAGCAATCTCACAGACCAAGGGCCAGTCGAACCATTCGCCGATGGTGCCGACATATCCGATATACTTTCGACTCGCCGCACCGGAGGGTTGCGGGAGGTGATCAGTCGCATAGCCATTCAACACAGTTATCACGTCGCGCTGAACAATAGCCTGGATATCCACGGAGATCTGACTTGATGAACAAAAGACATCCGTGACGGACTTACAGACCCTCTTCAAACGTTTATTCATTGATATGCGGGAAATACCGCGATAGAACGCTGGAAAGTTGTCGAGCACGTCAACAAAGGACCGCTCATGCGGCAGGTTTTCTAACGCCCAAATGCCTAGGGCGCTGGGACGACCAATCCCGATCACGCAATGCCCGCCACCCGAAACAAACTCGCGCAGACGCTTGCGCGCTGGCCGCCAACACAGCATATGATTGAGAAGGCTGCCTAGTGGCAGCGGCTCAACAGGCAAAGCGACCGGACGATACAACTCGACTCGATCATCTGAATCTTCGGCGCTAAGCTTCCCGCTGCACCGCCCCTTCAAGTCGGACAGGTTCGGCAAACGTGTCGGATAGGGGTCGATCCACAGCACGGCGCTATAGCCTGCGTTCACGAACGCGGTCGCCATGAAGTGCGGTCGCTGCGCGTAGCTGTGGTAGGGCACCGAAGAAAAATAGATGAGCCTTTTTCCGACTCCGCTCATGCTAAAACCTTCCATTCTCAATTTCAGGAGTTCATTCCACTGTGACTGCCCATCCAGCACCACGAACAGGCTTCTGGACTCGTCGGTAGACAGTTTGATGGCATGGTGAACTCTGACCTTTCGATCACCTATTCCACAGCACGTAATGCCGATTGAATGAATAACCGGTTAAGAGTACTGCCAGAAACGGCGTTTTTCAAGCGTAGTCGCCGCGTCAACCGCCTGACTTTGCCGCTAATTGCGCGCCCTGCTGCTTCGGAGATGAAGGGGTAGCTTTGAACCAGATATTCATGGATCAGTTACCTTACTCTCAGCCAAGCTGTAGATTCCGCTCAAAGCTCCTGACGCCGGCGCTGGTACAGCCAATCCACGATATCCCCGTCTGGCGTGTACCCACTTACCGTATCCCGAAGCAGTTGCCGCACCGTGACATAGTCATCGGCCGCGATCGCACCCCGTAATGCATCCAGGCGCTGCTTCAGCACATCCCATGGCAGGTACTCTTCGTTCGCGCTCATGATCATCGGGTGACGGGTAGCAATCACGTTGTCGCCAATCAGCAGTTCTTCATAAAGCTTTTCACCAGGGCGCAGCCCGGTGAAATGAATGGCTATGTCGCCCTGCGGGTTGCACTCGGAGCGGATTCTGAAGCCGGACAGGTGAATCATCTTTTCCGCCAGCTCCACGATTTTCACCGGCTCGCCCATGTCGAGCACGAACACATCACCGCCCTGCCCCATGGAACCGGCCTGGATCACCAGTAGCGCTGCCTCGGGAATGGTCATGAAGTAGCGGGTGATTTTCGGATGGGTCACCGTCAGGGGCCCACCAGCCTTGATCTGCTCGTAAAACAACGGAATAACCGAGCCCGACGAGCCCAGCACATTGCCGAAGCGGACCATGGTGAAGCGGGTCTTGTTCACCTGCGACACATTGCCTTTGTCGCCCATCAATACCGGCGCCAGCTCGTGGCTAAGGGCCTGCAGCACCATTTCGGCCAGGCGCTTGGTACCGCCCATCACATTGGTCGGCCGTACTGCCTTGTCGGTGGAAATCAGCACGAAGTTGGCGACGCCAGCCTGCAGGGCCGACTGGGCCGTATACAGGGTGCCGAACACATTGTTCAACACGCCCTCGGCAATGTTGTGCTCTACGATGGGCACGTGCTTGTAGGCGGCGGCGTGGTAGACAGTATCGACCTGCCAGGCACGCATTACGTCCAGCATCTTCGCCTGGTCGCGAACCGAACCCAATATCGGGATCAAACGTACAGTCAGCCCTTCACAGACGATGCGCTGCTCCAGCTCGGTGGCAATGGAGTACAGGTTGAATTCGCTGTGCTCCAAAAGCAACAGGGTACTCGGCCCCCGCCCCAAGATCTGGCGGCAAAGCTCGGAGCCTATCGAGCCACCGGCACCGGTCACCATTACCGTCTGCTGGACGATGCAGTGATCCAGCAGGTCTTGCTGGGCGGGCACCGCATCGCGACCCAACAGGTCGGCGACATCCACTTCCTGGATATCGTCCACCTTGACCCGGCCGCTGGCCAGGTCCATGAAACCGGGCACACTGCGCACGTGCAGCGGGTAGCCTTCGAGCAAGTTGAGGATTTCACGGCGGCGGCTCCTGCTAACGGATGGCAACGCCAGTAGGATTTCGTTGGCATCGGTGTCGTCGATCATCTGTTGCAGCTGTTCTGGCCGGTACACCTGCAGCCCGGCAATAACCCGGTCGGTGATGCTGACATCGTCATCGATGAAAGCTACCGGGCGCATAGCCTTGCCCATGCGCAAGGCCGCCACCAACTGGTTACCCGCCGAACCTGCACCGTAGACGGCAACCCTAGGCAGGCCATCGGCGCGGTTGGCGAAGGGTACGTGCTGCACAGCAGTGGCAAACCAGTCACCCAAGAAGTACTGGCGCATGGCCAGGCGCAACCCGCCCACCATGATCAGGCTTAACCACCAGTAGTTGAAGGTGATGGAGCGCGGCACTACGTTCTGGTGGTTGCTCGCCCAATAGATGATGAAACCCAGAATCAGCGCCGACAGGGTGACGGCCTTGATGATCGCGATCAGCGCGTCATTGCCAAAATAGCGCATCACCGCCCGGTACATCCCGAAGCGGATGAACAGCGGAATTGAAATGATCGGCGCGATGGCGAACAGCCAAGTGTGGTCCAGGACAGGGTTGGCTAGGTTATCAATGCCCAGGCGCACAACAAACGCCAACCACAGCGCAAACCAGATCAGGATAACGTCTGCCGCCACCTGAATCAGCCGTTTGTGGTGCCGAGGTAGCCCGAGCAGCCTTGAGCGCAACCTATTCATATAACCTCTGAAGTCATTCCAAAGTGACATGGCTACAAACTTGTTTCCTATCACTTTAGCTAGCGCTCAAGTTCGCCAGCTCGCCAGAGCGCGGCCAAAAACGCCAATGGCAGGTAGCCGATGATCACGCCCAACACGCCGTCCAGGCCCAGTAACAGCACACACAGAGCCACCGGCAACAGCCAGAATAGGTTAAGCGCCACCACCGCCAAGGTCACCGGCAAGTGCTTGCCGTAGTGGCGCGACGCGAACTGGTAGGCATGACTGCGGTGAGCTTCGTAAACCTTGTCACCACGCTGCAGGCGGCGGAACAGGGTGAAGGTGGCATCAACCACGAACACGCCCAGCAAGATCAGCCAGCACCAAAACAGCTGGGGTGCAGCCCAGGCGGTCTGCAGTGACATGCCTGCCAATACAATGCCGAGGAACCCACTACCCGCGTCACCCATAAAGATCTTGGCTGGCGGAAAGTTCCAGAACAGAAAGCCCACGGTAGCGGCTGCCAACAGTAGCGGCAGAACCATCAGCTGCGGCGCGTCGACCAAGGCCACAAGCAGGACCATGCCCAAGCATACAGTGACCGCTTCGGCACTAGCAATGCCGTCGATGCCATCCATAAAGTTGTAGAGGTTGAGCATCCACACAGCGTAGAAGGCAGCCAGGATGTAGCCGAACCACTGCAGGTCGACGGTGAAACCGAATACCTGCAACGGTGCCAGGCCACCCAGCCAGTAAAGCATCCAGGCAGCCGCAGCGAGGTGGCCGAGCAACCGCCACCGGGCGGCAATGTGTGCGTGGTCATCCATGAAACCGATCACTGCGATCAGCCCCCCCGCCCCGCCGATGGCGACCAACGTCGACAGTGGCATCGCATCGGACAGTGCAAGCACAGGCAGACAGGCCAGAAAGCTCAACACGATCGCCACACCACCGCCCCGTGGAGTCGGCACAGTGTGCGAACTGCGCGCGTTGGGCACGTCTATAATCTGCTTGCTCAAAGCGTAACGCCGCAATGCCGCAGTCAAAAGCAGGGATGCCCCTGCAACGAGAGGGATGAGCCACCATGCCTTCATTTGCTGTCTTGCTCTTTCAAAAAGTTGATCGCAGTGTCCCGCAGTGCCTGATCGACATCGAGCGGGGGCTTCCAGCCTAGCATTTCACGTGTTTTACCGATGTCCACCTGCAACGAACCGCACAGCCGTCTGGACAACGCGCCCTTGCCGACCAGCGTTGCCGCACCTTTGAGCCAGGCTGCAGGCACCGGCAGAAGCCTGGCGGGCTTGCCCAATGCTTGGCCTAAGCGCTGTAGCAGTTCGGTGGTGGAAAGGTCGTAACCATCACTGGCCAGAAAAGTCTGGTTGGCAGCGGCCGGGTGATCGATACAGGTCACCAGCAGGTCCACCAAGTTGCCCAGCGCCACTAGGCTACGTTTATTGTGAACGGCGCCGAAGGGCAGCGGCAAGCCATTGCTCAACCAGTTCATCATACTTCGAAAGTTGGCCTTCACGCCTGGACCATAGACCAGCACAGGGCGAACGATTACCACTTCCAGCCCGGTTTGCGTCGCCAGTTGGCGTAGGCCTTCTTCGGCCTCGCGCTTGGAGATGCCGTACGGATCCAAAGGCGCCGGCGCCTCATCAGCAGTGAATGGCATACGGCCGTCGGTGCTCTCGCCATTCACTTTCACCGAACTTACAAAAATGAAACGCCGCACGCCTGCCTGGGCCGCTGACCGGGCTAGGCTCAGAGTGCCATCTACGTTGACTCGGCGGAATTCGGCTATTGGATCTATTGCGGTCTCCTGCATCACATGCACCCGCGAAGCCAGATGGATCACGGTGTCCACCAGATCGAACTGCCCGGCGGCGGCATCCACTGCCGACAGTCCGCCGAACAGGCGGTAATCGACTCCGACAAGCTGCTGAGCAGGCCGCTGCCTTACCAGCGCCCTTGGCGCCCAGGCCGGATTGGCGGCAAGCTGCTCCAGCAGCGCACGACCGACAAATCCACTGCCGCCAGTAACCAGCAGACCGCGACGCGGCGCATCACCTTGGCCAGCCATCACGCTCTCCCCACCCGGCTCGGCAGGCGCATGAACACGGCCTGATAGCGGTCAGTCCCAATAGCACAACGGCGATTGCGCCCCTGAATGGAGCGATCAATAAGCGACACGGCAGCAACATTCAGCAAGACGCGTGGCCTGTCCAGATGTCCAAAACCGGTTCCACCGGTCACCAAAATAATCATCGAGCAATCCGTCTTCTTGGGCTCTTTGCTGTTGCTAGCTTGCCAGCCAGGGCTTTTGGGCTGCCCTCTACTGACAGGCACTAGCTTCCAGTCCGCTCTTAGTCAAAATATTCAGCACAGTTGAACGATTCGTCCTTCTGGTCCTTGCCAAACAGGATGGGCTGCCCGGTCACAGGCCAACGTACACTCAACTCCCAATCGTCCCACGCAGCGATCACGCTGAAGTGTGTAGAAGTCAGTGGTCTGGTAGAAAAACTCGGCAACTTCTCAAACAGCATAAGTCCGGAATTTCAAGATGCGTTATTTTCATATAGTTGCCATCATCAATAAAGCGGGCCTATGAAAACCTCTGCCCCGCCAGCCTGGCACACATAAGAATGAGACAAAGTCCGAAGAAATAAACCCTGTCTCGATTTCGCCGACGGCACTGCCGCGCATTAACCACAAGCCGCAGCAGGCTCTTGATATCCAGTTCCGCCCAGCCCGCAACCAATGCAGACTTTTCCATCCCGACAAGTGATGCGATATGCATGGATTGGTGTAACCACCATCCCGAAAGAACCTTGCGTAGCCGAGCCCTCATGGCCACAATACCGTTGTTGACCCCCACTTGGTTGCTCGCATGTTGCCGGTAGCGCATAGACGGCTGGGGGTCAATGAACCACTTCATGTGTTGTGACCGCGCATAGGCGTAGATCAGCCAGTCATGTAGCGCAACCTCCTGAATTTCCAGCCAGTTCGCGAGCAGAAACGCCTTGAACTGACCAGCAAGCGCCGAGGATAGTAGGTAGGTGCAGCCTGGTCCGGCCGCTTCGAAAAGGTAATCGAATTTCACCTGGGGTTGATGTTTCTCAACCAGCATTTCACGGCCATCTGGCCAAAATGCCACGACATTGCTCGAATACGCGGCATTACCTAACGCAATCTGCCGATACGCCCGCGCTAGTTTATCCGAATACCAGATATCATCTTGGTCCGCTAGGGAAACGGCATCGAATGGCGACAGATCTACATCGCGGAGCAGACGGAAGAAATTCTTGCCTGCCCCACCAAACCGCTGGCCAAACGGTAAGATCTGTACAGAAGGGGTGTTTTCCTGAATCGTTTCGCACCAAGCCTCGGTACCATCATCCGAACTATCCACACTGATGAATAAAGTCACATCGACATCATCTTGCTCCAGGATAGACGCTACCTGCTCAGGCAACCAGCGCATACCATTATA
This sequence comes from Pseudomonas sp. S1(2024), assembly GCF_046557535.1. Lineage (NCBI taxonomy): Bacteria > Pseudomonadati > Pseudomonadota > Gammaproteobacteria > Pseudomonadales > Pseudomonadaceae > Pseudomonas > Pseudomonas sp. S1(2024). Next base: position 74,430 of record NZ_JBKGFP010000037.1, read on the forward strand.
AGCAGCTAAAAGCACGGCAATCCTAGGCATTTTCATATAGGTCCACCCAGTCAAGACATAATTTCATAACGCTCCTCAGCCCCAGCATAGTCCGCGCCAGCGAAGACAATATTTTCATCACAATGCAGTAGTTTTACGGAAGTTGAGGATGGCGGTCTCATCCGGGATTATATCCAGATTCAGGCCTACAAACTTACGCAGGGTGGTCGTTTCAAACAGAGCTTCTTCCACTGCCGTATCTTGCAGCCGAACCAGTTCTACTTTAGATGCACGCGCAGCATCAGCATCAGTGAATAGGCCGTCCCCCCTCACCCGTTGGATAGTACGGCTGGATCAGGGCGCTCAAGCTCTTCCAGAGCATCACCTGATCCATCTCGATCAGGAACAACTCCTTGCGAGTCTGCTTGCGCTTACCGGCGTACTCAGCGTCGGTACAGGTCATCTGCCTCATCTGGTATCTCGGCGTTTGAGGTCACGTATTTTGCCAAATTTGGAGGTCTTCTTCAGAGTTTCCTTAGGAATGAGGGGCGCGAGCCCCGTGCCTTCACCATGCCTGAAGGTGAGCCGAACAATCTCGCCTTGGGGAGGAGGCTGAATATACAGCTTCGCCTCGTACAATAGTGAAGCGAGCATAACGCAAGCCAAACGCAAGGCAATCACCGGGGCTTCGACCAACCCCACCCAATGGTCATCACGCAATTGTGACATCCACCTCATTTCCGACTTGGGCAAGCAGCTCCCGCAGCACCCGAGCGAGCACTTGCTTAGCCCTCGCCTCCCCATGCACCAGCACCACCCGCAGCGGCTCGCACCCTACCACAAACCGTACCAACCCCGCCTGATCCGCATGCCCCGAATACCCACTTAAACTAAGAACCTTGGCATTGATTTCATACATCTGTCCGTCTAGGTCAATCTGCACAAACCCCTCTGCCCCCTCGCTAGCCTGAATCACCGCCCCTGGCGTGCCCTTGGCCTGATACCCCACAAACATCACCTCATGCCGCGCATCCCCCAGCATGGCCTTGAGGTAATTCACAATCCGCCCACCCGAACACATGCCGTTGCCAGCGATGACGATTGCCGGACGCCCTGTGCTGCTCAGGTAGTTGACCACTTGCTGGTGCTTGGCATGGCTGTCGACGCAGATGAGCTGGTTGAACCCGAGCGGATCACGCCCTTCAGCAAGCCGCGCCCTCGCCTCTTCGTTCCAGAACTCATGCAATTCCCGGTAGACGGTGGTTATACGCTGGGCCAACGGCGAGTCAAGGATAATGGGCAATTGTGACCAGTTGAACGGATCACCCCCGTTGGCAGGCGCTTCAACACCCAACAACGCCCTGCGGTGCAGAATATCTTCCAGCTCGTACAGGAGCTCCTGCGTACGACCCAGGCTGAATGCCGGGATTAGGATGGTGCCCTTATCTGCCAAGGCACGATCGATAGCGACCTCCAACTGCTGCAGACGATCGCCAGCCACCGGATGCAAGCGGTCACCGTAGGTGCTTTCCAGTACAAGCACGTCTGCCCGCTCCGGGGGCTGGAGCGGGCGCAGCAAAGGGTTGCCGGCGCTGCCCAGGTCACCTGAAAACACGTAGCGGGTGTTTGCCTGCCCAAGCAGCAGGTCGCACTCGACATATGCCGAACCCAGCAGGTGCCCTGCACGCTGCAGGCGGATGCGGCATTCCAGCCCCGGCTCCAGGACAACGTCGTGCCACTGCTCGAACGGCAAAGGCACTATCAAACCTTCAATAAACTCAAGATACCGCGCCACATGGGCGGGCTCGCTGCTGATGCTGAGCTTGTAGGAATCTTCAAGCACCAGTGGCAGCAACCGGGCGGACGGCTCGCTGCAGAATATCGGGCCTCGGTAGCCCGCCGCCAGCAAAGCGGATATGCGGCCGACATGGTCGAGGTGCACATGGGTAATGACCAGCGCCCGAATGCCCTGGATATCAAAACCGAGCGGGGCGGTTTCTGAACCGGGGCGGCGCATCGGCACCCTGTTCCAGGCCGCAGTCGACCAGCAAGCTGGTGGACGAGTCCAGGTGCAGTTGGTGACAGGACCCGGTGACACCCCGGGTACCACCGTGATGGGAAAGACAGGGGTACTCCATGCTACGCACACTCGCCTGGGCCGAAAATGAAGTGGGCTATTACTCCACGACAGCCGACTGACGCATAGGTGAGCCTTTCCTAAAAGTGCGTAGGATATTTCTTTAGTTGCCGCTCAGTGCTGCCTGACGGGCAGACGCCCTGATCTTGCGTTTGCTTCGCTGCACGCCGTAGGCACCCAGCAACGGCCCGACTGCCAGGCCAATGACCAGGGCGGCCAACACCAGCACGGCAACCGGCATGGCCGGGGCGGCCCAACCGAACAGTACCAACGAGACAGTTTGCTGGTTCTCCAGCACGAAGAACAACACCACAGCCGCCAACAGCAGCACGAATACCGCCGCCAGGGCGCGCTTGAGGTTACGCATCAGATTGCTCCTTGTGGAATCAGGTGTGGGCCTCATGCTCTTCTTCATTGACCCGATCGCGCAACTCTTTACCGGGCTTGAAGTGCGGCACGAACTTGCCTTCGAGGCTGACCGACTGGCCGGTCTTAGGGTTGCGGCCTACACGAGGTGCGCGATAGTGCAGCGAGAAGCTACCAAAACCGCGGATCTCGATGCGATCGCCGGTGGCAAGGCATTGTGACATCTGCTCAAGCATGGTCTTGATGGCCAGCTCCACGTCCTTGGACGAGAGCAGCCCCTGATGGGTGACAATACGTTCGATCAGCTCCGACTTCGTCATATTTTTCCCTTCGTTATCAAGCAGCTAGATCATTGCTTAACCAGTTTGTAGCACGCTGGGAAGGATTTGAACAGGGTGGTTCTTGACTTAATAAAAAAATTCAAGATTGAAGTTTTACAGGAATGGTCTAGCTGGATGGGGTTGGCAGGGCCGGCCTCATCGCCGGCAAGCCGGCTGCCACAGGTATCGTGTAAGCTTTTTGGAAGCCTGGGCAAGAGCGCTGCACCGCAGAGATGCCACATGCGTTGCATGCCTGCGCCACCCAGGTGGGAGCGGGTTCACCCGCGAACACCGGCGCAGCCGGTGCCATACACCGCGGCGCCTGCTTCGCGGGTAAACCCGCTCCTACAGGGATCGTGCATGCCTTGTAATGCCTGCGCCACCCGCTTCCACAGGTAATGCGACACCCTCTCGGACCTTGCATCTTGCGCGACAGGCATAAAAAAAGGCGACCCGAGGGTCGCCCTTTTTTACCGATCAAACAGAACTCAGTTCTGCTTGGCCATCGCTTCGCGCAGCAGCGCAGCCATGGTGGTGTCGGCAGCCGCTTCCGGAGCGTTTTTCAGGCTCTGGATGGCTTCGCGCTCTTCAGCGTCGTCTTTCGATTTGATCGACAGGCTGATAACGCGGGACTTGCGGTCAACGCTGATGATCTTGGCTTCGATCTCTTCGCCTTCCTTCAGGACGTTACGCGCGTCTTCAACGCGGTCACGGCTGATTTCGGAAGCTTTCAGAGTAGCTTCGATGTCGTCGGCCAGAGTGACGATGGCGCCTTTGGCGTCAACTTCTTTCACGATGCCCTTGACGATAGCGCCCTTGTCATTGACAGCAACGAAGTTGGAGAACGGATCGTCTTCCAGCTGCTTGATGCCCAGGGAGATGCGCTCGCGCTCTGGGTCAACCGACAGGATGACGGTTTCCAGCTCGTCGCCCTTCTTGAAACGACGTACGGCTTCTTCGCCGGTTTCGTTCCAGGAGATGTCGGACAGGTGAACCAGGCCGTCGATGCCGCCGTCCAGACCAATGAAGATACCGAAGTCGGTGATCGACTTGATGGTACCGGTGATCTTGTCACCCTTGTTGAACTGGCCGGAGAAGTCTTCCCATGGGTTGGACTTGCACTGCTTGATGCCCAGGGAGATACGACGACGCTCTTCGTCGATGTCCAGAACCATGACTTCCACTTCGTCGCCAACCTGAACGACTTTCGACGGGTGGATGTTCTTGTTGGTCCAGTCCATTTCGGAAACGTGTACCAGACCTTCAACGCCTTCTTCCAGCTCAGCGAAGCAGCCGTAGTCGGTCAGGTTGGTAACGCGAGCCTGTACGCGAGTACCTTCTGGGTAACGGGCAGTGATAGCTACCCACGGATCTTCGCCCATCTGCTTCAGACCCAGCGAAACGCGGTTGCGCTCGCGGTCGAACTTCAGAACGCGTACGTCGACTTCGTCGCCAACGTTAACGATTTCCGATGGGTGCTTGATGCGCTTCCAAGCCATGTCGGTGATGTGCAGCAGGCCGTCGATACCGCCCAGGTCCACGAAGGCGCCGTAGTCGGTGAGGTTCTTGACGATACCTTTGACTTGTTGGCCTTCCTGCAGGGTTTCCAGCAGGGCTTCGCGCTCGGCGCTGTTCTCGGCTTCCAGCACGCTGCGACGGGAAACGACAACGTTGTTGCGCTTCTGGTCCAGCTTGATGACCTTGAATTCCAGCTCTTTGCCTTCCAGGTGGGTGGTGTCGCGCACAGGGCGGACATCAACCAGGGAGCCCGGCAGGAACGCACGGATGCCGTTAACGTCGACAGTGAAGCCGCCCTTAACCTTACCGTTGATAACGCCCTTGACCACTTCTTCGGCGGCGAAAGCTGCTTCCAGAACAATCCAGCACTCGGCGCGCTTGGCTTTTTCACGGGACAGCTTGGTTTCGCCAAAGCCGTCTTCGACCGCGTCCAGCGCAACGTGAACTTCGTCACCGACCTTGATGGTCAGCTCGCCAGCTTCGTTGTAGAACTGCTCGAGCGGGATGACGCCCTCGGACTTCAGGCCAGCGTGTACGGTAACCCAGTCGCCGTCGATGTCGACAACGATACCGGTGATGATGGCACCCGGCTGAAGATTGAGGGTTTTCAGGCTTTCTTCAAAGAGTTCTGCAAAGCTTTCGCTCATTTTAATTCCTGTAGATTCGGGCGAAACAGACGCCCATAGCCACATTCCAGACAATGTGGGTTTGTTTTAAGTAAAGGAAAGCCGGCAGGACGTTGACTGGTGCCCCTGCCTGCTTTCCTGGCTATCAGAGAAGGTCGCGCAGTGCGATCTCGCTCCTGATACGTTGCAACACCTGCTCGATGGACAACTCGGTAGAGTCCAACTGAATGGCATCGGCCGCTGGCTTCAGCGGGGCCACTGCACGTTGGGTGTCGCGCTCATCACGCGCACGAATCTCATCCAGCAGACTCGACAGACTAACATCTTCACCCTTGCCCTTCAACTGCAGGTAGCGGCGACGCGCTCGCTCCTCCGCGCTGGCGGTGAGGAAGACTTTCAACGGCGCATCCGGGAACACTACGGTGCCCATATCGCGTCCGTCGGCTATCAGGCCAGGCGCCTCGCGGAATTCGCGCTGGCGCACCAGCAGTGCATCACGCACGGCCGGCAGCGAAGCAACCATCGAGGCACCGGCACCGACGGTCTCGGTGCGGATGACGTTGCTGACGTCCTCGCCCTCGAGGATGATCTGTTGCAGCTTACCGGGCTCGGCGGCGATGAACTGCACATCCAGATGGGCGGCAAGCTTGGTCAGCAGCTCTTCGTTGGTCAAATCGACGCCATGGTTGCTGGCGTTGAACGCCAGCAGACGGTACAGCGCGCCAGAGTCCAGCAACTTCCAGCCCAGCTCGCGGGCCAGCAGCCCGGCGACCGTACCCTTGCCCGAACCGCTTGGCCCATCGATGGTGATAACCGGCGTCAGGGCACTCACGACTTGCCCTCTTCCGCCACGCGGATGCCCACTTCGGCGCACAGCGCCAGGAAGTTGGGGAACGAGGTTGCGACGTTGGCGCAATCGTGGATGCGGATCGGCGCGCTGGCGCGCAGCGAGGCAACACTGAAGGCCATGGCGATACGGTGGTCACCGTGGCCATGCACTTCGCCGCCGCCCAACTGGCCGCCATCAATGATGATGCCGTCCGGGGTCGGCTCGCACTTGATGCCAAGGGTGATCAGGCCGTCGGCCATGACCTGGATACGGTCGGATTCCTTCACCCGCAGCTCTTCGGCTCCACGCAGCACGGTACGCCCTTCGGCGCAGGCAGCGGCGACGAACAGCACCGGGAACTCGTCGATGGCCAGTGGCACCAGCTCTTCAGGAATGTCGATACCCTTCAGCTTGGCGCCGCGCACACGCAGGTCGGCCACCGGTTCGCCGCCGACTTCACGCTGGTTTTCCAGAGTGATGTCGCCACCCATCAGGCGCAGGATGTCGATCACGCCGGTACGGGTCGGATTGATGCCAACGTGCTCCAGCACCAGCTCGGAACCTTCGGCGATGGACGCTGCCACCAGGAAGAACGCCGCCGAGGAGATGTCGGCCGGCACTTCGATACGGGTAGCAGTGAGCTTGCCGCCGGACTGCAGTGAGGCCACCGGGCCGTTGCTTTCGACGCTGTAGCCAAAGCCGCGCAGCATGCGCTCAGTGTGGTCACGGGTTGGTGCAGGCTCGGTGACGGTGGTCTTGCCTTCGGCGTACAGGCCGGCCAGCAGCAGGCAGGATTTGACCTGGGCACTGGCCATCGGCAGCGTGTAGGTCAGCGCCTTGAGCTTGTGGCCACCACGGATGGTCAGCGGCGGGCGGCCTTCAGGGCCAGTCTCGACCACGGCACCCATTTCGCGCAGCGGGTTGGCCACGCGGTTCATCGGGCGCTTGGACAGCGAAGCGTCGCCGGTCATGGTCACGTCGAACGGCTGGCCGGCCAGCAGGCCCGACAGCAGGCGCATCGAGGTACCCGAGTTGCCCACATATAGCGGCCCGGGTGGTGGCTTGAGGCCGTGCAGGCCGACACCGTGAATGGTCACGCGACCGTGGTTCGGGCCTTCAATGACCACACCCATGTCACGGAATGCCTGCAGGGTCGCCAGCGCGTCCTCACCTTCGAGGAAGCCTTCGACCTCGGTGGTGCCTTCGGCCAGCGAGCCGAGCATGATCGAGCGGTGGGAAATCGACTTGTCGCCCGGTACGCGGATTCGCCCGGACAGGCGGCCACCCGGTTGGGCCAGGAAAATCAGATCGTTGGCGTTCATAGCGTCCACATAGGCCCGGCGGGCCAGGATTTTACTGAAATGCTCGCGGGCAACGCGTGCGCGGGTGAATACACCCAGCAGCTGGTGCCCGTCCCCTTCAGCGATCGCGTCGCGCAAGGCGTCGAGATCGCTGCGATATGTATCAAGCGTGCGCAGGACAGCGTCGCGGTTGGCGAGAAAGATGTCGTGCCACATGGTCGGGTCGCTGCCGGCGATTCTCGTGAAATCGCGGAAGCCTCCCGCAGCGTACCGGAAGATCTCGAGGTTTTCATTGCGCTTGGCCAGTGAATCGACCAGGCCGAAGGCCAGCAGATGCGGCAGATGACTGGTGGCGGCAAGCACTTCGTCGTGGCGTTCGACCGACATGTGCTCCACATCGGCGTCCAGCGCGCGCCACAGGCGGTCGACCAGGGCCAGAGCGGCCGGGTCGGTTTCGGCCAGCGGCGTGAGGATGACCTTGTGTCGGCGGAACAGGGCAGCATTGGAGGCCTCTACCCCGCTCTGCTCGGAGCCGGCGATGGGGTGGCCGGGGACGAAGCGCGGCAAGCGCTCCCCAAAGACCACCCGCGCCTCACGCACGACGTTGCCCTTGGCGCTGCCGACGTCGGTGATGACGGCATCGCCAAGGTCGAGCGTGGCCAGGCGGGCCAGGACTTTTTCCATGGCCAGGATCGGCACGGCCAACTGGATGACATCGGCACCGACACAGGCGGCGGCAAAGTCTTCTTCGCAGCGATCGACCACGCCCAGGGCCACGGCCTGCTTGCGCGAGGGGGCGTCCAGGTCGACACCGACCACTTCGCGGCATAGGCCGCTTTCACGCAGGCCCTTGGCGAACGAGCCACCGATCAGGCCGAGGCCGACCACGACCAGGCGGTTGATGATTGGCGCGGGTTTGGTTGTTACTGCTTTTACCACTGGTGCGAACCCTGTTCAGAAGTCAGGACAGTCTTTGAGACCGCAGGGGGCTGCTTTGCGGCCCCGGCAATCTTCGATCAAAGCACCGCCTTCGGATACGACCCCAGCACCTTCAGCGCCACAGCCTCCTGGCTGATCTGCTCGAGCACCGCCTTGATCAGCGGGTCGCGGTGGTGGCCGACGAAGTCGATGAAGAACACGTAGGTCCACTTGCCGCTACGCGACGGGCGAGTCTCGATGCGAGTCAGGTCGATGCCGTTCTGGTGGAACGGTACCAACAGCTCGTGCAAGGCACCCGGCTTGTTGCTCATCGAAACGATGATCGAGGTCTTGTCGTCGCCGGTCGGCGGCACTTCCTGGTTACCGATCATCAGGAAGCGCGTGGAGTTGTCCGGGCGGTCTTCGATCTTCTCGGCCAGGCGAGTCAACCCGTACAGGTTGGCCGCCATGTCGCCGGCGATCGCCGCCGAATTCCACTCGCCCTTGACCCGCTTGGCGGCCTCGGCATTGCTAGACACGGCCACGCGCTCCACGTTCGGGTAGTGCGCGTCCAGCCACTTGCGGCACTGGGCCAGCGACTGGGCGTGAGAGTAGATGCGGGTGATACTATCGGTTTTGGTGTTCTCGCCCACCAGCAGGTGGTGGTGGATGCGCAGCTCGACCTCACCGCAAATCACCATGTCGTGTTCGAGGAAGCTGTCCAGGGTGTGGCTGACCGCGCCTTCGGTGGAGTTTTCCACCGGCACCACGCCGAAGTTGACGGCACCGGCCGCCACTTCGCGGAACACTTCGTCGATGGCCGCCATCGGCCGGCTGATCACCGCGTGGCCGAAGTGCTTCATGGCCGCAGCCTGGGTGAAGGTGCCTTCAGGGCCGAGGTAGGCGATTTTCAGCGGCTCTTCCAGGGCCAGGCACGACGACATGATTTCGCGGAACAGCCGTGCCATCTCTTCGTTGTCCAGCGGCCCCTTGTTGCGCTCCATCACGCGCTTGAGCACGGCGGCTTCACGCTCGGGGCGGTAGAACACCGGTTTTTCGCCTTCCGCCAGCGAGGCGGTCTTGACCTTGGCCACTTCCTGGGCGCACCGGGCGCGCTCGCTGATCAGCTCGAGGATCTTCTCGTCGAGGCTGTCGATGCGAACGCGCAACGCCTTCAGTTCGTGCTCGGACATCAGCCGTGCTCCTTCTCGAATTCGGCCATGTAGGCCACCAGGGCTTCGACTGCTTCAAGGCCCAGGGCATTGTAGATGGAGGCGCGCATGCCGCCTACCGAACGGTGGCCCTTGAGGTTGAGCAGGCCACGGGCATCGGCGCCGGCGAGGAAGGCCTTGTCCAGGCGCTCGTCAGCCAGGCGGAACGGCACGTTCATCCACGAACGGGCGTTGTGGCTGATCGGGTTGGTGTAGAACTCGCTGCTGTCGATGAAGCCGTACAGGCGGTCTTTCTTGGCGCGGTTGCGCTGCTCCATGGCATCGACGCCACCCTGCTCTTTCAGCCACTCGAACACCAGGCCCGAGAGGTACCAGGAGTAGGTGGCCGGGGTGTTGTACATCGAGCCGTTGTCGGCCGATACCTTGTAGTCGAGCATGGTCGGGCAGCTGCTGCGGGCGCGGCCCAGCAGGTCTTCGCGCACGATCACCACTACCAGGCCGCTCGGGCCGATGTTCTTCTGCGCGCCGGCGTAGATCAGGCCGTACTGCGACACGTCGATCGGGCGCGAGAGGATGTCGGACGACATGTCGACCACCAGTGGCACGTCACCGGTTTCCGGCACCCAGTCGAACTGCAGCCCACCAATGGTCTCGTTGGACGCATAGTGCACGTAGGCAGCGTTCTTGGTCAGCTTCCACTCGTTCTGGCCCGGGATGGCCAGGTAGTCGTAGGGCTTGGCGCTGGCGGCGACGTTGACGTTGCCGAAGCGGCGCCCTTCCTCGATGGCCTTTTTCGACCAGATACCGGTCTCGATGTAGTCGGCGGTGCCGTTTTCCGGCAGCAGGTTCAGCGGGATTTCGGCGAACTGCTGGCTGGCGCCGCCCTGCAGGAACAGCACCTTGTAGTTGGAGGGGACGGACAGCAGGTCACGCAAGTCCTGCTCGGCCTTTTCGGCGATGGCCACGTAATCGTCGCTACGATGGCTCATTTCCATCACCGACAAGCCCTTGCCACGCCAATCCATCATCTCGGCCTGGGCGCGCTGCAGAACAGCATCAGGAAGCGCGGCAGGGCCCGCGCAGAAGTTAAAGGCTCGTTTGCTCACATCCACTCTCGCTCTGCCAAATGGTACAAAATCGTAATTCGGTGCTGACCAACTAAAACTGTGTCGCCTGTCATGGGCCTGCCTTGCAGGCCATCGCCGGCAAGCCAGCTCCCACAGGGACTGCGCAAACCCCGAAGCTCGCGCTGAACCTGTGGGAGCCCGGCTTGCCGGCGATGGGCCGCACAGCGGCCCCAATGACCTGGCCTGATCAGTCAAACGGGGCGACCTTGGTCGCCCCGTTCGGGTTTTACGCTTGCTTACTCCTGCGGGGCCTCTTCGGCACCAGCAGCTTCTTCGTTGTCTGGCGCTTCAGCCTCGACGCCCTCTTCGTCCGTCTCGATCACATCATCGAGTTCGTCCTCGGAAGGCTCCTGGATACGCTCCAGGCCCACCAGCGTCTCGTCGGTAGCCAGCTTGATCAAGGTCACACCCTGAGTGTTACGACCCAGGCTGGACACCTCGCCAACGCGGGTACGCACCAGCGTGCCCTGGTCGGAGATCAGCATGATCTCCTCGCCTTCCTGAACCTGGATGGCACCGATCAACAGACCGTTGCGCCCCTTGGTGCCCATGGCGATCACACCCTGGCCACCACGGCCGCGACGCGGGAACTTGGACAGCGGAGTACGCTTGCCGAAGCCACGCTCGGAGGCGGTGAGGATCTGCGCGCCAGATTCCGGGATCAGCATGGAGATGATCTGCTGGCCCTTGCCCAGCTTCATGCCGCGCACGCCACGGGCGTTACGGCCCATCTCGCGCACCACGCTTTCAGCGAAGCGGATCACCTTGCCGGCGTCGGAGAACATCATGACTTCCTTGGCGCCGTCGGTGATGGCCGCGGCGATCAGGGTGTCACCTTCCTTGAGCTTCAGGGCGATCAGGCCGTTGGAGCGCGGACGGGCGAACTGCACCAGCGGGGTCTTCTTCACGGTACCCGAAGCGGTGGCCATGAAGATGTAGGCGCCGGTCGGCTCGGCCACCCATTCAGGGGTGTCGCCGTCTTCCTCGTCCACTTCCTCGGCCTCGACCACTTCGCCTTCGAGCACGGTGTCTTCCGCGTCCTCCAGCTCTTCGTCGGCGTCAGCGTTCTGCTGCAGGGCCTCGAGGTCGATCTGCAGCATGGCGGTGATGCGCTCACCTTCCTCCAGCGGCAACAGGTTGACCAGCGGGCGGCCGCGGGCGGCGCGGGACGCTTCAGGGATGTCGTAGGTCTTCAGCCAGTACACCTTGCCCTTGCTGGAGAACAGCAGCAGGGTGGCATGGCTGTTGGCAACCAGCAGGTGCTCGACGTAGTCCTCGTCCTTCACCCCGGTAGCCGACTTGCCTTTGCCGCCACGGCGCTGGGCCTGGTAGGCGGACAGCGGCTGGGTCTTGGCGTAGCCGCCGTGGGAGATGGTCACCACGCGCTCTTCTTCCGGGATCATGTCGCCGTAGTTGAGGTCGTGGCGCGCATCGAGGATTTCGGTACGGCGGGCATCGCCATATTCGGCGCGGATGGCTTCCAGCTCTTCGCGGATCACTTCCATCAGGCGCTCGGCGCTGCTGAGGATGCGGATCAGTTCGCCGATCTGCTCGAGGATTTCCTGGTACTCGGCCAGCAGCTTCTCGTGCTCCAGGCCGGTCAGGCGGTGCAGGCGCAGGTCGAGAATGGCCTGGGCCTGTTCCGGCGACAGGTAGTACTTGCCTTCACGCAGGCCGTACTGCTCCGGCAGGTCCTCGGGGCGGCAGGAATCGGCGCCGGCGCGCTCGACCATGACCTGCACGGCACTGGATTCCCAGGCAGTGGAGATCAGGGCTTCCTTGGCCTCGGACGGGGTCGGCGAGGCCTTGATCAGGGCGATGACCGGATCGATGTTGGACAGCGCGACCGCCTGGCCTTCGAGGATATGGCCGCGTTCGCGGGCCTTGCGCAGCTCGAACACGGTACGACGGGTCACCACTTCACGACGGTGACGCACGAACGCTTCGAGCAGGTCCTTGAGGTTGAGCAGGCGCGGACGGCCGTCGACCAGGGCCACCACGTTGATGCCGAATACGCTCTGCAGCTGGGTTTGCTGGTAGAGGTTGTTGAGCACCACCTCCGGCACCTCGCCGCGACGCAGCTCGATGACGATGCGCATACCGTCCTTGTCGGACTCGTCGCGCAGCTCGGTGATGCCTTCGATCTTCTTCTCTTTGACCAGCTCGGCGATCTTCTCGATCAGGCGAGCCTTGTTCAGCTGGTACGGCAGCTCGGTAACCACGATCTGCTGGCGGCCACCAACCTTGTCGATGTCTTCGATCTCGGAACGGGCGCGCATGTAGATGCGGCCACGGCCGGTGCGATAGGCCTCGATGATGCCCTGGCGGCCGTTGATCAGGCCGGCAGTCGGGAAGTCCGGGCCAGGGATGTGCTGCATCAGCTCATCGATGGTGACTTCAGGGTTGTCGATGAGTGCCAGGCAGCCATCGATGACCTCGCCGAGGTTGTGCGGCGGGATGTTGGTCGCCATGCCCACGGCGATACCGCTAGAACCGTTGACCAGCAGGTTGGGAATACGGGTCGGCATGACCGCCGGGATCTGCTCGGTGCCGTCGTAGTTGGGCACCCAGTCGACGGTTTCCTTGTGCAGGTCGGCCAGCAGCTCGTGGGCCAGCTTGGCCATGCGCACTTCGGTGTATCGCATGGCTGCGGCGTTGTCGCCGTCCACCGAACCGAAGTTGCCCTGGCCGTCGACCAGCAGGTAGCGCAGCGAGAACGGCTGGGCCATACGCACGATGGTGTCGTAGACCGCGGTGTCGCCGTGCGGGTGGTACTTACCGATCACGTCACCGACCACACGGGCGGATTTCTTGTACGGCTTGTTCCAGTCGTTGCCCAGTTCGCTCATCGCATAGAGAACGCGACGATGCACGGGCTTCAAGCCGTCACGCGCATCGGGCAGCGCTCGCCCGACAATCACGCTCATCGCGTAGTCGAGGTAAGACTGTCTCAGTTCGTCTTCGATATTGACCGGGAGGATTTCTTTGGCCAGTTCGCCCATGAGAAGCCTGATTCCTTTTTCTGGTGAAACTTCGCAGCTCCATCAAGGGCCGAACGAAGCTCGCCGCCGCAGCGCATAAGGGTGCGACGACTTACGACAAATCAATGAGTTGTGCCATGGATCTGCGCAATGAAGGCCGCCGTGGTGGGCGGTCTTGGAAACTGCCGGATGTTATCACAAAGGCGGGGGCGGTGGGGAGATGTGGCAGGTGGCCTCACACGAGGTTGAATCTTAGGATTTTCATTGGCTTCTTCGCGGGCACGCCCGCTCCCACAGGGATATCGCAACACTCGAGAGTGGTGGTGCCCCTGTAGGAGCGGGCGCGCCCGCGAAGAGGCCAGCGAGGTTCAGTGCAGGCGCTTGCGGCAGATCAATTGCGCCAGCTTGGCGGCATCCGGCCGCTCGACGATGCCGCGCTCGGTCACGATCACGTCGACCAGGTCGGCCGGGGTCACGTCGAATACCGGGTTGAACACCTCGACATCCGGCGCCACGCGGGTGCCGCCAATGTCCAGCAACTCGTCGGCAGCGCGCTCTTCCAGCGGGATGTCCTCGCCCGTGGCCAGGTTCAGGTCGATGCTGGTGCTCGGCGCCACCACCATGAACCGTACGCCGTGATGCATGGCGCTGACCGCCAGCTGATAGGTGCCGATCTTGCTGGCCACATCGCCGTTGGCGGCGATGCAGTCCGCGCCCACAACCACCCAGGTGATGCCCTTGCTCTTCATCAGGTGGGCCAGCGCCGAGTCGGCGCACAGGGTCACCGGGATGCCCTCGTTGGCCAGTTCCCAGGCGGTCAGGCGCGAACCATGCAGCCAGGGGCGGGTCTCGCCGGCATACACCCGCTCGACCATGCCCTCCAGGTAACCGGCGCGGATCACCCCCAGCGCGGTGCCGAAACCACCACCGGCCAGGGCGCCGGCGTTGCCATAGGTGAGCAGGATCTGGGCGTTGCCCTGGTGGCGGCGGATCAGCTCGATACCGTGCTGGGCCATGGTCAGGTTGGCCTCGCGATCGCTCTCGTGGATGGCCACCGCCTCGGCCTCCAGTGCCGCCAGCACGTCTTCCTCCGGACGCAGGCGCTGCAGGCGCTCACGCATGCGGTTCAGCGCCCAGAACAGGTTGGCGGCGGTAGGGCGCGCTTCAGCCAGGACAAGGAAGTCTTCCTCCAGGTCCATTTCCCAGTCGCCGCCCTCGGCCAGCCGCTCTTCCAGGGCCAGCACCAGGCCATAGGCCGCGGCAATGCCGATGGCCGAGGCGCCGCGCACGGCCATGTCGCGGATCGCCGCTGCAACCTGCGCGACATTGTCGCAGGCCAGCCAGCGCTCTTCCGACGGCAGCAGGCGCTGGTCGAGCAGGTGCAGGACGCCGCCCTGCCAGCGGATCCCGGTCACCTTCTCCGCCGCCAAAAGTCGCTCGCGCATCGCCTCTCCCCGTCGTTCGGATATCAAAAGCCGGCGATTATAGCGACCCTCGGGGCCGAGCGCTCGGGTATACTCCGGCGCAATTTTGCGAAGTTTCAGAGGACTGTTCTAATGAGCAACGTCGACCGCGCCGAAATCGCCAAGTTCGAAGCGCTGGCCCACCGCTGGTGGGACCGCGAAAGCGAGTTCAAGCCGCTGCACGAAATCAACCCGCTGCGCGTCAACTGGATCGACGAGCGCGTCAGCCTCGCCGGCAAGAAGGTGCTGGACGTGGGTTGCGGCGGCGGCATCCTCAGCGAGGCGATGGCCCTGCGCGGCGCCACGGTCACCGGCATCGACATGGGCGAGGCGCCACTGGCCGTGGCCCAGCTGCACCAGCTGGAGTCGGGCGTGCAGGTGGAATACCGGCAGATCACCGCCGAAGCCCTGGCCGAGGAAATGCCCGAACAGTTCGACGTGGTCACCTGCCTGGAAATGCTCGAGCACGTGCCCGACCCGTCTTCGGTCATCCGCGCCTGCTACCGCATGGTCAAGCCTGGCGGCCAGGTGTTCTTCTCCACCATCAACCGCAACCCCAAGGCCTACCTGCTGGCCATCGTCGGCGCCGAGTACATCCTGAAGATGCTGCCGCGCGGCACCCACGACTTCAAGAAGTTCATCCGCCCGTCCGAGCTGGGCGCCTGGAGCCGCGTTGCCGGCCTTCAGGTGAAAGACATCATCGGCCTGACCTACAACCCACTGACCAAGCACTACAAGCTCAGCAGCGACGTCGACGTCAACTACATGGTCCAGACCCTGCGCGAGGAATAAACATGAGTTTGCGAGCAGTACTCTTCGACATGGACGGCACCTTGCTCGACACGGCGCCGGACTTCATCGCCATCTGCCAGGCCATGCTCGCCGAGCGCGGCCTGCCGGCCGTCGATGACAAGGTGATCCGCGACGTGATCTCCGGCGGTGCCCGCGCGATGGTCGCCGCGACCTTCGCCATCAGCCCGGAGGCCGAGGGCTTCGAAGCCCTGCGCCTGGAGTTCCTCGAGCGCTACCAGCGCGACTGCGCGGTGCACAGCAAGCTGTTCGACGGCATGGCCGAGCTGCTGGCCGACATCGAGAAAGGCAACCTGCTGTGGGGCGTGGTCACCAACAAACCGGTGCGCTTTGCCGAGCCGATCATGCAGCAACTGGGCCTGGCCGAGCGTTCGGCGCTGCTGATCTGCCCGGACCACGTCAAGAACAGCAAGCCCGACCCCGAGCCGCTGATCCTCGCCTGCAAGACCCTCGGCCTGGACCCGGCCAGCGTACTGTTCGTCGGCGACGACCTGCGCGACATCGAGTCTGGCCGCGACGCCGGTACTCGCACGGCGGCAGTGCGCTACGGCTATATTCATCCAGAGGACAACCCCAACAACTGGGGCGCCGATGTGGTGGTGGACCACCCGCTGGAACTGCGCAAGGTGATCGACAGCGCGCTGTGCGGCTGCTGAGTTGCAACGGCTGACAACCGACCCTGTGGGAGCGGGCACGTCGATGCGTCGAACCGCCGCGAAGCAGGCTCTGAGGTGGATGGCACCGGCTTCGCCGCTGTTCGCGGGCACGCCCGCTCCCACAAGGGTATGTGTCGCGCCATAAATAGGGAATACACAATGTTCGACTACACCGCCCGTCCCGACCTGCTGCAAGGCCGGGTCATCCTGGTTACCGGTGCCGGCCGCGGCATCGGCGCCGCTGCCGCCAAGGCCTACGCTGCGCTGGGCGCTACTGTGCTGCTGCTGGGCAAGACCGAGTCCAATCTCAACGAGGTCTACGACCAGATCGAAGCCGCCGGGCACCCGCAACCCGTGGTGATCCCGTTCAACCTGGAAACCGCCCTGCCCCACCAGTACGACGAACTGGCGGTGATGATCGAAGACCAGTTCGGCCGCCTCGACGGCCTGCTGAACAACGCTTCGATCATCGGCCCGCGTACGCCGCTGGAGCAGCTGTCGGGTGACAACTTCATGCGCGTGATGCACATCAACGTCAATGCCACCTTCATGCTCACCAGCACCCTGCTGCCGCTGCTGAAGCTGTCGGAAGACGCTTCGGTGGTGTTCACCAGCAGCAGTGTCGGGCGCAAGGGCCGGGCCTACTGGGGCGCCTATGGCGTGTCCAAGTTCGCCACCGAGGGCCTGATGCAAACCCTGGCCGATGAACTGGAAGGCGTGGCACCGGTGCGCTCCAACAGCATCAACCCCGGTGCCACGCGCACGGCGATGCGGGCACAGGCCTACCCTAGCGAAAACCCGCAGAACAACCCGCTGCCGGAAGAGATCATGCCGGTGTACCTGTACCTGATGGGGCCGGACAGCAAAGGGGTGAATGGGCAGGCCTTCAACGCCCAGTAAGCCTGCACCGGCCTCTTCGCGGGCGCGCCCGCTCCCACAGGATCACCACAGCCCTTGAGGACTGCGCCATACCTGTGGGAGCGGGCGAGCCCGCGAAGAGGCCGGGACAGGAGAGCGATCAGCCCGCTGCCAAAACCGGGCGCATGCGCCCTTGCTGGCGCCCTTCCAGCTGCATGCACCGTTCCAGGAACAGGTACATGCAGTCGTAGCTCTTGCAAATCGCCTTGCGCAGTTCATTGCGCAGCCCCAGTGTCGGGTTCTCGCCAGCCAGCGTACAGATGATCTCCAGCGCCTCCCACGGGTGCGCGTCGTCATACTGGGCATGCATCTTCAGCCACTTCATCGCCCGCTTGCGCTGGTCCTCCGGGAAGCCCAGGGCATAGGTGTCGGTGGAGCACACCACCGCCGACCATTCACCGGTCGCACCTTCGATGGCGTAGTTGGTCGCCGCCATGGAAATGGCCAGGTTCTCGGTGGCGCACACGCGCCAGCACCAGTCGTTCAGGCCGTTCAGTTCAGGCGGCACTTCCTGGGCCTGCAGCTCGTGCAGGTGCACGCCATGCGCCTGGCACCAGTTCACCCAATAGTCGGCGTGGTTAAGCTCGACACGGATGTTGCGCATCAGCCAGCGCCGCGCCATGTCTTCGCCCTGGTGCCGGCCATAGCGGGTCTTGGTCAGGTTGTGGGCCATGTACAGCGAAAACTGCTCCACCACCGGCCAGCCACCGATCAGGTACTGGCGAATGGTCGATTGCTTCAACTGGCCATCGCGCAGGCGCGCGTAGAACTCATGCTCGACTACCCGGCGCTTGCTCTCGCGGCAGTCTTCAATCAGTTGCTGGGCCCATTGGGGGTAGCTGGCGGGATCCATCAAAGGCCCGATACGAACGAATGCGTCAATCACTTTCAGCTCCTTGATCCTTGTGATTTCTAGCTAGCGAAACGTGCCAGGTGCCCGCTGCAACAGAGGCCGGGTGGCGATCCGTTGGCGCTGCAGACTGTCACAGGTGAACACCTGAGGGCGTTCGATGAGGTAGCCCTGGGCGTAATCCACGCCGATTTCCTGCAAGGCCTGCTCGATCAAGGGTGTTTCGACGAATTCGGCAATGGTGCGCTTGCCCATTACGTGACCGATGTGGTTGATGACCTCGACCATGGCCCGGTTGACCGGGTCGTCGAGCATGTCCTTGACGAAACTCCCGTCGATCTTCAGGTAATCCACGGGCAAATGCTTGAGATAGGCGAACGACGACATGCCGGCGCAGAAATCATCGAGCGAGAAGCGACAACCCAGCCCCTTCAGCTCGTTGATGAAACGGATGGCGCTGCCAAGGTTGGCTATGGCGCTGGTTTCGGTGATTTCGAAACAGATCATCCGTGGCGGAATGGCGTATTCGACGAACAGGCGTTGCAAGTATTCGAGGAACTTGTCATCGCCAATGCTCGACCCCGACAGGTTGATCGCGCAGATCGACAGCGGCCCCTCGCGCCCTTCGTCCAGGCACTGGCGGATGACCAGAAACACATTGCGCACCACCCAGCGGTCCAGCGCGGTCATCAGGCCGTAGCGCTCGGCCGCCGGGATGAAACTGCTGGGCAGGATGGTACGCCCGCTTTCGTCGTGCAGGCGCAGCAGGATCTCGATATGGCCGGGGCCTTCGAAGGTTTTCAGCGGGGCAATTTCCTGGGCGTACAGGCAGAAGCGGTTTTCTTCCAGGGCCACGTGCAAGCGCTGGATCCAGGCCATTTCACCAAAGCGCATGGACAGCTCGCTGTCGTCGGCATGGTACACCTGCACGCGGTTGCGGCCCTTTTCCTTGGCCATGTAGCAAGCCATGTCGGCGGCGCGCAGCGAGGTTTCGAGGGTGCCGGGGGACTGGGCCATGTGCACCAGGCCGACACTGACGGTGGTGACGAACGGCCGCCCTTTCCACACGAAATGCAGGCTCTGCACCAGCTGGCGCAGCTGCTCGGCAATGCGCTCGGCCTGGTCGGGCGGGCAGTTTTCCAGCAGCACGCCAAATTCGTCACCACCCAGCCGGGCCAGGGTATCGCCCTCGCGCAGGCCGGACTGCAGCACGGCGCAGATGTGCCGCAGCAGCTCGTCGCCAGCGGCATGCCCGCAGGTATCGTTGACCAGCTTGAACTGGTCGAGGTCCAGGAACATCAGCGAATGCCGCCCGGCCTGGCGCGCCAGGTCATTGAGCGCCTGCTCCAGGCGGTATTCGAACTCGCGGCGGTTGGCCAGGCCGGTCAGGGCGTCATGGGTCGCCTGCCAGGACAGGTTGGCGATGTACTGGCGCTCCTGGGTCATGTCGTGCAGCACCAGCACGATACCGCTGACCTGGCCGTCATTGACGATCGGCGAGCCGACCAGGTTGACCGACACAGTGCTGCCGTCCAGGCGCTGGATCAGCCGGGCATGCTCGGCGCCGCCCTTGAGGCTGCCGCTGAGCACCTGCTCGACCAGGCTGCGGCCGTCTTCCTCGGCCTGCTCGTCCACCAGGCTGAACAGCGCCGACAACGGCAGGCCCTGGGCTTGGCCGGCCTGCCAGTGGGTCAGTTGTTCGGCGGCCGGGTTCATGTAGCCGATACTGCCCTCCACATCGGTGGTAATCACCGCATCACCAATGGCCTGCAGGGTAATCTGCGCCCGCTCCTTTTCTTCTTGCAGGGCGCTGGCAAAGGCCTGACGCTGGGCCAGCAGCTTGCTGGAGCGGCGCCAGGCAATGGCAATCAGGAACATCGCGGTCAGCAGGTTGGTGATAAGCAGCACCCGCAGCAGCATGCGCGAGCCTTCGCCCAAGGCATCGCTGAACGCCTTGGCGGCCGGGGTTACCCCTTCGTTGATGGTGACGATGCGCGCCTTCCAGTCGCTTACCGTGCGGGCGTCGACCGAGCCAGCGGCGAAGCTGCTGCGCATTTCCACGGCCAGCATATCCAGCTTGCCCAGGTAGTCGTCGCCGATGTCCCAGTAGTCGATGGCCGTCTGCATGTAGCTTACGTTGCGAAAGTTACGGTAGAACCAGATGATCCGCTCGACATCGTCGGGGTGGTTACCGCCTTGCAGCACGGCCTGGCGCGCGGCATCCAGGTCGGGGCTGGGCTGGTCCATCACTTCGCGCAGTTGGTGATCGCCCTGGGGCACGGTGATGGCCTGGCGATAGCGCTGATAGGTGCTGTCGTCGCGGGTTTCGGCGTACAGGTTGAGGTAGTAGATGGCGTCTTTCTGCGCCTTGGACCACAGGCTTTCGCCCGCGACGTAGGCACGCACGGCCGAGAGCGTATAAAGGCTCAGGCTGCCCAAGGCTACCTGGAAGACCACAACGGCGATGAAGGGCCAGGTGATGCCGAGCAACTTTGGCGCTTCTAGAGTGCGATGTCCCTTCATGGAGTCCCTGTCACAGAGCAGATAAGGCGCAAATCAACCCAGACAAAGCACAGCGTAGGCCATTTGCCATCCTCGCGGTTGGGTTTTTTATGACAGGAAACCCGGGGGTTTTCGCACGGCCTTCCCGGCCCTATCGCCGGCAAGCCAGGTCCCACAGGTACCCCACAATGCTCAGGCCTGTGGTAATCCTGTGGGAGCCGGCGTGCCGGCGATAGGGCCCGCACAGGCAGCCACAAATTCAGCTCTGCTGCAGGTGCCCGTAAAGCTTGGCGTACAACCCACCCTCGGCAATCAGCTGCTGGTGGTCGCCATCCTCGGCCACATGCCCGCCGTCGAACACCAGCACCCGGTCGGCCTGTTTCACCGCCGACAGGCGGTGGGCGATGATCAGTGTGGTGCGGCCGCTGAGGAAGCGCGCCAGGGCCTGGTGCAGGTTGTATTCGGTGGCGGCATCCAGGGCCGAGGTGGCTTCGTCGAGGATCACCACCTTGGGTTCGGCCAGCACCATGCGGGCAATGGCCAGGCGCTGGCGCTGGCCACCGGACAAGCGCACGCCGGAGCGCCCCACCACACTGTCCAGGCCCTGCGGCAAGGCGGCGATGGTGGCATCCAGCTGGGCAATACGCAGCGCCTGCCAGCAGGCCTCATCGCTGCAGTCACGGCCCATGGTCAGGTTGGCGCGCACGGTGTCGTTGAACAACGACGGGTGCTGCAACACCACCGCGACGTTTTCACGCAGGGTTTCCAGGCCAATTTCCTGCAGGCTGGCACCGCCAAAGCGGATGGTGCCGGCCTGGGCGCTGTAAAGCCCCAGCAACAGCTGCACCAGGGTGCTCTTGCCACCACCGCTGGCGCCGACTATCGCCACCTTCTCGCCCGGGGCGATGGACAGGTCGAGGTGCTCGAGCACCGGTTCGTCGGCATAGGCAAAGCGCAGGTCGCGTACTTCGATACCTACCGTCTCGCGGCCGGCGAACGGGTTGCTGGCCGCCGGGTACTGCGGCTCGTCGGCACGTGCCAGCAGCTCGTTGAGGCGGCTCAATGCGCCGCCGGCGGCGTAGTAGGCGTATTGCAGGTTGAGCAGTTGCTCCACCGGGCCGATCATGAACCACAGGTAGCTGAACACCGCCAGCATCTGGCCGATCGACAGGTCGGAGAACAGCACGGTGAGCATGGCCGCGGCGCGGAAGATATCGATGCCGAACTGGAACAGCAGGCCACTGGCGCGGCCGCTGGCATCGCTCTTCCACTGCGAGTCCACGGCGTAGTCCCGCACTTCGCGGGCGCGCAGGCCAAGGCGACCGAGGAAGTAGCCCTGGCGGTTACCGGCGCGGATTTCCTGAATGGCGTCGAGGGTTTCCGCCAGCGCCTGGGTAAAGCGTGCGGTGCTGTCGTTCTCGAGCTTTTTCAGGTGCTTGACGCGCTTGCCCAACTGCACGGTGAAATAGATCACCAGCGGGTTGAACAGCAATATCAGCATGGCCAGCTGCCAGTGCATCCAGATCAGGATGGCCGCCGTGCCGGTAAGGGTCAGCATGGCCACCAGGAAGCGGCTCAGCGTTTCGCCGACGAACTTGTCGAGGGTGTCCAGGTCGGTGACCAGATGGGTGGTTACCGTGCCGCTACCCAGGCTTTCGTATTCCTTCAGCGAGATGCGCTTGAGCCGCTCTATCAGGCGAATGCGCAGGCGATAGACGATGTCCTTGGCCAGGCCGGCGAACAGCTTGGCCTGGATCACGTTGAACGCCAGCGCGGCCAGGCGCAGGCACAGGGTCAGCAGCAACATCAGGCCGATGTAGCCCGCGGCCACCTGCCAGCTGGATGGCAGCAGGTGGTTCATCCACTTCAACGCGGCATCGCCATGGCCCAGCAGCACTTCGTCCACCAGCAGCGGCAGCAGCAGCGGGATAGGCACGCTGCAGCAGGCCGCCAATACGGCGATGAAGTTGGCGGACCAGAGGTTTTTCTTGTGATGCAGGGCCAGGCGGCGGATTTCCGCCCAGCTCAGTCGATCGGCCGCAGTGTGGGGCTTGCCCGGCACCGGGTCGGGTGACCCAGGCACATCAAGCACAGGCGGCCTGCTGCAGCCAGCGGCCGAGCAAGGGTTGCAGGCGCTCCAGCGGCTGATAGCCGTTGGTCAGCAGGGCCAGTTGGCCATTGCGTTCGGCCAGCAAGGTCGGGAAACCGGCGATGCCCAGGTCCTGGGCCCAGCTGAAATCGGCTGCAGTGGCGGCGCGGGTGTCGGCACAGGCGAAGGCCTCGGCGAACACGGTGCGGTCGAAGCCTGCCTGTTCGGCCAGGTCGACCAGATGCGGCGCAATGGTGACGTCCACGCCCTGCTCGTAGAACGAACGCTGGATCAGCGCCAGCAGCGGCCAGACGCGTTCGGCGTCCAGCTCGCGGGCGGTGACCAGGGCACGGCAGGCCGGCTCGGTGTCGTAGACGAAGCCGTCGGGCATGGCCCCCTCGAAGCGGAACGGCTGGCCGGTGGCGTCGGCCACCGCCTGCCAGTGTTCAAGGATGTACTTGCGGGTAGAGCTGTCCAGGGCACTGCCGCCGGTACGCAGCCCGCCCGGCACCAGGCGGGTAGGCACGCCTGCGTCACGCGCCTGGGCGATCAGGGCCGCTGCCACGGGTGCGAAACCCCAGCACCAGGAGCACATCGGGTCCATCACATAGATCAGGCGTGCAGACATGCATCAAGCCTCGGCTTTGTAGTTGTAACCGATCGGGTGCGGCAGGTTGCGGGCCTTGGCCAGCTCGATCTGCTTCTGCCGGTCGATGGCGCTACGCCGGGTCTTCTCGCTCAGGGTGTCCCAGCAGTGCGGGCAGCTGACCCCTGGCGAATAGTGCTCGGACGCGCGCTCCTCTGCGTTGATCGGGTGGCGGCAGGCGTGGCACTGGTCGTACTCGCCTTCGCTCAGGTCATGGCGCACCGTGACGCGGTTGTCGAAGACGAAGCAGTCGCCGTCCCACAGGCTTTCTTCCTGAGGCACTTCCTCGAAGTATTTCAGGATGCCGCCCTTAAGATGATAGACCTCCTCGAAGCCTTCACCGAGCATGTAGCTGGAGGCTTTTTCGCAACGGATACCGCCAGTACAGAACATGGCAACCTTCTTGTGCTTGCTGGGGTCGAAGTTGGCCTTGATGTAGTCGGGGAACTCACGGAAGGTTTCGGTCTTCGGGTCGATGGCGCCCTTGAAGGTGCCGATGGCCACTTCGTAGTCGTTGCGGGTGTCGATCAGCAGCACTTCCGGGTCGCTGATCAGCGCGTTCCAGTCCTTGGGCTCGACGTAGGTGCCGACCGCCTGGTTCGGGTCCACGCCCGGTACGCCGAGGGTTACGATCTCTTTCTTGAGCTTGACCTTGGTGCGGTAGAACGGCTGTTCGTCGCAGTACGACTCCTTGTGGTCGACATCGGCCAGGCGTGGGTCGTTGCGCAGCCAGGCCAGCAGGCCGTCGATGCCTTCGCGGGTGGCCGACACGGTGCCGTTGATGCCCTCGTGGGCCAGCAGCAGGGTGCCCTTGACGTTGTTGTCGAGCATGGTCTTGAGCAGCGGCTCGCGCAGCTCGACGTAGTCTTCCAGGGTGACGAACTTGTACAGCGCCGCGACGACGATGGGTTGGGACATGAAGCAGGATCTCCAGTGGTTGCCCTCGTAAGGGGCGGACCGGGTTACACAAGAAACAGGGGGCCGCTGCGCGCCCCATCGCCGGCAAGCCAGCTCCCACAGGTATTGCGCCACACTCAAGAAGGGCACTTTACCTGTGGGAGCCGGCTTGTCGGCGATGGGCTGCACAGCAGCCCCCTTTTGGGATGTTGCGGATTCTACCAGAACAACAACAAGGTTTCAGTGCCCGCCGCCCGCGCACACCGGCGAGGCCGGTGCAACGCCGACCTTGGCCCACTCTTCGGCGGTGTAGGTGTGGATGGCCAGGGCATGGATCTCGCCCATCAGCTCACCCATGGTGGCGTACACCTTCTGGTGGCGCTTGACGCTGTTCAACCCGGCAAACTGCTCACTGACAATCACTGCCTTGTAGTGGGTCTCCTGACCACGACTGTGCATGTGGCTTTCATTGAGCACTTGCAGGTGTTGCGGCGCCAGGGCGGCCAGCTGCTGTTCGATACGCTGTTGCATGGTCATCGCGGCGTACTCACTTCTTCGCCGGGGCGGCGGCCTTGCCAGCGTTCGGGTCCAGTTCCTTGGTCATGTCGTCCAGCAGCTTGTTCACCACCGGTACCGCTGGCTCCAGGCTCTGCTGGGTCAGCTGGGCCGACTGCTGGGTGACCTTGGGCATTTCGCGCAGCACTTTCTTGCCCAGCGGCGATTCGTAGAACTTGACCAGGTCCTTGAGCTCCTGCTCGGTGAAGGTCTGGGTGTACAGGTCGACCATCTTCGGCTTCAGCTTGTTCCAGCCGATGGCGTTGTCCAGCGCGGCGTTGGCCTTGGCCTGGTAGCTTTCCAGCACCGACTGCTTGGTGGCCGGGGCCTTGGTCTGGGCGAAACGCTGGGCGAACATCTGCTGGACCTGCATGTACACCGGGGTGCCCAGCTTGTCGGCGTTGGCCAGGGTCAGGAATTTCTCGGCAGCAGCATTGTGGCTGGCGGTGGCAGCGAGTACCTGGCCGCTGGCGCAAGCCAGGGCAACGGCGGCACAAAGGACACGGAGACGGGTCATTGCATTTCCTTCAGAAGAAAGGGAGGCGGGTACCTCAGAGTAGAGCATTCTGCGCCGTGGTGGCGATGTGCTCAAGTGGCACGACGAGCGACGGAACCGCTCGGTCGAATCAGGGCCTAAACTGCGATTTCGAACTACACAGGAGTGAGTACAGAATGAGCCGTATCGAGACAGACAGCCTGGGCCCGGTCGAAGTTCCTGAGGACGCCTACTGGGGTGCGCAGACCCAGCGTTCGCTGATCAACTTCGCCATTGGCAAGGAACGCATGCCCATCGCGGTGCTGCATGCCCTGGCGCTGATCAAGAAGGCCGCGGCACGCGTCAACGACCGTAACGGTGACTTGCCAGCCGACATCGCCCGGCTGATCGAACAGGCCGCCGACGAAGTGCTGGGCGGCGAGCATGACGACCAGTTCCCGCTGGTGGTCTGGCAGACCGGCAGCGGCACCCAGAGCAACATGAACGTCAACGAAGTGATCGCCGGTCGGGCCAATGAACTGGCCGGCAAGGGCCGTGGCGGCAAGGCGCCCGTGCACCCCAACGACCACGTCAACCGCTCGCAGAGCTCCAACGACTGCTTCCCCACCGCCATGCATATCGCTGCGGCGCAGGCGGTGCACGACAAGCTGCTGCCGGCCATCGCAGAGCTGTCCTCGGGGCTGGCCGAGCTGTCGGCACGCCACCACAAGCTGGTAAAGACCGGCCGCACGCACATGATGGACGCCACGCCGATCACCTTCGGCCAGGAGGTCTCGGCCTTCGTCGCGCAGCTCGACTACGCCCAGCGCGCCATCCGCGCCACCCTGCCGGCAGTGTGCGAGCTGGCCCAGGGCGGCACCGCCGTGGGTACCGGGCTCAACGCCCCGCATGGTTTTGCCGAAGCCATCGCCGCCGAGCTGGCGGCGCTGTCCGGCTTGCCGTTCGTCACTGCGCCGAACAAGTTCGCTGCCCTCGCCGGCCACGAACCGCTGACCAGCCTGGCCGGCGCCCTGAAGACCCTGGCCGTGGCCCTGATGAAAATCGCCAACGACCTGCGCCTGCTGGGTTCCGGCCCGCGCGCCGGGTTGGCCGAGGTACGCCTGCCGGCCAACGAGCCGGGCAGCTCGATCATGCCAGGCAAGGTCAACCCTACCCAGTGCGAGGCGCTGTCGATGCTGGCCTGTCAGGTGCTGGGCAACGACGCGGCGATCGGCTTTGCCGCCAGCCAGGGGCATTTGCAACTGAACGTGTTCAAGCCGGTGATCATCCACAACTTGCTGCAGTCGATCGAATTGCTGGCTGACGGCTGCCGCAACTTCCAGCAGCACTGCGTGGCGGGCATCGAGCCGGATGCCGAGCAGATGGCGGCGCACCTGGAACGGGGGTTGATGCTGGTGACGGCGCTGAACCCGCATATTGGCTATGACAAGGCGGCGGAAATTGCCAAGAAGGCCTATGGCGAAGGCAAGACCTTGCGCGAGGCGGCACTGGAGTTGAAGTACCTGACCAATGAGCAGTTCGACCAGTGGGTGAGGCCGGAGAACATGCTGGCTCCGGGGGGCAAAGGCTAGATCACCTGTCGCCTGTACCGGCCTCTTCGCGGGCTTGCCCGCTCCCACAGGATCTCCACAGTCTTGCAGATTGGTGCAGTACCTGTGGGAGCGGGCAAGCCCGCGAAAGCGCCGGTACAGGCGATCAATGAGCCTGGGCCAACCGCGCCCTGCGGGCGCGCCACCCGGCCACCAACGAAGGCCCCAGCGCCACCAGCGCCGAACCCAGCACCACCGTCACTGCCCCCACATAACCCAGGGCATTGATGTCCTCGGCGTGCACATACTCAGGCCAGACCAACGCCGCCAGTGCCACCGCGACAAAGGTCACCAGCGGGGTCAGCGCCAGCGTGGCACTCACCCGCGACGCCTCCCAGTGCGCCAGCGCCTCGGCGAACGCGCCATAGGCCACCAGGGTGTTCAGGCAACAGGCCAGCAACAGCCAGCCTTGCACCGGGGTCAGCTGCAACGCCTCCAACGGGTGGGCCCAGGGTGTCAGCAGCGCGGCGCAACTGAGGTAGATCACCATCATTACCTGCTGCGAATGCCACACCGTCAGCAACTGCTTCTGGCTGAGCGCATAGAACACCCAGACGCTGGTGGCCAGCAGGATGGTCAGCACGCCGGTGGTATAGGTGCCGAGCGAGGTCAGCAGCTCTTCCAGGCGCTGGTTGAAAAACAGCCCGAACCCCGCCAGCAGGATCAGCAGGCCCACGCCCTGCCCCAGGCTGAAGCGTTCGCGGAACACGAACACGCTGGTCACCAGCAACAGAACGGGGCCAATCTGCACGACCAGTTGCGCGGTGCCCGGGCTGAGCAGGTTCAGGCCGATCAGGTACAGCACGTAGTTGCCCATCAGGCCAAGCACGGCCACTACCACCAGGCCTTTGCCCTTGGGCGTCAGCTTGCTGAAGGAAGGCAGCCTGCGCTTGGCGGCCAGCCAGGCGAACAGCAGGCCGCCGGAGACCAGCAGGCGGTACCAAGTGACGGTGACCGGGTCGACCACTTGCAGCACCTGCTTGAGCTTGATCGGCAGGATGCCCCAGAGCAACGCCGTCAAAAGTGCCAGGAAAAGGCCATAGCCCCAGCGGCCGGTAATGGTGTGCATAAAATCCTCGATCGAGCCCGTGGTGGGGGTGGTTGAATTCTACGGGCTTGAAAGGCGGGGACGGTGGCGGGTGCCGGGAAAAGAATTCATCAGGTCATTCTTCTGCGGCATGGCTTGGCAGTTGTGCTGCCTGTTCTGGCCCTTTCGCGGGCACGCCCGCTCCCACTGGGACCCCACAAGATTCAGAGTGTGTGCAAATCCTGTGGGAGCGGGCGTGCCCGCGAAGAGGCCAGAACAGGCAACCAACAAGCCTGGCTATTTCTTGTCCCTGGCAAACGCCGCCTCAAGCGCCTGGTTGATGGTGCGCAACACCTTCACCCGCGCCCAGCGCTTGTCGTTGGCCTCCACCAGCGTCCACGGCGCAATCTCGGTGCTGGTGCGGTCGACCATGTCGCCCACCGCCTGGACATAGTCGTCCCACTTGTCGCGGTTGCGCCAGTCATCCTCGGTGATCTTGTAACGCTTGAACGGGATCTGCTCGCGCTCTTCGAAACGCTCCAGCTGGGTCTGCTGGTCGATCGCCAACCAGAACTTGACCACCACCGTGCCGGCATTCACCAGCTGTTCCTCGAAATCGTTGATCTCGCTGTAGGCACGCATCCAGTCGGCCGGGCTGCAGAAGCCTTCCACACGTTCCACCAGCACCCGGCCATACCAGGAACGGTCGAAGATGGTGAACTTGCCACGCGCCGGAATGTGCCGCCAGAACCGCCACAGGTATGGCTGCGCGCGTTCTTCTTCAGTGGGTGCGGCAATTGGCACGATGCGGTACTGGCGCGGATCCAGCGCTGCCGCCACGCGGCGGATCGCCCCTCCTTTGCCGGCAGCGTCGTTGCCTTCGAACACCGCCACCAAGGCATGCCGGCGCATGTGCTTGTGACGCAGCAGGCCTGCCAGGCGGGCCTGTTCGGTGACCAGTTGCTCCTGGTAGTCGGCCTTGTCCAGGCGCAGGGTCATGTCCAGCGCGCCGAGCAGGCTAAGCTGGTCGATGCTGCGGCCCAGCGGTGCAACGTTGCCCCGGTGCTTGTCCTTGGGGTTGCTGGCCAGTGCCGCCTGCAGGCTTTCCAGCAGGATGCGCCCTACCGCCAGGCTGCGGTAGTTCGGGTCGACGCCTTCGATGATATGCCACGGTGCATAGTCGCGGCTGGTGCGGCGCAGAACGCGCTCACCAAAGCGCACGAAACGGTCGTAGGTTTCCGACTGCTGCCAGTCCAGCGGGCTGATTTTCCAGCTGTGCAGCGGGTCGTCCTTGAGCGATTTCAGCCGCGCCTTCATCTGCTTCTTGGACAAGTGGAACCAGAACTTGATGATCAGCGCCCCCTCGTCGCACAGCATCTCCTCCAGCCGTTCGGCGCCGGTGATGGCCTGGTCGAGCACGGCATCCTTGAACACCCCGTGCACCCGCCCCTGCAGCATCTGGCTGTACCAGTTGCCGAAGAACACGCCCATCCGCCCCTTGGGTGGCAGGGCCCGCCAGTAGCGCCAGGCCGGCGGGCGGGCCAGCTCTTCGTCGGTCTGCTGGTCGAAGGTGAGCACATCGATCATGCGCGGGTCCATCCACTCGTTCAGCAGTTTGACCGTCTCGCCCTTGCCGGCGCCTTCGATACCGTTGATCAGCACGATCACCGGGAAGCGCGCCTGCTGCTTGAGTTCGTACTGGGCTTCGAGCAGGGCCTCGCGCAAAGCGGGTACCTCGGCGTCGTAAGCCTCCTTGTCGATGCTGTGGCCGATTTCTGCGGATTCGAACATGCACTGGCTCCTTCAATGGATAAGCAAGACTAGCGGATTTGAAGGCTTGTGCAGTACCTGTGGGAGTTGGCTTGCCGGCGATAGGGCCGGCACAGCCAGCGCAAAATCCTCAGATGGCATAAAATCCGCCCATCCGCTGCAACCGAGCCAACCATGTCCACCCTCCTCCAGCACGCCCAGATCGACTGGGACGACCAGGGCCGCCCCCATTCGCGGCAATACGACGACGTCTATTTCGCAGTCAACGAAGGCATCGAAGAAACCAGGCACGTGTTTCTCGGGCAAACCCGTCTGGCCGAGCGCTTTGCCAACCTCGCCCCGCACGCCTGCGTGGTGATCGGCGAAACCGGGTTCGGCACCGGCATGAATTTCTACTGCGCCTGGCAACTGTTCGAGCAGCACGCCCATGCCGAGGCCCGCCTGCATTTCGTCAGCGTCGAAAAATACCCCCTCGGTCGCGACGATCTGGCCCGTGCCATACGCCTGTGGCCGGAACTGGCGGCCTACAGCCAGCCCCTGCTGGAGCAGTACGTGGCGGTGCACCCTGGCTTCCAGCAGTTCACCTTCGACAACGGCCGGGTCACCCTCACCCTGCTGATAGGCGACGTACTGGAGCAGCTGCCGCAACTCGATGCGCAGATCGATGTGTGGTTCCTCGACGGCTTCGCGCCGGCCAAGAACCCCGACATGTGGACCCCGGAGCTGTTCGCGCAACTGGCACGGCTGTCACACCCGGGCACGGTGCTAGGCACTTTCACCACCACCGGCTGGGTACGCCGCAGCCTGGTCGATGCCGGCTTCGCCATGAAGAAGGTGCCGGGCATCGGCAAGAAATGGGAAGTGATGAGCGGCGCCTATGTCGGCCCTGTGCCCAGCCCCGGTGCGCCATGGTATGCGCGCCCGGCTGCCGTTGCGGGGCCGCGTGAAGCGCTGGTGATAGGCGCCGGGCTCGCCGGCAGCACCACCACCGCCAGCCTGGCACGGCGTGGCTGGCAGGTTACCGTGCTGGAACGCCACGACACGCCAGCTCGGGAAGCTTCGGGTAACCCGCAAGGGGTGCTGTACCTCAAGCTGTCCGCCCATGGCACGGCGTTGTCGCAGATGATCCTCGCCGGTTTCGGCTACACCCGGCGCCAGCTGCAGCGCCTGCAACGTGGCCACGACTGGGATGCCTGCGGCGTGCTGCAACTGGCCTTCGACAGCAAGGAAGCCGAACGCCAGGGCAAACTGGCTGGGGCCTTCGAACATGGCCTGCTGCACTCGCTGGAACGTGCAGAAGCCGAAGCCATCGCAGGTGTGGCCTTGCCGGCTGGCGGGCTGTTCTATCCCGAAGGTGGCTGGGTGCACCCGCCGGCGCTGTGCCAGCAGCAGTTGCAGCACCCGGGTATTCGCCTGCTGACGCACCAGGAGGTGCTCGAGCTGCGCAAGGTCGACGGGCAGTGGCAAGCCTGGGCTGGCGAACGTTTGCTGGCCAGCGCGCCGGTGGTGGTGCTGGCCGGTGCCGCCGACATACTGCGCTTCGAACCATGCGCGCAGCTGCCGCTCAAGCGCATCCGCGGGCAGATCACCCGCCTGCCGGCCACCCCCAGCAGCCGCGCGCTGCGCACCGTGGTGTGTGCGGAAGGCTATGTAGCGCCGCCGCGCGGCGATGAACACACCTTGGGCGCGAGCTTCGACTTCCACAGCACAGACCTGGCGCCGACGGTAGCCGAGCACCAGGGCAACCTGGCATTGCTGGACGAGATTTCGGTCGACCTTGCCCAGCGCCTGGGCGCCGCCGAACTGGACCCCGGGCAGTTGCAGGGGCGTGCAGCGTTCCGTTGCACCAGCCCGGATTACCTGCCGATCGTCGGGCCGGTGGCGGATGCGCAGGCGTTCGCCCAGGCCTATGCAGTGCTGGGCCGGGATGCGCGGCAGGTGCCGGATGTGGCCTGCCCCTGGCTGGATGGGTTGTATGTGAACAGCGGGCACGGCTCGCGCGGGTTGATCACGGCGCCGTTGAGCGGCGAACTGGTGGCGGCGTGGGTATGCGGGGAACCGCTGCCGATGCCACGGGCGGTGGCGGAGGCGTGCCACCCGAATCGGTTTGCCTTGCGCAGGTTGATTCGCGGGAAGTGATCGGGCCGGGGGCTGCTGCGCAGCCCAATCGCCGGCATGCCAGCTCCTACAGGGACCGCGCAAGGCCCCAGGCCGGTGGTGAACCTGTGGGAGCGGGCGAGCCCGCGAAGGGCTGCGCAGCAGCCCCATATAACAGATCGATCTAAAACTCTCGCAAACCACATGGGTCAGTTCCTTAAGGTGCCCTAATCCGGGGCACCCCCTCCCCAACGGAAAAACCGGTAAGGACCTATGTGCGGATTAGCAGGAGAGTTGCGTTTTACACCCATCGACCAAGCCCCTCGCCCAGCCGACCTGGCTGCGGTAGAGCGCATAACCCACCACCTGGCGCCCCGCGGCCCGGATGCCTGGGGCTTCCATAGCCAAGGCCCGATCGCCCTCGGCCACCGGCGCCTGAAAATCATGGACCTGTCCGACGGCTCTGCCCAGCCGATGGTGGACAACACCCTGGGCCTGTCGCTGGCCTTCAACGGCGCCATCTACAACTTCCCCGAACTGCGCCAGGAGCTGCAGGCCCTGGGCTACAGTTTCTGGTCCGACGGCGACACCGAGGTGTTGCTGAAGGGCTACCACGCCTGGGGCGCGGCCCTGCTGCCCAAGCTCAATGGCATGTTCGCCCTGGCCATCTGGGAACGCGACAACCAGCGCCTGTTCCTCGCCCGCGACCGCCTGGGCGTAAAGCCCTTGTACCTGTCGCGCAACGGCGAGCGCCTGCGCTTCGCCTCGACCCTGCCAGCGCTGCTCAAAGGTGGTGACATCGACCCGATGCTCGACCCGGTGGCACTCAACCACTACCTGAATTTCCACGCCGTGGTGCCGGCGCCACGCACCCTGCTGGCCAACGTGCAAAAGCTGGAACCCGGTACCTGGATGCGCATCGATCGTCATGGCGAAGTGGAACGCCAGACCTGGTGGCAGCTGCACTACGGCGCCAACCCCGATGAACGTGAGCTGGACCTGGAAGGCTGGACCACCCGCGTGCTCGACGCCACCCGCGACGCCGTGGCCATTCGCCAACGGGCAGCAGTGGACGTAGGTGTACTGCTGTCTGGCGGGGTCGATTCCAGCCTGCTGGTCGGCCTGCTGCGCGAAGTGGGCGTGGATGACCTGTCGACCTTCTCCATCGGTTTCGAGGATGCCGGTGGCGAACGCGGCGACGAGTTCCAGTACTCCGACCTGATCGCCAAGCACTACGGCACCCGTCACCACCAGCTGCGCATTGCCGAGCACGAAATCATCGACCAGTTGCCAGCCGCCTTCCGCGCCATGAGCGAACCCATGGTCAGCCATGACTGCATCGCCTTCTACCTGCTGTCGCGGGAAGTGGCCAGGCACTGCAAGGGCGTGCAAAGCGGCCAGGGCGCCGACGAGCTGTTCGCCGGCTACCACTGGTACCCGCAGGTGGACGGCGCAGAGGATGCCTTTACCGCCTACCGCGAAGCCTTCTTCGATCGCAGCCACGCCGAGTACCGCGACACCGTGCAGGCACCCTGGCTGCTGGAAAGCGACGCAGCGGGCGACTTCGTCCGTGAACACTTCGCCCGCCCTGGCGCCCCCGATGCGGTAGACAAGGCGCTGCGCCTGGACAGCACGGTGATGCTGGTCGACGACCCGGTCAAACGGGTCGACAACATGACCATGGCCTGGGGCCTGGAGGCACGCACACCATTCCTCGACTACCGGCTGGTGGAGCTTTCGGCACGCATTCCGGCACGCTTCAAGCTGCCCGACGGCGGCAAGCAGGTGCTCAAGCAGGCGGCGCGGCGGGTGATCCCGCACGAGGTGATCGACCGCAAGAAGGGCTACTTCCCGGTGCCGGGCCTGAAGCATCTGGAAGGCGCCACCCTCGGCTGGGTACGTGAACTGCTGACCGACCCCAGCCAGGACCGCGGGCTGTTCAACCCGGCCATGCTCGACCGCCTGCTGAGCAACCCGCACGGCCAGCTGACACCGCTACGCGGCTCCAAGCTGTGGCAGCTGGCGGCGCTGAACCTGTGGCTGAGCGAACAAGGAATCTGACCGATGAAAGCCCATGAAATCGCTTACGGTCAGCGCCTGCTGCGCGGCCAGGCGCCGTCCTACGAGCGCCTGCAGGCGCGCCTGGCCGGCGACGGCAGCCAGCCCCACAACCAGCCGCGCGCAGTACATTGCGGCTGGGGCCGGCTGCTGATCGGCCACACCTACCCCAACCCGGCCGACCTGGCCGCCGACCTGCTGGAAGAACGCCCCGGCGAGCGCGATATCGCCCTGTACGTGGCCGCGCCGCAGCAGCTGCTGGCCCAGGCCCCGCAGCAACTGTTCCTCGACCCGTCCGACACCCTGCGCCTGTGGTTCACCGACTACCGCCCGGCGCAGCGGGTGTTCCGCGGCTTTCGCGTGCGCCGGGCGCAGAACCCGGGCGACTGGCAGGCGATCAACACCCTGTACCAGGCGCGCGGCATGTTGCCGGTGGACGCCGAGCTGCTTACGCCTCTGCACTTGGGCGGCCCGGCGTACTGGCTGGCCGAGGACGAAGACAGCGGCGCGGTAATCGGCAGTGTCATGGGCCTGAACCACGCCAAGGCGTTCGACGACCCCGAGCACGGCAGCAGCCTCTGGTGCCTGGCGGTAGACCCGCACTGCACCCGCCCCGGCGTGGGCGAGGTGCTGGTGCGCCATCTGATCGAACACTTCATGAGCCGCGGCCTGGCCTACCTGGACCTGTCGGTGCTGCACGACAACCGCCAGGCCAAGCGCCTTTACCAGAAGCTGGGTTTTCGCAACCTGCCGACCTTCGCGGTCAAGCGCAAGAACGGCATCAACGAACAGCTGTTTCTGGGGCCGGGGCCTCAAGCCGACCTCAACCCCTACGCACGCATCATCGTCGACGAAGCGCTGCGTCGAGGCATTGAGGTACAAGTGGACGATGCCGCTGGCGGCCTGTTCACCCTCAGCCTGGGCGGGCGCCGCATTCGCTGCCGTGAGTCGCTCAGCGACCTGACCAGCGCCGTGACCATGACCCTGTGTCAGGACAAGCGCCTTACCCAACATGCCTTGCACAATGCCGGGCTGCAGGTGCCGGCGCAGCAGCTGGCCGGCAATGCCGACGACAACCTGGCGTTTCTCGAAGAGCATGGCGCGGTGGTGGTCAAGCCGGTCGATGGCGAGCAAGGCCAGGGAGTGGCGGTGAACCTCACCTGCATCGACGACATCACCCAAGCCGTGGCGCATGCCCGCCAGTTCGACAGCCGCGTGTTGCTGGAAAGCTTCCATGCCGGGCATGACCTGCGCATCGTGGTGATCGGCTACGAAGTGGTGGCGGCAGCCATCCGTCACCCAGCGCAAGTGCTGGGCGATGGCAAGCACAGCATCCGCGAGCTGATCGATGCCCAGAGCCGTCGGCGCCAGGCCGCAACCGGTGGCGAAAGCCGCATTCCACTGGATGACGAAACCGAGCGCACCCTGCGCGCGGCGGGCTTTGGCTACGACGACGTGTTGCCCGCCGGCCAGCGCCTGGCCGTGCGACGCACCGCCAACCTGCACACCGGCGGCACCCTGGAAGACGTGACCGAACGCCTGCACCCGGTGCTGGCCGACGCCGCCGTGCGCGCTGCACGGGCGCTGGAGATCCCGGTGGTGGGGCTGGACTTCATGGTGCGTGATGCCGGGCAACCGGAGTACGTGATCATCGAGGCCAACGAGCGTGCCGGCTTGGCCAACCATGAACCGCAACCGACCGCCGAGCGTTTTATCGATCTGCTGTTTCCGCATAGCCGGCCTTTGGCGTAAAGGCTGATGGCCTCTTCGCGGGCTCGCCCGCTCCCACAGGTCCAGCACAGCCCTCGAGACTTGTGGGGTTCCTGTAGGAGCGGGCGTGCCCGCGACGAGGCCGGCACAGGAGTAAAGGAGTCCCCCAACCATGTCCGACCGACATCCCGAACCCGATCTCGACTACCTCAAGCGCGTGCTGCTGGAGATGCTCGCCATCCCCAGCCCCACCGGTTTCACCGACACCATCGTGCGCTACGTGGCCGAGCGCCTGGACGAACTGGGCATCCCTTTCGAGCTGACCCGCCGCGGCACCATCCGCGCCACCCTGAAGGGCCGCCAGACCTCGCCCGACCGCGCCGTGTCCGCTCACCTGGACACCATCGGCGCCAGCGTGCGCCAGTTGCAGGACAACGGCCGCCTGGCCCTGGCGCCGGTCGGTTGCTGGTCCAGCCGCTTCGCCGAAGGCAGCCGGGTCAGCGTGTTCACCGATACCGGCGTATACCGGGGCAGCGTGCTGCCGCTGATGGCCAGCGGGCATGCCTTCAACACCGCCATCGACCAGATGCCGGTCAGCTGGGAGCACGTTGAGGTACGCCTGGACGCCTACTGCGCCACCCGCGCCGACTGCGAGGCGCTGGGTGTAAGCATCGGTGATTTCGTTGCCTTCGACCCGCTGCCCGAATTCACCGAAAGCGGCCACATCAGCGCCCGCCACCTGGACGACAAGGCCGGCGTGGCAGCGCTGCTGGCGGCGCTGAAAGCCGTGGTGGAAAGCGGCCGCCAACCGTTGATCGACTGCCACCCGCTGTTCACCATCACCGAAGAGACCGGCTCGGGAGCGGCTGGCGCCCTGCCCTGGGACGTCAGCGAGTTCGTCGGCATCGACATCGCCCCGGTGGCGCCCGGGCAGGCCTCCAGCGAACATGCAGTGAGCGTGGCCATGCAGGACTCGTCGGGGCCTTACGACTACCACCTGTCCCGGCACCTGCTGAAACTGGCCGGCGACCACGACCTGCCGGTGCGGCGCGATCTGTTCCGCTACTACTTCAGCGATGCCCATTCGGCAGTGACGGCGGGGCACGATATTCGTACCGCGCTGGTAGCCTTTGGTTGCGATGCCACCCATGGCTACGAGCGAACACACATCGACAGCCTGGCGGCGTTGAGCCGCTTGTTGTCGGCGTACCTGCTGAGCCCGCCGGTGTTTGCCAGTGATTCGCAGCCGGCCAATGCGTCGTTGGAGCGCTTCAGCCACCAGCTGGAACATGATGCACAGATGGAAAGCGATACGCGGGTGCCGGCGGTGGATAGCCTGGTTGGCAACAAGGGCTGAGGGCCCTGGGGGCTGCTTTGCAGCCCAATCGCCGGCAAGCCAGCTCCCACAGGATCACCACAGGCCCAGGCTTTGTGCTGTCCCTGTGGGAGCTGGCTTGCCGGCGAGTGGGCCGCAACGCGAGCTCAAAGACCCGAATGTTTCGCGTAGCATGCCCCCACCAACACCTAGGCAACGCCCACCATGCTGATCCCCTACGACCAACTGCAAGCCGAAACCCTGACCCGCCTGATCGAGGACTTCGTCACCCGTGACGGTACCGACAACGGCGACGACACCCCGCTGGAAACCCGCGTGCTGCGGGTGCGCCAGGCATTGGCCAAGGGCCAGGCGTTCATCCTGTTCGACCCGGAAAGCCAGCAGTGCCAGTTGCTGGCCAAGCATGATGTGCCCCGCGAGCTGCTCGACTAACAGGTCTGACCTCTTCGCGGGCTCGCCCGCTCCCACAGGAATTTCACAAGTCTTGAGGGCGGTGCAGTGCCCGCGAAGAGGCCGGCACAGGCAACATCAAACCCTGCGGGCCTTGGCCTGCTGCCCTTCCTTGATGCGCTTGTACACCTCGGCCCGATGCACCGGTACCTGCCGCGGTGCATCCACGCCAAAGCGCACCATCCCGTCCCGCGTTTCCACGACCATGATCCGAATGTCATCACCAATCACGATGATCTCTCCCACTTCGCGCCCTATTACTAGCATGCTCCGTTCCTCCAGCGAAAGGGAAAACCGGAGCCTGCCTTGACAGCATAGGGCTACTCAATAGTTCTACCGTGATTCAGAAGCACCCTACATCTGCCGGTAACTTTCCTTACAGACGAATCATCGCTACTGAGCCTTGGCCCGCATTTTCACCGCCATCTCAGCCATCTCGTCATACAGCCGCTCAGGTGCCTGACGCTTCAGTTTCCAGGCCTGGCGCCCGGCCTCATGGGGCAGGATGAGGAACTCACCAGCGGCAACCTGCCGGTGGATGTATTCGGCGATGTCCGCCGCATTGATCGGCGAGCCTTCAAGCAGCTTGCCAACCTGGGCTTTCATCGCCGGGTTCGGCCCGCGGAACGAGTCCAGCAGGTTGGTCTGGAAGAAAGACGGGCACACCACGTGCACCGCCACTTCCAGTTCGCGTAGCTCGACCAGCAGGCTTTCCGACAGGGCCAGTACGCCGGCCTTGGCCACGTTGTAGTTGCTCATGCCCGGCCCCTGCATCAGCGCAGCCATCGAGGCGATGTTGATGATTCGCCCCTTGCTGCGCTCCAGCAGCGGCAGAAAGGCCTTGCAGCCCTTGACCACGCCCATCAGGTTGACCGCGATCTGCCAGTCCCAGTCCTCCAGCGACAGTTCAGCGAAGAACCCGCCCGAAGCAACGCCGGCGTTATTGACGATCACATCGATACCACCGAACTGCTCGGTGCAGGCCTGGGCCAGGGCGGTGAGCTGGCTGTAGTCGCGCACGTCGCAACGCTGGGCAAAGCCATCGCCACCGGCTGCGCGGGCCAGCTCCAGGGTTTCGCGCAGGCCGGCTTCGTTGACATCGGCCAGCGCCAGGCGCCAGCCCTCGCGCGCCCAGCGCAGGGCGATCTCGCGACCGAGGCCGGACCCGGCGCCGGTGATCATGATGCGGTTTTGCATGGTGGCTGGCCTTGTTCTGCTGACTGGTGAAAGGAGTCTAAACAAGGGGCCGGTACAGGCAGCACACAAATGGAATCTTTGACACTCACCACCAGTCCTTATTTACAAGAGGCCAGCAGTCCGAGGCCCTTGACCCTCAACCACGCAAGGACTCCGTCATGACCACGATCCTCATCATCATCCTGATCCTTCTGCTGATTGGTGGCTTACCGGTCTTCCCGCACTCGCGCAGCTGGGGCTATGGCCCGTCCGGCATCATCGGCGTGGTGCTGGTGATCCTGTTGGTGTTGTTGTTGCTCGGCATGATATGACCCCACCACGCCCTGCCCGGCCTGGCGCACCAGCTGCCGTTCGAGGCGCCGCATGGCGTCGCCCATGGCACGTACCGCCAGGCCGAGCGCAGCGCGCTCCACCGGCTGGGCGTGGCAACACCGTTCGACCTGCTCGCACAGGGCAACCAGGGCACCGGCGCGGACAATGCGTGCGCCGCCCTTTACCCGATGGGCCAGGCCGGCGATGGCCTCTGGCGCATCGCCGAGGCTTTCCAGGCGCTGCAGGTCCTCACGATTGCTGGCGCGCAGATCGCCCAGCAGCGCCTTCAGCGCAGCTTCGTCGTTGCCCACCAGGTGCCTCAGGTGCTGCAGGTCGAGCAGGCTGCTGCCGTCATCGGGTTCCGGCACTGGCCGTGCGCTGATCAGGGCCTGGGTCAGGCTGTCGAGGTCCAGGGGCTTGAACAGGCAATCATCCATCCCCGCCTCGCAGCTGCGCCTGCGATCGACCTCCTGGGCGCTGGCGGTCAGGCCGATCAACCGGCAACGCGGGCGCCCGCTGCGGCGCTCGTGCTCGCGGATGGCTCGGGCCAGTCCGTCGCCATCCAGCCTCGGCATGTTGCAGTCACTGATGACCACATCGAAATGCTCCTTCAACCACAGGCGCAAGGCCTGTGCGCCATCTTCCGCCACCCGGGCCTGGTGGCCGAGATAATCCAGCTGCTGCGCCAACAGCAGCCGGTTGGCCGGATAGTCGTCCACCACCAATACCCGCAGCCGCGCGCCTGGTTCGACATCCGGCAAGGAGGATGTGCCAGGTGGCGCTCCCGCGCTCGGCAACAACGGTAACTTGAGCTCCACCTGCACCTCGGTGCCCTCCCCTAGCGTGCTGCGCAGCTGTAACTTGCCGCCCATCAACTGGCACAAGCTGCGACTGATGTTCAAACCCAGGCCCGTGCTGGCACGTGGCGACTGGCGCTGGTTGCTGGCCTGCCTGAACGGCTCGCCGAGTGCCGCCAGCTCGCTGGCGGCGATGCCCACGCCACTGTCCTTGACCCGCAGCACGATATCGAGCTGCCCGTCTACCGGAGCCGCCTGCAGGCTGACCACGATGCGCCCGCGCTGGGTGAACTTGATCGCGTTGCTCAGCAGATTGGCCAGCACCTGCTTGAAACGCAGGGGGTCGAGCATGACCTCGGCTCCCACTGCCCCACTCAGCTGCATCTGCAACTCCAGGCCTTTGCCACGGGCCAGTTGCTCGAACAGTTGCACCACCCGCCCGACCAGCTCGCTCACGCGTACCCGTTGTGGCGAAAGCTGCAGATGGCCCGTTTCGATGCGGGTGATGTCGAGTATGTCGCCAATCAGCTCTTTCAACCCGCGCGCCGCCTCGGTAGCCACCTCTATGGCCAGGCGATCAAGCACACCTTGCGCGGCCTTGCGCTGGGCCAGCTCGAGCATGCCCAGCACCGCATGCAACGGCGTGCGGATCTCGTGGCTGATGGTGGCGAGAAATTCGGTCTTGGCCTGGTTGGCCGCATCTGCCGCACGCTTGGCCCGCCGCAACCGTACCTGCAACCGGCCCAGGTAGCGAATCCACAGCAAGGCCATCAGCAGCAGGCACAGGGCAATGCCAAAGCCGATCAGGATTTTGCCGCGCAAGCGCGGCCATGCGCCGTCGGGGACGATCATCGGGTTGCGCCAGCGGCGCACCAGCGCATTGGTCTCGTGCGGCGCAAGGCTGAGCAACGCGCTGTCGATGATGCCCAGCAGCTCGCTGGCACCCCGGGCCCCGGCGAGGGCGAAGTGCGCTGGCGGCAGGGCCAGGCTGGCACTGACCTGCAACTGCCCGGGGTACCAGCGGGCGACCAGTGGCCGGGCGTCGTCAAGGGTCAGCAAGGCCGCGTCCACCCGGCCATCGGCAACCGCGTGCAGGGCCTCCAGCGGGCCGTGCAGCAAGTGCTGGCGCACCTGCGGATATAGTTCCCGCAGCAGTTCGACCATTGCACTGCCCCAGACCAGCGCCACCTGCCGCCCGGCCAGTTGCTCGAGGCTGGCCGGCGCCTGGGCGCCCGTGCGGCTGACCAATACCCGCGAAGCACTGAGGTAGGCACGGCTGAAATCCAGTCGCTGCGTCAGGCTGTCGCTGTAGGGCAGCCCGGCAATCAGCTGCGCCTTGCCCTGGGTTACCTGGCCGATCATTTGCTCCACGCCCGCCCCTGACTGCACGTCGAACTCAAGGCCGGTACGCCGGGTGATCAGTTGCAGCACATCGAGGGTGAGGCCGCGCAACTGGCCCTTGCTGTCGCGATAGCTCAGCGGCAGCACTTGCTCGTCCACCAACACCCGCACCTTCGGGTTGGCAGCCAGCCAGCGCTGCTGAGCCTCGCTCAAGTGCACCGCCTGGCGCGAACGCGCGCCGCTCGCCAGCGGGCTCCAGCGCGCCTGTATGCGTGCACGCTGGTTCGCGCTGATACCCGCCAGCACAGTGTCCACCAGCCGCGGCAGGGGCGTACCGTTGTCGAGCATGGCAAAGCCGATGCCCTGGCGCGGCAGGTCCGCATGGCCGATTTCCTCCACACCGCTGAATGGGCTGCGCCCCTGTACGTAACGTGCGACCAGTGCATTTCCCAGGTACAGGTCGGCCTGGCCGAGGGCCAGCGCGGCAAGGGCACTGAACGCGGTGGGGTGTACCTGAAGGTTGGCCTGCGGGTAGTACTGGCTGACCTGCTCCGCTGTTCGGTAGCCATCCACCATTACCAGCCGCAGCCGCTCGGTGCCCTCGATGTCGACCTTGCGCTCCTGGGCCAACAGCAAGGGGTGGTCCTCGGCGTAGGGTGACGACAGGTGCAAGCCGGCCTGCTGCGCCTGCTGAGTGGTGACCGAACCGAGCATGTCGACCCTGCCCTCGTGCAACGCTGCGACCGCCGCCTCGAACGAGTCGAACACCTGTACCTGCATGTCCAGGTGCAGATGTTCGGCCACCAGCCCCGCGTAGTCGGCCGTGATCCCCTCGTAGGCACGCCCGTTGCCGAGCACATCCAGCGGCGGCTGGTCGCTGCCCAGCACCCCAAGGCGCAACACCCGTTGCTGCCACAGCCAGCGCAGGTCACTGCCGGCCGGCTCCGCACGTGGCCCCTCGAAGGTAGCGCGGCCATGGAATACGGGCACAGCCAGGCCCGGCAGGGGAAATACACAGCACAACAACAGCAGCCAGATTGCACGCACGGTTCAGATCAGCTGGTTGCGACGAGCGAAATCCGCCATGTCGATAAGCGAGTTCAGGCGCAATTTTTCCAGCAGGCGCCCCTTGTAGGTGCTGACGGTCTTGTTGCTCAGCAGCATGGCCTCGCCGACTGCCTTGTTGCTCAGGCCACGGGCCAGGTGCTGCAGGATCATCAGCTCGCGGTCGCTGAGGCTGGCGATGCGCTGGGCGTCGGTGGCATGCAGTTCGTGGCTGTGCACCGAACTCATGACCACGTCGGGGAAATAGGTAAACCCGGACAGCACCGCACGTACCGCCTTGTTCAGCTCGCCCAGGTCGTTGGTCTTGGAGACGAAACCGGCAGCCCCGGCCTGCATGCAACGCAGGGAATACGCCTCTGCCAGGTGCGAGGTCAGCACCAGGGTCTTGACCGGGCGTTCGAGGCGCTTGACCCGGGCGATCACCTCCATGCCGTCGAGCCCGGGCAGGCTGATGTCGAGGATGATGATATCGGGGGCCAGCTCGCGCGCCATGCGCACCGCATCGATGCCGTTGTCGGTCTGGCCGATGACCTGCAGGCGCTCCTGGCGCAACAGCATGCACACCGTGGAGCGGATGAAGGGGTGGTCGTCGACGACCAGTGCTCTATGCATCGCCCACCTCGCCTGGCTGATACGCTGCAGCAGCGGGGCTCATCCTTCCAGCACCATGGCCTTGCGCTCGCTCCCTTCCTGCAGCTCGAACTGGTGCACCTTGGCGGCCTGGCCTTCGAACTTGCGGGTGCGCCCGGGTAGCAGATGGTGCTTGGTGGCCGGCTCGCAAACCTGATCCTGGGCCTGGCATTGGCGGAAGTGGTCGAGCACCACGGTGGCGTTACCCTGGTTGGTCACGGTCAACGCGCCAGCCTGACGACGGATCGGCGTTTCATAGCGGGTCTGGTCGGGGCGCACGAACAGCAGCGTGCCGTAGCCGGCCAGCAGGTTGACGCCGGCCTTGAGGCTGTCGCGGTACTGCTCGGCTTCGGCTTCGCTGACGGCAAAGCCGTCGCCCAGCTCCGGCAACACCGGGATGAAACGCAGGCGGTAGTAGCGCTCCTTGTCACGCTCGCCGCGGTACAACAGGCGTACTGCCTGCATACCACGCGCCGGCACGATCAGCCGTGCCGGGCTGACCACCAGGCCCCGCTGCTCCAGGGCCAGGCCGTCGAGGGGCACTTCGCGAGGGGCGGCGCTGCCGTCATACACCAGCTCGACCACGCTGACCTTGACGAAGGCAGTGGAATCACCGCCATTGCGTACGCGCTTGAGCAAGGTGCTCTTGCCCTCCTCCAGGTAATCGTAGAGCCCGCCGACGTTCAGCTCCGGCGCTGCATGGGCCATGCACGGCAACAGCGCCAAAGCCAGGCAGAAATAGCGAAGTGGTTTCACGACAGAGTCCTCATAGCAGAAAGCCCTTGATAGCCAATCAGCATCAATGGATCGATTGTGGTCTTTTGCTCGCACGCAAAATGCAGGAAATTTCCCTATCGCTTGAGGAAACTTCCTAAAGACAAGCTTCCGGTCATAGTTCTGCGTCAAACACCACCGTCACCAGGCCCTCATAGCGGCTGCCGGGGTGGCCCAGCATGGCCTTGACATCTTCTGGGCCCACCGTGAAATGCAACTGCCCGGGGCGGTTGAGTACCGGTGTCACCGATTCGAACGCCAATGCCGCGGCACGGCCGGTGGGCAGTTCCAGCCTCTGTACCGGCTTGCCCTGGTGCTGAATGCCCCCCGGCAGGCTCAAGGCAATGGCGACTGGCACGCTATGGTTGTCGCTACTGCGGATGGCGCATCCACTGCCCTGGTATTGCTGGCAAAGCTTGTAGACCTTGAACGGGCCTGTGGACCAGAGCCGAAACGGAACATCCCGCTGTAACCGCTGGGGCGCGCCCCGGCCTCCCAGCCAGGCACTCCACCCACCTGGCGGCTCCAGCACGGCCCGGTCTGACCCAGGGGGAAACTCGAAGACGAAGGCATGCTGCACATCGAGTTCAAAGTTCAATGTGAGGCTATTGCCATTGATAGCGCTGACACCATTGCCGAAGTCGAAATCGCCACCTGGCCCGATGCTGTAGGTCAGGCTACCGGTATAAAAGCCGGGCTTCATTCGACTGGGTTCGGGCATGGTCAGCCGATACGCGATGCCCATGTTGCTGACCGAAGTCTTGACCGTATACCCAGTCGACATCGCATCATGAATGGAGTAGCAACCGGCGGGTGACTTCGGGTCGCGTACCAGCCACAGGTAATGCGTGGCATAAGGGCGGCTGGCATAGCCGAATGTCTGCCGATACGAACAGCCTCCCCTGACGTTGTAGGTCCACACAGGATTGACGCGTAATTCGGGCGTGCCCTGAACCTGTTGACTGACGCCAAGAAACTCGAAGTTCAGGCGATGGGACTCTCCGGTAGTACTGTTGAACACGTCCACCGTCCGGGCTGAAGGCAACTGAACGTAGAAATGGTCACGTACATCGCCGCTGTTCTTGATTGTCGTGCGGTCGTAGGTGATGGGAAGCTGCATGGCACGCATTTCCCGGCAGTCTGCAGACCAGCGCTGGCAGTAGGCCGCCAGCGGGGTGGTGTTCTCGAAGCGTCCCGAAGCATCCCCAAGGTACTCGGCGCTGACGAGCGCTTCCAGGGCGACAGCCTCTCGCCCGGCAGCGGCCAGGCCAAGCAACAGCCATAACCCCCAGGACAGTCGGGACGCCCCTCTGTTGTTCAGGCACTCGCTCAACCCTTGTCCTCCATTTGTACCGACCCGATCCGAGCGATATTGCCCGGCTCACAAGCCAGGTCGCCTGCCAGCAATACATCGCCCTCGCGTTCGAGTTGCGTCAGCGCCAGTTCAAGCAGGCACAGCGCCTGCCCTCCCTTGCGCACCTCCAGCGTCGGCGTTGACTCACTCATTTCCACGGCAAAATGCCCTCCAGCTTCACTGACGCCACGACTGGCGTGATTGAGCACCTGCGCGCCCTGCATCGGCTGGCCATGGCGG
This sequence comes from Pseudomonas sp. S1(2024), assembly GCF_046557535.1. Taxonomy (NCBI): domain Bacteria; kingdom Pseudomonadati; phylum Pseudomonadota; class Gammaproteobacteria; order Pseudomonadales; family Pseudomonadaceae; genus Pseudomonas; species Pseudomonas sp. S1(2024). Next base: position 119,333 of record NZ_JBKGFP010000037.1, read on the forward strand.
TCAAGCAGGCGCCCCAGCACAGTCACCGTGCGCATCACCCGCAACTTGCGATAACCCACGCCTCCGCGGTTGAGGTGGTAGTCGAAGCTGGTCGGCTGGATCACCGCCGCCGCTTCGTTATCGCCGTCGAGATCGAACTGCACGTAGCCGGATTTGTAGGCCCCCACCGGGATCAGGTTGCGACCGGGGTGCAGCGTGGCACTCAGCCCGTACTGGTCGTCGGCACGCAGGGCCAGGCCGTCGATGTCGCTCTCGACATCGACGATCAGCCCGGCATCGTGGGGCAGGTACTGGCCGGTCATGGCCAGCTTGCCCTCGCCCACGGCAACGATGCTCTGCAGGTTGAGGCCGGCGCTGATCTCACCGTTGTAGGACGAACTCTGCGCATAGGCGTCGCCATACAGCACCTCGTTCTGGAACTGGGCATCGCCACCGAAACCGGCGCCATAACGGTCCGCCGTCACGGTACCGCCAAGGCTGCGCACAACACCCAGGTCGACGTCGCGCTGGTAGGACAACGAGGCATTCTGGTCACGCCCGCCATCATGGGAGGTGCGGCTGCCGATGCTGGCGGCAATGCGCTCGCCGGGGCCACCCAGGCTCATGCTCACGGTCAGGTTGACGCCACGGCTGCGCGTGTCGCCGCTGCTGCGGGTGCCGGGGCGGTCGAACAGACTCAGGCGCCAGTTGGCGTCGGAACCCAGCAACTTGCCGTAGTACGACCAGCCCAGGTCGATGCCGACGCCGTCGGCTGCGCCCGAGCTGTGGGCCAGCCGAATGGTGGCAGTACTGCGGTTGTTCAGGCGGTGGGTCAACAACATGGAGGTCTGGCTCTGTTCCTCGTAGCGCACGAATTGGCTGTGGGTCGGGCGCCTGACGGTTTCCAGCCAGGAACGGCTGTGGCTGAACACCAGCGAGCCCAGATCATGGTTGTGGATCACCTGCAGGTCGTAGCCATTGCCCTGGTCTTCGGTGCGGTAGAGGTTGCCGTAGAACTTGAGGCGGTCGAGCACGTCCCAGTCCAGCGAGGTGCCGTACTGCATGGCTTCGTCCACCTGCTGCACGGACAGACCGAGGATTGCCCGCGGGTGCAGCAGGTAGTTGGCAATGACACCGGCGCTGAGGCTGTCGGCATGGTCTTCGTCCCAGTTGCTGAGCAGGCTGGCCTGCTGGCCGAGGTACAGGTTGTAGCGCCAGCGGCTGTCGGGGTTGCGCCAGCTGTTGGGCTTGTAGACGAACTCTTCGGTGCGGGCGGTTTCCTGGCCATCTTCCAGCAGGCGCACTTCGACCTGATAGATGCCGCCTGGCAACACCCGGGTATCCAGGGTCTGCAAGCCAGGCTGCACCGGCTGGCTGTTGATCAGCGAGCCATTGCGGTAGATCTCCACCACGCCGGGGCGGTTGGGGGTGACGTAGATTGGCGTCGAACTGGGCTGGCCATTGTCGATCAGCAGGCTGTCGCTGCTGCCGAACATCAGGCCAAGCGTGGTATCGGGGCTCTGCCCGAGCAGCCGCGGCTGTCGGGTCAGGCCCTGCACGCCCGGGGTGAAGTAGCCCAGGCGAAAGAAATGTTCATCGTGCAGGCGCTCGGCGTACAGCTGGCTGACCCGGTGGCGGGTCTGCTGGTTGCTCGCACTGCCACGGTCGAACTGGGCATCGCCCAGGGTAGTCCAGTTGCCCAGGCTGCCCTGGCCTGCCAGAGAAAACAGGCCACTGGTATCGCGGCCATCGCTGACCAGGTTGAGCTGGTTGCGCAGCAGCAGCCCGCCGCCCTGGTCGGGCAAGGCATGGTAGCGCGGTGCGTCGCCGGCCAGCTCGGCGGCATGGGTAAGCAAGGAAAGCTGCGAGTTGACCAGGCTGTAGTGGATAGCGCGCAAGCCATCCGGGCAGTCGCGCTTGCAGTCGCCCAGGGGGCGGCCCGATGCCAGGCGCTCCTGCCAGCGGCGGCGCAGGGTTTCTGGCTCGCGGCTGTCGAAATGGTCGGTGAACTCCAGCAGTTGCACGCGCTCGTCGCGGCTGAGCACCACCATGGCATCGCCCAGGTAGCGGCCATCCAGATCCACCCGCACCGCCAGCGGCACGTCGAAAAAGTGCTCTTCAAACTCCCGTGGCAGCCCCTGGGCCTGGCTGACCACGCCCATCGCATTCTCAGAAGCCAGGGCAGCGACCGGGAGCACGGCAAAGCATGCGGTCAGCAGCAAAGTCTTTGTAGTTGAGGAAAAGGCCATGACCCTGTCTGCAAGCAAGACGCCGCCTTCACCCCCGGCGCGACCCAAGGGGTGAAGATGAGCAACAACGGATGAAGGGATAAGAAACGTAAGGACGAATCAGGGCGCGGCGGTTTCGAACATCATGCTGACCAGGCCCTGGTAGTTGCCTGGCTTGTAGCCACCGGCCGGAACCTGCGCGGCAACTTCGAAGTCGACGATGGCACCCGGCGCAGCCTCGGTCTCGGTGAGGATTTCTGCAGCGCTGGTGGTGAGAATGGTGGTGCCGATCTTCACGTCCAGGTCGATGGCGTCGAGGCCACTGCTGACCACGGCCGGCGACAGCAGGTGGGCAGTGATCGGGCCGATGGTGCTCTTGGCCTGCAGCTGCTTGCGAACGGGGGTCAGGTTGCCTTGAAACGAGTTCCAGGCCATCTCTTGCGGGTCGTTCATCCAGTTGCCGCCGACGGGTTCGACGTAGAAGTTGGCGGTGGGCACGGTGGCAGTGATGAGCACCTGTTTCTCGATCGGGTCACCGGCCATGGCCTGGCCGGCAACGAGTGCAACGAAGGGAAGTGCCAGCATGAATGCTTTCACGAATAGATCTCCTGGAAACCTGTAGACATAAGCTTTTGATTGAGAGTCAATCAGGCAAAGCGCCGTTGACAGGTTGGATTATTCGCACTTACCCACAAGGAAAATACGGGAACCCTCCGAGCGAATTGTTGAAATTTCCCAACGACATCCCGCCTGGTGTGCCGGACAGCAAAACGCCCCGGCAAGCGGGGCGTTTTGCTGAAGCGTCAGTGCCGGATCAGTGGGATACCGCCCCGCTGGCGCCCAGGCCAGTCTGCGAACGCACGAACTGCGGGAAGAACAGCGCACGTTCGTCTTCGGCAGCCTTGGACTTGTCGGTGACCGAGAAGAACCAGATACCGACGAAGGCGATCAGCATCGAGAACAGAGCCGGGTACTCGTACGGGTAGATCGGCTTCTCGTGGCCGAGGATCTGCACCCAGATGGTCGGGCCGAGGATCATCAGCGTCACCGCGCTCACCAGGCCCAGCCAGCCGCCGATCATGGCACCGCGGGTGGTCAGCTTCTTCCAGTACATCGAGAGCAGCAGTACCGGGAAGTTGCAGCTGGCCGCGATGGAGAACGCCAGGCCGACCATGAAGGCGATGTTCTGCTTCTCGAACAGGATACCCAGGCCGATCGCCAGTACGCCCAGGGCGACGGTGGTGATCTTCGACACGCGGATCTCGTCCTTGTCGTTGGCCTTGCCCTTGCGCCATACACTGGCGTACAGGTCGTGGGACACCGCTGAGGCACCGGCCAGGGTCAGGCCGGCGACCACCGCCAGGATGGTGGCGAAGGCAACAGCCGAGATGAAGCCGAGGAACACGCTGCCACCCACTGCGTTGGCCAGGTGCACCGCTGCCATATTGTTGCCACCCAGCAGGGCGCCAGCGGCGTCCTTGAAGTCCGGGTTGGTGCTGACCAGCAGGATGGCGCCAAAGCCGATAATGAAGGTGAGGATGTAGAAGTAACCGATGAAGCCGGTGGCGTACAGCACGCTCTTGCGCGCTTCCTTGGCGTCACTGACGGTGAAGAAGCGCATCAGGATGTGCGGCAGGCCGGCGGTACCGAACATCAACGCCAGGCCCAGCGAGAATGCCGAGATCGGGTCCTTGACCAGGCCGCCCGGGCTCATGATCGCCTCGCCCTTGGCGTGCACCTTGATTGCCTCGGAGAACAGGGTGTTGAAGTCGAAGCCCACGTGCTTCATCACCATCAGCGCCATGAAGCTGGCACCGGACAGCAGCAACACGGCCTTGATGATCTGTACCCAGGTAGTGGCCAGCATGCCGCCGAACAGTACATACAGGCACATCAGGATACCCACCAGGATCACCGCCACGTGGTAGTCCAGGCCGAACAGCAGCTCGATCAGCTTGCCGGCACCGACCATCTGCGCGATCAGGTAGAACGCCACCACCACCAGCGAACCGGAGGCCGACAGGGTGCGGATTTCCTTCTGCCCGAGGCGGTACGAGGCCACGTCGGCGAAGGTGTACTTGCCCAGGTTGCGCAGGCGTTCGGCGATCAGGAAGAGGATGATCGGCCAGCCGACCAGGAAGCCGATCGAATAGATCAAGCCATCGTAGCCAGAGGTGAACACAAGTGCAGAAATACCCAGGAACGAGGCGGCCGACATGTAGTCACCGGCAATCGCCAGGCCGTTCTGGAAGCCGGTGATCTTGCCACCGGCGGCGTAGTAGTCCGACGCCGACTTGTTGCGCTTGGAGGCCCAGTAGGTGATACCGAGGGTGAAGGCGACGAAGGCCACGAACATGGCGATCGCGGAGACGTTCAGCGGTTGCTTCTGCACCTCGCCGGTCAGGGCATCGGCGGCCCACACGGCGGGTGCGAAGGCTCCGCAGGCCAGTACGGCCAGGGCTTTGGCGTGGCGAATCATTGTTGCGCCTCCTTCAGGATGGCCTTGTTCAGCTCATCGAATTCGCCGTTGGCGCGGCGTACGTAGATGGCGGTCAGGACGAATGCCGAGACGATCAGGCCGACGCCCAGGGGAATACCCCAGGTAATCGACGACTCAGGGCTGAGCTTGGTGCCCAGGATCTGAGGACCGTAGGCGATCAGGAGGATGAAGGCGCAGTACAGGCCGAGCATGATCGCCGAGAGAATCCAGGCGAACCGTTCGCGTTTGGTGACCAGCTCCTTGAAGCGGGGGCTGTTTTGTATCGAGAGGTAAATGCTGTCGTTCATTGTTTTTGTCCTAGCAGCACAGATAGGGGTGGAACCCACGACCCTTACTTTATGCGGCTATCGGACGCCAACCAGACGACCTTAGTCTTAGATGCAACGGTGTTTTACCGGTTGCGTAACAAAGTGATGGCCCATTCGCGGGCACGCCCGCTCCCACAGGGGCATCACCAGCCCGGAAGGCAGTGATATCCCTGTAGGAGCGGGTTCACCCGCGAAGCAGCAAAACTGGCCCTGACAGGTTGTTATTTGCCAGTCCACTCCTTCACGCGATCAGGGTGCTTGGCCACCCAGTCCTTGGCCGCCGCTTCAGGCTTGGCGCCTTCCTGGATAGCCAGCATCACTTCGCCAATCTCGTCCTTCGACTGCCAGTTGAACTTCTTCAGGAACTCCGCCACTTCCGGTGCCTTGGTGGCCAGTTCCTTGCTGCCGATGCTGTTCACGGTTTCCGCGGCGCCATACACGCCTTTCGGGTCTTCGAGGAACTTCAGCTTCCACTTGGCGAACATCCAGTGCGGTACCCAGCCGGTCACCGCAATCGACTGCTGCTTGGCATAGGCACGGCCCAGTTCTGCTGTCATCGCCGCGCCGGAACTGGCCTGCAGCTTGTAACCGGTCAGGTCGTAGTCCTTGATTGCCTGGTCGGTCTTGAGCATTACGCCGGAGCCGGCGTCGATGCCGACGATCTTCTGCTTGAAGGTGTCATCGGTCTTGAGGTCGGCGATGCTCACCGCCTTGACGTACTCAGGGACGATCAGGCCAATCTTGGCGTCCTTGAAGTTCGGGCCGTAGTCGACCACGTTGTCCTTGTTCTTGGCCCAGTACTCGCCATGGGTTACCGGCAACCAGGCCGACAACATGGCATCGAGCTTGCCGGTGGCCACGCCCTGCCACATGATCCCGGTGGCAACGGCCTGCAACTTCACGTCGTAGCCGAGTTTCTGCTTGATCACTTCGGCAGCCACGTTGGTGGTCGCCACGCTGTCAGCCCAACCATCCACGTAACCAATGCTGACTTCTTTGGCCATTGCCTGTGCCGCGCCCATGGCCAGTACCATGGCAGTACCCACACCCAGGAAACGTCGCATTTTTGTATTAGCAGCCATCAAAGCATCCCCTCGTCAGGTCTCGGAATTTGCATCATGGTCCTGCAACAATAGTCGACCTGCTCCAGCTACGACCTATATCCGCCCCATATGCGACAGCACTATGCCATTAGCGCCATCGGCCTATGCCGCCCTGCGCGATCCTTGCATGCCAAAAGTTTGGCGCCGGGCTACTATCTACCCTTTTGCGCCTGACGATGGACCGCCCGATGCCCAGTTCTACCCGCCTGCTGCTGCCGTTGTACCTGCTTGCCTGCCTGCTCGCCCTGCTCGGGCTCGGAGGGCTCTGGTACGGGCTTGGCAAGCCGGTGCAACTGCCGGACGCGGCCAGCCCGACGCACAAGCTGCAATGCGCCTCGTATACCCCGTTCGACAAGGACCAGTCGCCCTACGACCAGCCTTTGCGCCTGCGCCCGGCCCGCATGGATGCCGACCTGGCGTTGCTGGCCGAGCGTTTCCAGTGCATCCGTACCTATTCCCAGACCGGTCTTGAGGCAATCCCGGCGCTGGCACGCAAGCATGGCCTGAAAGTGATGCTGGGTGCCTGGGTCAACGCCCACCCGGCCGACACCGAGAAAGAAATCGAGCTACTGATCGCCGCCGCCAATGCCAACCCCGACGTGGTCAGTGCGGTGATCGTCGGCAACGAGACGCTGCTGCGCAAGGAGGTGACCGGCGCACACCTGGCCACGCTGATCGCACGGGTGAAAAGCCAGGTCAAGGTGCCGGTAACCTACGCCGATGTGTGGGAATTCTGGTTGCAGCACCCGCAGGTAGCGCCTGCGGTGGACTTCCTGACTATTCACTTGCTGCCTTACTGGGAAGACGACCCGCGGGGCATCGACGAAGCCCTGGCCCACGTCGCCGATGTGCGCCGGGTGTTCGGCACGCGTTTCGCGCCGAAGGACATTCTGATCGGCGAAACCGGCTGGCCCAGCGAAGGCCGCCAGCGCGAAACCGCACAGCCCAGCCGGGTCAACGAGGCGCGCTTCATTCGCGGGTTCGTGGCCATGGCCGAAAGCAACGGCTGGCACTACAACCTGATCGAGGCGTTCGACCAGCCATGGAAGCGCGCCAATGAAGGGGCGGTTGGTGGTTACTGGGGGCTTTACGATGCCGACCGGCAGGACAAGGGCATACTCGAAGGGCCGGTGAGCAACCTGCCTTACTGGCCGCAGTGGTTGCTGGCCAGTGCCGTGCTGACGGTGGTGATGCTGATGCTTGCCGGGCGCCCCGCCACCCCGGCGGCAGCCATGCTGCTGCCGTTGCTGGCAGCGTTTGGGGCAGGCTGCCTGGGGCTTTGGGGCGAGCTGATGCGCACCCATGCGCGTTTTGCCGGGGAGTGGCTGTGGGCGGTGCTGCTGGCAGGACTGAACCTGCAGGTGCTGGCCCATGCCGTGCTGGCCCTGGCACGGCGCGCGGGCTGGCGCGAGCGCCTGTACGCCTGGTTGCAGGCGCGGGCCGGCTGGCTGTTGCTGGCGGCGGGTTTTGCCGCGGCGGTGAGCATGCTGGCGATGGTGTTCGACCCACGCTACCGCAGCTTCCCCAGCGCGGCGTTGGCGTTGCCGGCGCTGGTGTTTGCAGTGTGGCCGGTGCGGGCGCGGCGTGCGGAGGTGGCGTTACTGGCGTTCATCGTCGGTGCCGGGGTGGCGCCGCAGTTGTTTGTGGAAGGGTTGGAGAACCAACAGGCCTGGGGGTGGGCAGTGGTCAGTGTGCTGATGACCGCAGCCTTGTGGCGGAGCTTGCGGCTGCGCCCGGCCTGATATCCTTGGGACCGCTTCGCGCTCCATCGCAGGCAAGCCAGCTCCCACAGGAGTTATGCTGCCTATGAAATCGGCGCGGTCCCTGTGGGAACTGGCTTGCCTGCGATGGGCCGCAAAGCGGCCCCTTTCAGCCTTGATCCGGCGACCTGACCAACCGCAACCCCGCCAGCACCAGCGCGAACACGGCAATGCTGGCGGTATACAGCACCAGTGCCGGCACCGCGAACACCAACGCCACCACCGCCAGCCACCAGCCGCCACGGCCGGCAACGACCTGCGCCAGCAGCGCCAGCGCCAGCCCGCTCCAGGCCATCACCTGATGATGAATGCCCAACCCCAGCAACGACCGCACCTCACACTGCCAGTACGCCGCCGGCGCCGTGCACAGCCCCACCCACTGCCCGTCCTCCATCAGCCCATAGCGCACACCATAACTGGCAGCAAGCCAGAGCCCCAGAAACAGCACAAGCAGCGCAGCCGGCAGCGAACGAGACATCCAGCTCTCCAATAGCGGTAATCGAAAGCATCCATGATCGCTTATGCCCAGTTGTAAGGCAAAATCACCTCCCTGCAGCTATGTTGCAGATAACAAGCACACCAAAGACCACCGCACCTGGCAACTTTGCCCGGCCCGTTGTGGTCCTAGCCTGCACACTGCTCGACCTTGCGTTCTTTTGGGGGATTACATGCTTCGATCTTTGCGCCTCGCTGCCTTGCTCGGTGGCCTGCTCATGGCTGTGGCCGCTTCGGCGCGGGATATCGACGCCGCGAGCTATGGTTTTCCCTTGACCAACCCGTTCGAGGCAACCATCGCCACCACGCCACCGGACCAGCGCCCCACCCTGCCCGAAGATGACGAAATCAACCAGTCCGACTACAGCCTCAACCTGCGCCCGGACCGTGAATTCACTCTGCCGGACAATTTCTGGGCGGTGAAAAAGCTCAAGTACCGCCTGGCCCGCCAGGACCGCGAGGCGCCGCTGATCTTCATCATCGCCGGCACCGGTGCGCCCTACACCAGCAGCATCAACGAATACCTGAAGAAGCTGTTCTACCAGGCCGGCTTCCACGTGGTGCAGCTGTCGTCGCCAACCAGTTACGACTTCATGAGCGCCGCCTCGCGCTTCGCCACCCCAGGCGTCAGCCAGGAGGATGCCGAAGACATGTACCGGGTGATGCAGGCCGTGCGCGCCCAGCACCCGCGCCTGCCGATCAGCGAGTTCTACCTCACCGGCTACAGCCTGGGCGCACTCGACGCTGCCTTTGTCAGCCACCTGGACGAAACCCGCCGCAGCTTCAACTTCAAGCGCGTACTGCTGCTGAACCCGCCGGTCAACCTGTACACCTCGATCAACAACCTGGACAAACTGGTGCAGACCCAGGTCAAGGGCATCGACCGCAGCACCACCTTCTACGAACTGATGTTGGCCAAGCTGACCCGCTACTTCCAGGACAAGGGCTACATCGACCTCAATGAGGCCTTGCTGTACGACTTCCAGCAGTCGCGCCAGCACCTGTCCAACGAGCAGATGGCCATGCTGATCGGCACCTCGTTCCGCTTCTCGGCGGCCGACATTGCGTTCACCTCGGACCTTATCAACCGCCGCGGCCTGATCATTCCGCCGAAGTTCCCGATCACCGAGGGCAGCAGCCTCACGCCATTCTTCAAGCGTGCCCTGCAGTGCGACTTCGACTGCTACATGACCGAGCAGGTCATCCCCATGTGGCGCGCCCGGACCGACGGCAACAGCATCCTGCAACTGGTCAACCAGGTCAGCCTGTATGCACTTGAAGACTACCTGAGCAGCAGCGACAAGATCGCCGTGATGCACAACGCCGACGACGTCATCCTCGGCCCTGGTGACATCGGCTTCCTGCGCAAGGTGTTCGGTGAGCGTCTGACCCTTTACCCCCATGGCGGCCATTGCGGCAACCTCAATTACCGCGTCAACAGTGACGCCATGCTGGAGTTCTTCCGTGGTTAACAAACTCCTCTTCGCCACTGCCCTGTTCGCCGCCGGCCACGCCCTGGCTGCCGAAACCGCCCCCCGGGCCAGCGTGGTCGAGGCCGACCCGCAAGTCACCGAAGCGCCACTGGCGCCCGAGACCGATGGTTTCCTCGACCCGCTGCGTGAGCTGAAATTCAACCCGGGGCTGGACCAGCGCGAGTTCGAGCGCTCCACCCTGCAAGCGCTGAACGTGTACGACCCGCTGGAGTCGATCAACCGGCGCGTCTATCACTTCAACTACCGTCTGGACCAATGGGTGCTGCTGCCGATGGTAAGCGGCTACCAGTACGTCACCCCGCGCTTCGTGCGCACCGGGGTGACCAACTTCTTCAACAACCTGGGCGACGTGCCGAACCTGTTCAACAGCGTGTTGCAGCTCAAGGCCAAGCGCTCGGCCGAGATCACCGCGCGGCTCATGTTCAACACCATCATCGGCGTGGGTGGGCTTTGGGACCCGGCCACCAAGATGGGCCTGCCGCGGCAAAGTGAAGACTTTGGCCAGACCTTGGGCTTCTATGGCGTACCGGACGGGCCGTACCTGATGCTGCCGGTGCTGGGGCCTTCGAACCTGCGCGATACCACCGGGCTGGTGGTGGACTATGCAGGCGAACAGGCGATCAACTACCTGAACGTGGCCGAAGCCAGCAGCGACCACCCGGAAATCTCCGTGCTGCGCGTGGTGGACAAGCGCTACAGCACCAAATTCCGCTATGGCCAGCTCAACTCGCCGTTCGAGTACGAGAAGGTGCGGTACGTGTATACCCAGGCGCGCAAGTTGCAGATAGCCGAGTAGGCCGATCCGGCCCTATCGCCGGCAACCTCAAATCCCCAGGAACTGGCAAAGCTCCCGCTTCTTGGCCAAGGCATCCTTTCGCCCCAGCTCTATCAGCTCGCTGCAGTAACTG
>NZ_JBKGFP010000038.1:0-4479 GCF_046557535.1 Pseudomonas sp. S1(2024)
CCCGTCCCCCACTTGCCCTAACGCTTCCCTTTTCTTGGGTGGGGGGGGGGGGGGTTTTTTCCCCCCGATAGGGCCATCACAGGCAACCTCAAATCCCCAGGAACTGGCAAAGCTCCCGCTTCTTGGCCAAGGCATCCTTTCGCCCCAGCTCTATCAGCTCGCTGCAGTAACTGGCCTCGAACAGCAAATAGCTCAACACCCCCGCCCCGCTGGTACGCGTCGCCCCCGGCCCACGCAGGAACATGCGCAACGCCGCCGGCAACTCGCGCCGATGTCGCGCGGCAATCTCGTCCAGCGGCTGGCTGGGCGCCACCACCAGCACGTCGATCGGCGCCAGGCCCAGGCGCCGGGCGTCCAGGTGCGCCGGCAACAGGTGGCTCAGGTGGTTGAGGCGCTGCAGCAGCTCGATGTCGTCTTCCAGGCTGTCAATGAACGTACTGTTGAGCATGTGCCCGCCGATCTGCGCCAGGCTCGGCTGCTGCCCGCTGAACACCCGCTGGGTCGGCAGCGGTGGCGCCGGCCGCTGCGGGTTGCCGCTGACCCCGACCACCAGTACCCGGCTGGCGCCCAGGTGCAGGGCCGGGCTGATCGGCGCCGACTGGCGTACCGCGCCGTCACCAAAATATTCATCGCCCAGCCGCACCGGGGCGAACAGCAGCGGGATGGCCGCGCTGGCCAGCAGATGATCGATGGTCAATGGCGTGGGCATGCCGATACGGCGATGGCGCAACCAGGCTTCGATGGTGCCGCGGCCCTGGTAGAAGGTCACCGCCTGGCCGGACTCGTAGCCAAACGCGGTCACCGCGACGGCGCGCAGTTGCTCGGCGGCCAGGGAGTGGGCGATACCGTCCAGGTTCAGGTGCGCCTGCAGCAAGCCGCGCAATGGGCTGCTGTCCAGGAGCGCCACTGGCGCCGGGCCACCCACGCCCAGCAGGTTGTGGGCGACGAAGCGGCTGGCCTGACGGACCACACCGGGCCAGTCGCTGCGGATGACCAGGTGGCTGCGGAAGTTCTGCCAGAAGGCGGTGAGCCGTTGTACGGCGTCACTGAAATGGGTGGCGCCGCTGGCCAGGGTGACGGCGTTGATGGCCCCGGCGGAGGTGCCCACGATGACCGGGAACGGGTTGTGCGCGCCGGCGGGCAGCAACTCGGCAATGCCGGCCAGCACGCCCACCTGGTAGGCGGCGCGGGCGCCGCCGCCAGAAAGGATAAGACCGGTTACCGGGGGTGGGGCCATTGGAGTCCTTCCTGGGGTGGGTGGGCTGTCAGTGCCGGCCCTTTCGCGGGTAAACCCGCTCCTACAGGTTCTTCACCGGCCTTGAAGGCTGTGCAATACCTGTGGGAGCGGGCGCGCCCGCGAATAGGCCGGCACAGGCAAAACAAAATTCAGCGCTTCTTCTTGTCATACAGCCGCGGCTCCCCTTCGGGCCGCGACTTGAACCGGCGATGCGCCCACAGGTACTGCTCGGGGCATTCGCGCAACACGCTTTCCACCCACTGGTTGATTCGCAGGCAGTCAGCCTCTTCGCTCTCCCCGGGGAAATCCGCCAGCGGCGGGTGGATCACCAGGCGATAGCCGCTGCCATCCTCCAGGCGCTTCTGGGTGAACGGTATCACTTGCGCCTTGCCCAACCGGGCAAACTTGGTGGTAGCGGTCACCGTCGCCGCCGGGATGCCGAACAGCGGCACGAACAGGCTCTGCTTGGCGCCGTAGTCCTGGTCGGGTGCGTACCAGATCGCCCGGCCCGAACGCAGCAGCTTGAGCATGCCGCGCACGTCCTCGCGCTCCACCGCCAGCGAGTCGAGGTTATGCCGCTCGCGGCCGCTGCGCTGGATGAAGTCGAACAGCGGGTTGCCGTGCTCGCGGTACATGCCATCGATGGTGTGATGCTGGCCCAGCAGTGCGGCGCCGATCTCCAGGGTGGTGAAGTGCACCGCCATCAGAATGGCCCCCTGCCCCGCCTGCTGGGCGGCCTGCAGGTGCTCCAGCCCCTCGACATGGGCCAGGCGCGCCAACCGGGCCTTGGGCCACCACCAGCTCATGGCCATTTCGAAGAAGGCGATACCGGTGGAGGCGAAGTTGGCCTTGAGCAGGCGCTGCCGTTCGTCGACCGACAGCTCCGGGAAGCACAGCTCCAGGTTGCGCGCGGCAATGCGCCGCCGCTCACCGGCAAAGCGGTACATCACCGCTCCCAGCGCGGCACCGACTTTCAACAGTACCCGGTACGGCAACTGGACCACCAGCCACAGCAGGCCCAGGCCCAGCCACAGGCCCCAGAAACGTGGGTGAAGGAAATAGGGACGAAAACGCGGGCGTTCCATTGAAGCTTCCGGAAAGACAAAGGCCGCGCATTCTACAACGGATCAGCGCATGTTGCGGGCAACCGGTCTTATCGTTATAAGTCAGGGCACTTTTTTCGCAACAAGCCGTCTATGCAGACCATGAGCCCAAACCACACACCCGACACCGCCTCCGTGTTCCAGCTCAAGGGCAGCATGCTCGCCATTACAGTGCTGGAGCTGGCGCGCAATGACCTTGAAGCCCTCGACCGCCAACTGGCGGCCAAAGTCGCCCAGGCACCGAACTTCTTCAGCAACACGCCACTGGTGCTGGCGCTGGACAAGCTGCCGGCCGACGAGGGGGCAATCGACCTGCCCGGCTTGATGCGGATCTGCCGCCACCACGGCCTGCGTACCCTGGCCATCCGTGCCAACCGCATCGAGGACATCGCCGCCGCCATTGCCATCGACCTGCCGGTGCTGCCGCCATCCGGCGCGCGCGAGCGGCCGCTGGAGCCCGAACCCGAGGTGAAGAAGCCCGAGCCGGCCCCTGTCCCGCCACCAATCCTCGAACCCGAGGTGCGCCCGACCCGCATCATCACTGCGCCAGTACGTGGCGGCCAGCAGATCTACGCCCAGGGCGGCGACCTGGTGGTGACCGCTTCGGTCAGCCCGGGGGCGGAACTTCTGGCCGATGGCAACATCCATGTGTACGGCGCCATGCGCGGCCGCGCCCTGGCCGGCATCAAAGGCAATACCAAGGCACGTATCTTCTGTCAGCAGATGACCGCCGAAATGGTCTCCATCGCCGGCCAGTACAAGGTCTGCGAGGACCTGCGCCGCGACCCGCTGTGGGGCACAGGCGTGCAAGTCAGCCTGTCTGGCGACGTGTTGAACATCACCCGTCTTTAACGGATACTTGCCAGCATTTTTAGTGCAACTTTTCTTACCGTTGCCATTTATTTGTATTTTTGCAGGGACGTGTGTCCCGATTATTTTAGGGGTGAAACACCTTGGCCAAGATTATCGTGGTTACTTCCGGCAAGGGGGGGGTGGGCAAGACCACCACCAGCGCCGCCATTGGTACCGGCCTCGCACTGCGTGGCCACAAGACCGTCATCGTCGACTTCGACGTGGGCCTGCGTAACCTCGACCTGATCATGGGCTGCGAACGCCGCGTGGTGTACGACTTCGTCAACGTGGTCAACGGCGAAGCCAACCTGCAACAGGCCCTGATCAAGGACAAGCGCCTCGAGAACCTGTACGTGCTGGCCGCCAGCCAGACCCGTGACAAGGACGCGCTGACCCAGGAAGGCGTGGAAAAGGTCCTGATGGAGCTGAAGAAAGACTTCGACTTCGTCATCTGCGACTCGCCGGCCGGTATCGAGAAAGGCGCACACCTGGCCATGTACTTTGCCGACGAAGCCGTCGTGGTCACCAACCCCGAGGTATCCTCGGTTCGTGACTCCGACCGCATGCTGGGCATCCTGTCGAGCAAGTCGCGCCGCTCCGAGAACGGCGAAGAGCCGATCAAGGAACACCTGCTGATCACCCGCTACCACCCGGAGCGCGTGGAAAAGGGCGAAATGCTGAGCATCGCCGACGTCGAAGAGATCCTGGCGATCAAGCTCAAGGGTGTGATCCCCGAGAGCCAGGCAGTGCTCAAGGCTTCCAACCAGGGTATCCCGGTCATCCTCGACGACCAGAGCGATGCCGGCCAGGCCTATAGCGATACCGTCGACCGTCTGCTGGGCAAAGAAAAGCCCCTGCGGTTCATCGAAGTGCCGAAGCAAGGATTCTTCGCGCGCCTGTTTGGAGGCAAGTAAACCATGAACCTTTTTGACTTCTTTCGTGGCAGACAGAAACAGACCAGCGCGTCGGTAGCGAAAGAGCGTCTACAGATCATCGTGGCGCACGAGCGCGGCCAACGCAGCGAACCGGACTACCTGCCAGCGCTGCAGAAAGAACTGCTGGAAGTGATCCGCAAATATGTGAACATCGGCAACGATGATGTGCATATCGAGCTGGAAAACCAGGGTAGCTGCTCGATTCTGGAGCTGAACATCACCTTGCCGGATCGCTGATTTCGCGACCAGGCCTGGATCATTGGGGCTGCTTTGCAGCCCATCGCCGGCAAGCCAGCTCCCACAGGGATCCCGCTGTCCCCTTTGGGGATTGGTTCCCAGCGCTTGGGCGCAA
>NZ_JBKGFP010000039.1:0-849 GCF_046557535.1 Pseudomonas sp. S1(2024)
CCCATCACCAAAACACAATCCCACACGGGGTTCGTCTGGTCTTTGGGGGAGCTGGCTTGCCGGCGATGGGCCGCAAAGCGGCCCCAGTGTTTTCCCCGATATAACCGAGACCAAGCAATGCCGCTGTCCAACATCCAGATCCTGCACGAAGACGCCGCCATCCTGGTGATCAACAAACCGACCCTGCTGCTGTCGGTACCCGGCCGCGCCGAGGACAACAAGGACTGCCTGATCACTCGCCTGCAGGAAAACGGCTACCCCGACGCGCTGATCGTGCACCGCCTGGACTGGGAAACTTCCGGCATCATCCTGCTGGCACGGGATGCCGACAGCCATCGTGAGCTGTCGCGCCAGTTCCACGACCGCGAAACCGAAAAGGCCTACACCGCGCTGTGCTGGGGCCAGCCGGCGCTGGACAGCGGCAGCATCGACCTGCCGCTGCGCTACGACCCGCCGACCAAGCCACGGCATGTGGTGGACCACGAGCAGGGCAAGCATGCGCTGACCTTCTGGCGCATCGTCGAGCGCTGCGGTGATTACTGCCGGGTAGAGCTGACACCGATTACCGGGCGTTCGCACCAGTTGCGCGTGCACATGCTGTCGATCGGGCACCCGCTGCTGGGCGACCGGCTGTATGCCAACCCCGAGGCACTGGCTGCCCATGAGCGGTTGTGCCTGCATGCCTCGATGCTGAGCTTTACCCACCCGGTGTCCGGGGAGCGGTTGAAGTTCGAGTGCCCTGCGCCTTTCTGAATTTGTACTGCCTGTACAGGCCTCTTCGCGGGCTTGCCCGCTCCCACCGCGGGGAAAATACGCCCCCAAGCCATCTTCTGTTCTTTTGGGGTGGGG
>NZ_JBKGFP010000040.1:0-45991 GCF_046557535.1 Pseudomonas sp. S1(2024)
CTTTTTGGTGGTTTTCCCCTCCCCAAAGGGGAGAACCTTGCATGGGAACTTTGTGCAGTACCTGTGGGAGCGGGCGACCCCGCGAAGAGGCGGACACAATTTGTCGACCTAATACGCTAAACTCGCGCCACTGCTGTCTGGAGTGAGCTATGCGCGACGCACTGAATTCTGGCCTTATCGACTTCCTCAAGGCCTCCCCCACGCCCTTCCATGCCACCGCCAGCCTGGCCCAGCGCCTGGAAGCTGCCGGCTACCAGCGCCTGGACGAGCGCGACAGCTGGGCCACGGTACCTGGCGGCCGCTACTACGTCACCCGTAACGACTCGTCGATCATCGCCATCAAGCTGGGCAAGCAGGCACCGTTGCTGAACGGCATCCGCATGGTCGGTGCCCACACCGACAGCCCGTGCCTGCGGGTCAAGCCGCAGCCCGAGCTGCAGCGCCAGGGCTTCCTGCAGCTGGGCGTCGAAGTGTATGGCGGCGCCCTGCTGGCGCCATGGTTCGACCGCGACCTGTCGCTGGCCGGCCGGGTCACCTACCGCCGTGACGGCAAGGTCGAAAGCCAGCTGATCGACTTCAAGCTGCCGATCGCGGTCATCCCCAACCTGGCAATCCATCTCAATCGCACCGCCAACGAAGGCTGGGCGATCAACCCGCAGAACGAGCTGCCGCCGATCCTGGCCCAGGTGGCGGGTGACGAGCGCATCGACTTCCGCGCCCTGCTCACCGAGCAACTGGCCCGCGAGCACGAGCTGATTGCCGACGTGGTGCTGGATTACGAGCTGAGCTTCTACGACACCCAAAACGCCGCGCTGGTCGGCCTGAACGGCGACTTCATCGCCGGCGCGCGCCTGGACAACCTGTTGTCGTGCTATGCCGGCCTGCAGGCACTGCTGGCCGCCGACAGCGACGAAACCTGCGTACTGGTGTGCAACGACCATGAAGAAGTCGGTAGCTGCTCGGCCTGTGGCGCCGACGGGCCGATGCTGGAGCAGACCCTGCAGCGCCTGCTGCCGGATGGCGACGCCTACGTGCGCACCATCCAGCGCTCGCTGATGGTGTCGGCCGACAACGCCCACGGCGTGCACCCCAACTACGCCGACAAGCACGACGGCAACCACGGGCCCAAACTCAACGCCGGGCCGGTAATCAAGGTGAACAACAACCAGCGCTACGCTACCAACAGCGAAACCGCCGGGTTCTTCCGTCACCTGTGCATGGCCGAGGAAGTGCCGGTGCAGAGCTTCGTGGTACGCAGCGACATGGGCTGTGGTTCGACCATCGGGCCGATTGCCGCCAGCCACCTGGGCGTGCGTACGGTGGATATCGGCTTGCCGACCTTTGCCATGCATTCGATTCGCGAACTGTGCGGCAGCCATGACCTGGCGCACCTGGTGAAGGTGCTGAGCGCCTTCTACCGTTGCCGCGAGTTGCCTTGATGCTTTGATGTAGCCAGGCCCGGCCTCTTCGCGGGCTCGCCCGCTCCCACAGGATCATCACAGCATTCAAGGACTGTGCAGTACCTGTGGGAGCGGGCATGCCCGCGAAGAGGCCGGGCCTGCTCAAGGTCAATCCCGCTTCGTCTACCACCCGCTATGCTTGTTACATGGCCCCACTGCAAAAGGATTGCTGTCTATGTCCCCGTTCCTGTCCCTGTTCGTGCCGGTGTTTCTGTTCCTGTTGCTGCTGACCATCGGTTTCAGCCTGCGCGAGCGCAATATCGGCGTTGTGATGATGTGGGTCGGCACACTGGGTATCTTCGGCCTCACCTGCTGGAAAATCCTGGAGCAACTGCCGTCGTGAACCTCTACACTCGGTCAATCGTTTGACCTGAGGTAGTTTTGCCAGTGCCTGCTCTCCTGCGTTGCCTGTTCCTGCTGCTGTTCCTGTTTGTCACCCCGTTACAGGCTGCGGGCCTGCCAGGCCTGCTGGGTGGCAGCGCGCCCGCGCAGCCAGAAGCCAGCGAACCGCTGGGCAAGTCGCTGGACGAGGTGATCAAGAACCTGGAAAACGACCAGCAGCGGGCCAAACTCCTGGCCGACCTGAAAAAGCTGCGCGACGCCACCAGGCAATCGCAACCCACCGTTGAACAGGGCGTGCTCGGCCTGATCGGCGGCGCCCTGCATGACTTCGAAAAGCAGTTCAGCGGCGATGCCAGCCCGTTCCATCGCTGGGCCGCGGAAATCGAACAGGCCCAGGCCGAACTGACCGAGTTGATGGTGCCGGTGCACCAGTGGCCGGCCATTCTGTTCGGCTTTGCCGCCGTCATCGCCGTCTGGAGCGTGCTGGCCTACGCCTTCAACTGGGTCGGGCATCGGGTACGCCTGCGTTTTGGCCTGAGCGAGGAACTGCCGCAGCACCCGCGCACCTGGGACCTGGTGCGCTTTGCCCTGCGCAAGCTGGGCCCATGGCTGGTGGCGCTGGTGTTCACCGTGTACCTGAGCTTCGTGCTGCCGCCGTCGCTGGGCAAGTCGCTGGCCATGGTGCTGGCCTACGCACTGGTGGTCGGCACCTGTTTCTCGGCCATCTGCGTGATTGCCTTCTCGCTGCTCGACGGCCCCCACCGCCACCGCGCCCTGTACATCCTGCGCCACCAGGCCTTCCGCCCGCTGTGGCTGATCGGCAGTTTCGCCGCGTTTGGCGAAGCGATGAGCGACCCGCGCCTGATGGTCGCCCTCGGCACCCACCTGGCCCACGCCCTGGCCACCCTGGCCAACGTGATCGCGGCGCTGTGTACCGGGCTGTTCATCCTGCGCTTCCGTCGCCCGATCGCCCACCTGATCCGCAACCAGCCGCTGTCACGGCGCCTGACCCGGCGCACCCTCAGTGACACCATCGAGATCCTCGGCAGCTTCTGGTTCGTGCCAGCACTGATCCTGGTGGCGATTTCGCTGTTCGCTACCTTTATCTCGGCCGGCGACACCAGCACCGCCCTGCGCCAGTCGCTGATGTGCACGGTGCTGGTGGTGGTGTGCATGGTGCTCAACGGCCTGGTGCGCCGCCACGCCGCCAACCCCAAGCGCGCCAGCAAGCGCCAGGCGGTGTACGCCGAACGCCTGCGCAACTTCGGCTACCTGCTGGTGCACCTGTTCATCTGGCTGGTGTTCATCGAACTGGGGCTGCGTGTGTGGGGCCTGTCGATGATCAGCTTCGCCGAAGGCGACGGTCACGACATAAGCGTGCGTCTGCTGGGCCTGGCCGGCACGCTGATCGTCGCCTGGCTGGTGTGGATCCTTGCCGACACCGCCGTGCACCACGCCCTGGTGCGCTCGCGCCGGGGCCTGGCCAACGCCCGCGCGCAAACCATGATGCCGTTGATCCGCAATGTGATGTTCGTGGTCATCTTCATCATCGCGGTGATTGTCGCCCTGGCCAACATGGGCATGAACGTCACCCCGCTGCTGGCTGGTGCCGGTGTGATCGGCCTGGCCATCGGCTTTGGTGCCCAGTCGCTGGTGGCCGACCTGATCACCGGGTTGTTCATCATCATCGAGGACTCGCTGGCCATCGACGACTACGTGGATGTGGGCGGCCACCTGGGCACGGTGGAGGGGCTGACCATCCGTACCGTGCGCCTGCGTGACATCGACGGCATCGTTCATACCATCCCGTTCAGCGAGATCAAGAGCATCAAGAACTACTCGCGCGAGTTCGGCTACGCGATCTTCCGCGTGGCGATCCCGCACAGCATGAACATCGACCAGGCCATCACGCTGATTCGCGAAGTGGGGCAGAAGCTGCGCAACGACCCGCTGATGCGCCGCAATATCTGGTCGCCGCTGGAGCTGCAGGGGGTGGAGAGCTTCGAGTCGGGGTCGGCGATCTTGCGAGCGCGGTTCAAGACTGCGCCGATCAAGCAGTGGGAAGTGTCGCGGGCGTTCAACCTGGCGTTGAAGCGGCAGCTGGATGAGGCGGGGCTGGACCTGGCGACGCCGCGATTGTCGGTGCAGGTGGTGACGGCCGGGGGTGGCGGGATGGCGCAAACCGGTTCCGCCAGTTAGGGCCTGTTCGCGGGCTTGCCCGCTCCCACAGGATGACGCCAGGTCAGATGCTGTGGCGTCCCTGTGGGAGCGGGCGAGCCCGCGAAGAAGCCAACACCTCAACCCGCCTGAGCGCGGATGCGGATGGCATCATGCCGCCAATACTCCAGGTCGCAGTCGATCAGGTGCCCATGCTGATCACTGTTGACCCGGGTGATATGCAACCCGGGGCTTCCCGCCGACACCTTCAAGGCACCGGCTGCCTCCACCGGCAACGCCGTCGGCAAGATCTCGAAGCACACCTGCCCATACTGGATACCGTACACCCGCCCATAAATCTCGGTCAGCGACTGGGCCAGGTCCTGTTCGAGAATCTCCGGGAAGTACCGGGGGTTGAGGTAGTGCTCGGCATACAGCACCGCCCGCCCATCGATCCGCCGCAACCGGCAGATACGTACCACGCTGGACAACGCCGGCAGTTGCAAGCGCGCACAGATGGCCGCCGACGCCGGCTGCAGCCGAGCTGACAAGAGTTCGGTACTGGGCACCCGCCCCTGGTCGCGGACCATGGCATGGAAGTGACTGCGCTCGATCAGGTCGTAGGTCAGCCGCTCGGGCGCGACGAACCAGCCGCGACGCTCTTCGCGGTAGATCAGCCCTTGGGCTTCCAGCTGCACCAGCGCCTCACGCAGGGTAATGCGCGTGGTATCGAACACCTCGCTGAGCTTGCGCTCGGCCGGCAGCTTGCCGCCCGGCGCCAGCAGGCCGTGCTCTATCTGTTCCTGCAGGGCGTGACAGATGGCTGTTACCGCACGCGGTGGCATCGGCTGCATCAAAGGTTACCTATCTGGACTAGTCCAGCCCCAGAACAGGGCACTTGGAGAATAGTGCAAGCCTAGGCAGGGCTGATGAACATCCTGTGACAAGGCTTTGGCCAAACACTGCCAGAAACGCGCCAAGCCAGCAGAACCGGGGCGGTTCCGTGGTCTACGCTGTAGCTTCAGGGCCTTCACCGGCCCTTCCCTACATCAAACTGTCACGCAAGCAGCCTACCTTGGCTCAAGGTTTGCTGACCTAGACCAACGGTCACCAGACAACGGCTTCACTCATAACAACCATCGCTAAAGGCACCCACCAAGGAGCTTCGGATGAAAAAGTTGTTCATGGCGTCACTGCTCGGTTCGGCCATCGCCCTGTGTACCACGGCCATGGCCGCCGATACCGACCTCAAGGCCCTGGAAGACGCCGCCCGCAAGGAAGGCAACGTCAACAGCGTGGGCATGCCCGATGCCTGGGCCAACTGGAAAGGCACCTGGGAAGACCTGGCCAGCAAGTACGGCCTGAAGCACAGCGACACCGACATGAGCTCGGCCCAGGAAATCGCCAAGTTCGAAGCCGAGAAGGACAACGCCAGCGCCGACATCGGCGACGTGGGTGCCGCCTTCGGCCCGATCGCCGTGAGCAAGGGCGTGAGCCAACCGTACAAGCCGAGCACCTGGGACCAGGTGCCGACCTGGGCCAAGGACAAGGACGGCCACTGGGCGCTGGCCTATACCGGCACCATCGCCTTCATCATCAACAAGGACCTGGTCAAGGAAGGCGAGCGGCCAACGACCTGGCACGACCTGGAAAAAGGCAAGTACAAGGTTGCCATCGGTGACGTCGGCACCGCAGCCCAGGCCGCCAACGGCGTGCTGGCAGCGGCTATCGCCTACAAGGGTGACGAGACCAACCTGGCACCGGGCCTGCAACTGTTCACCAAGCTGGCCCAGCAGAAGCGCCTGTCGCTGGCCAACCCGACCATCCAGACCCTGGAGAAGGGCGAGGTGGAAGTGGGCGTGGTGTGGGACTTCAACGGCCTGAGCTACCGTGAACAGATCGACCCCAAGCGTTTCGAAGTGCTGATCCCGTCGGATGGCTCGGTGATCTCCGGCTATACCACCATCATCAACAAGTACGCCAAGCACCCGAATGCGGCCAAGCTGACACGTGAATACATCTTCAGCGATGCCGGGCAGATCAACCTGGCCAAAGGGCATGCGCGGCCGATCCGTGCCGAGCACCTGAAGCTGCCGGACGATGTGCAGGCCAAGTTGCTGCCCAACGAACAGTACAAGGCTGCGCAGCCGATCAAGAATGCCGAGGCCTGGGAAGCGAGCTCGAAGAAACTGCCGCAGATGTGGCAGGAGCAGGTGATCATCGAGATGGAGTAAGGGGCTAGCTTTTGTAGTGCCTGATCCGGCCCTTTCGCGGGCATGCCCGCTCCCACAGGTACAGCACAAGCCTGAAAGGCAGTGATCAACCTGTGGGAGCGGGCAAGCCCGCGAAGAAGCCCACGCGGTTTCCTACCGGCGATGACTGGAGCCACCATGCAACACAACGTCATCCTGGTCCTGCTCGACGGCCTCAACTACCAGGTCGCGCATCACGCCATGGGCCACCTGCACGCCTACGTCGAGGCCGATCGTGCCGCGCTGTACCGCGTGGAATGCGAACTGCCGTCGCTGTCGCGGCCGCTGTACGAGTGCATCCTCACCGGTGTACCGCCGATCGACAGCGGCATCGTGCACAACAACGTCAACCGTCTGTCCAACCAGCGCAGCGTGTTCCACTACGCCCGCGAGGCCAACCTGGGCACTGCGGCTGCGGCATATCACTGGATGAGCGAGCTGTACAACCGCTCGCCCTTCGACCCGCAGCGCGACCGCCATACCCACGCACCGAAGCTGCCGATCCAGCACGGGCTGTTCTACTGGGACGACCGTTACCCCGATTCGCACCTGCTGGCCGATGGCGAATACCTGCGCCGCCGCCACGCCCCCAATTTCCTGCTGGTGCACCCGATGAGCATCGACGATGTCGGCCACCACCACGGTCTGGACAGCAGCCAGTACCGCAACGCCGCACGCAGCGCCGACATCCTGCTGGCAGACTACCTGCCAGGCTGGCTCGAAGAGGGCTACCAGGTACTGGTCACCGCCGACCACGGCATGAACAACGACCGCTCGCACAATGGCCTGCTGACCGAGGAGCGCGAAGTGCCGCTGTTCGTCTTCGGCGATGCCTTCAGCCTGGATCCTGCGGCCAAACCGCTGCAGACCGAGTTGTGCGGGACCATCTGCGAGCTGCTCGGCGCGCCGCATGACAAGACCGTCTGCCGGGAGCTGCTGAAGTGACCACCCCCAAGAGCAGCAACACCCGTGGCCGCTACCTGGCCCTGCTCTGCCTGCTACCGTTCGCCGTGTTCTTCGTCATCTTTCAGATCGCCCCGCTGGCCTGGGTGGCGATCAACAGCCTGCAATCGGAAGCGGGTTGGGGCGTGGACAACTTCAGCAAGGTATTCGCCTCGAAGTTCTACCTGCAGGCCCTGCAACGCAGCCTGGAAATCAGCTTCTGGTCAAGCCTGTTCGGCATCGTCATCGCCACCCTGGGCGCCTACTCGCTACGCCAGGTGGACTCGAAGCTGCGCGACTTCGTCAGCGCCTTCGCCAACATGACCAGCAACTTTGCCGGGGTGCCGCTGGCCTTCGCCTTCATCATCCTGCTCGGTTTCAACGGCGCGCTGACCCTGCTGCTGAAGCAGGTCGGCCTGCTGGAGGACTTCAGCATCTATTCCAAGAGCGGGCTGATCCTGGTGTACACCTACTTCCAGATCCCGCTTGGCGTGTTGCTGCTGTACCCCGCGTTCGACGCACTGCGCGAAGACTGGCGCGAGTCGGCCGCACTGCTGGGTGCCAGCCACTGGCAATTCTGGCGACACATCGGCCTGCCGGTGCTGACCCCGGCACTGCTGGGCACTTTCGTCATCCTGTTGGCCAACGCCCTCGGTGCCTACGCCACCGTGTACGCGCTGACAACCGGCAACTTCAACGTACTGCCGATCCGCATCGCCGGCCTGGTGGCAGGTGACATCAGCCTCGATCCCAACCTGGCCAGCGCCCTGGCGATGGTACTGGTGGGGCTGATGACGCTGGTCACGGTGGTGCACCAATGGCTGCTGAAAAGGAGCTACCATGCGCGCTGACGCCCGTTCCGGCGGCTGGTACCACCGCGCCGTGGTCTACCTGCTGTTCCTCATCCTGCTGCTGCCGCTGGCCGGCACCCTGCTCTACTCGCTGGCCACCAGCTGGTCGGCCAGCCTGCTGCCCAGCGGCCTGACCTTCAAGTGGTACATCGCGCTGTGGAGTGAGCCGCGCTTCCTGGCCGCCTTCGGCCAGTCGCTGCTGGTGTGCGTGGGCGCGCTGCTGCTGTCGGTGGTGCTTATCCTGCCGCTGCTGTTCGTGGTGCACTACCACTTCCCGAGGCTCGATGCGCTGATGAACATCCTCATCCTGCTGCCGTTCGCGGTGCCGCCGGTGGTGTCGTCGGTGGGGCTGCTGCAGCTGTATGGCAGCGGGCCCATGGCCATGGTCGGTACACCGTGGATCCTGATCGGCTGCTACTTCACCATCGCCTTGCCGTTCATGTACCGGGCCATTACCAACAACCTGCAGGCGATCAACCTGCGCGACCTGATGGACGCCGCCCAGCTGCTGGGCGCCAGCACCTGGCAGGCGGCGCTGCTGGTGGTGCTGCCGAACCTGCGCAAGGGCCTGATGGTGGCACTGCTGCTGTCGTTCTCGTTCCTGTTCGGCGAGTTCGTGTTCGCCAACCTGCTGGTCGGCACCCGCTACGAGACCCTGCAGGTGTACCTGAACAACATGCGCAACAGCAGCGGCCACTTCAACAGCGCGCTGGTGATCTCGTACTTCGCCTTCGTGCTGGTACTGACCTGGGTCGCCAACCGCCTGAACAAGGACAAGACCTGACATGAGCTTCGTCAGCGTACAGAAACTGCAAAAAAGCTACGCCGGCAGCCCGGTGTTCGAGAACATCGACTGCAATATCGAACGCGGTGAGTTCGTCACCCTGCTTGGCCCGTCCGGTTGCGGCAAGTCCACGCTGCTGCGCTGCATCGCCGGGCTGACCCCGGTGGACAGCGGGCAGATCCTGCTCGACGGCCATGACATCGTACCGCTGAGCCCGCAAAAGCGTGGCATCGGCATGGTGTTTCAAAGCTATGCGCTGTTCCCCAACATGACCGTGGAGCAGAACGTCGCCTTCGGCCTGCGCATGCTGAAGGTCAAGGCCGACGAAAGCCAGGCCCGGGTGCGCGAGGCGCTGGAACTGGTGGAACTGGGCAACTTCGCCGGGCGCTACCCGCACCAGTTGTCCGGCGGTCAGTGCCAGCGCGTTGCCCTGGCCCGCTCGCTGGTCACCCGCCCGCGCCTGCTGCTGCTCGACGAGCCGTTGTCGGCGCTGGATGCGCGCATCCGCAAGCACCTGCGCGAGCAGATCCGCGCCATCCAGCGCGAGCTGGGGCTGACCACCATCTTCGTCACCCACGACCAGGAAGAGGCGCTGACCATGTCCGACCGCATCTTCCTGATGAACCAGGGGCGCATCGTCCAGAGCGGCGATGCCGAAACCCTGTACACCGCGCCGGTGGACCTGTTTGCCGCCGGCTTCATCGGCAACTACAACCTGCTCGACGCCGACAGCGCCAGCCGCCTGCTGCAGCGCCCGGTGGCCAGCCGCCTGGCGATACGCCCCGAGTCGATTACCTTGGGCATCAACGGTGAACTGGACGCCGAAGTGCGCAGCCACAGCCTGCTGGGCAACGTGATCCGCTACCGGGTGCGGGTGCGCGAGGTGGAACTGGTGGTCGACGTGCTCAACCGCTCACCGTCCGACCTGCACGCGGACGGGCAACGGGTAAGCTTGTCGATCGACCCCACGGCGCTACGGGAAGTGGCCTAAGGAGAATCAACACCATGGCACTGGCAATTTTCGATCTGGACGAAACCCTGATCCACGGCGACTGCGCCTCACTGTGGAGCGAGCAGATGGCCCGGCTGGGCTGGGTCGACGGCAAAGCCTTCCTGCGCCGCGACCATGAGTTGATGGAAGCCTATGGCAAGGGCCACCTGCGGATGGAGGACTACATGGCCTTCAGCCTGGAGCCGATTGCCGGGCGCACCCTGGAAGAGGTCGAGCACCTGGTAGCACCGTGGGTCGAAGAGGTGATCGAGCCAATCATCTACGGCGACGCCTGCCGCTGCATTGCCGAGCACCGCAAGCGCGGGGATCGCATCCTGATCATTTCGGCGTCGGGTACGCACCTGGTCGGGCCGATTGCGGCGCGGCTGGGGGTGGACGAATACCTGGCGATCGAACTGGAGGCGGTGAACGGGGTTTATACCGGCAAGACCCACGGGGTGCTGACCTATCGCGAAGGGAAGATCACGCGGTTGCTGGAATGGCTGGACCAGGAGCAGGAGAACCTGGAAGGGGCGACTTTCTATTCCGACTCGCGCAACGATTTGCCGCTGTTGCTGAAGGTGGATCATCCGCATGTGGTGAACCCGGATGCGGTGTTGCGGGAGCATGCCGAGATCAATGGCTGGCCGATTCTGAGCTGGACTTGAAGATTTGTGTGGGCCTCTTCGCGGGCTCGCCCGCTCCCACAGGAATCACCACAAACTCGAATATTGTGGGGTCCTTGTAGGAGCGGGCGTGCCCGCGAAAGGGCCAGGCCTGCTTACACCAGGCTAGGGTCTATCACCATCACCAGCTTGCCCGACACCTGGTTGGTCTCAAGCTCG
Source organism: Pseudomonas sp. S1(2024) (assembly GCF_046557535.1). Taxonomy (NCBI): domain Bacteria; kingdom Pseudomonadati; phylum Pseudomonadota; class Gammaproteobacteria; order Pseudomonadales; family Pseudomonadaceae; genus Pseudomonas; species Pseudomonas sp. S1(2024). The sequence goes on from NZ_JBKGFP010000040.1 coordinate 10,625, forward strand.
GCATACGCCGCCTGGGCAAACTCCACCGGGTAGGTGTCCACCAATTGCGGCGACAGGCGCCCTTCGGCAAACAGCGGCCACACCTGCTGCTGCAACTCGCGCAGCAGTTCGGCCTTGAAGCCGTCATCGCGGTTGCGCAGTGTGGAACCGGTAATCTCCAGGCGCTTGCCCAGTACCTGTGCCAGGTCCAGCTCGAACTTGCGCCCGCCCATCAGGCCGATGATCACCCAGCGCCCGTCACGCGCCAGCAACTTGAGGTTGAGCTCGCCGTAGCTGGCGCCCACCGGGTCGAGAATCACGTCGAACGGGCCGAAACCTTCCAGCGCTTCCAGGTTTTCGTTACGTACCACACCACCGGCGGCGCCCAGCGCCTCGCAGTAGGCCAGGCGGTCCTGGGAACCGACGCTGACCCACACCGGGCTGCCGAACGCCTTGCACAGCTGGATGGCGGCCGAGCCAACGCCACTGGCGCCAGCGTGCACCAGCACCTTCTCGCCAGCTTTCACGCCACCCAGCTGGAAGATGTTCAGCCAGGCAGTGGCATATACCTCCGGCAACGCAGCCGCTTCGTGCAGGCTCAGGCCTTCGGGCACCGGCAGCACGTGGCGGGCATCCACCACCACTTCCTCGGCCATGGCGCCGCTGGCCAGCAGCGCGCACACCCGGTCACCCACCCGCCAGTCGGCACCGGCCCCCACTTCCTCGATCACCCCGGAGCACTCCAGGCCCATGTACGGGCTGGCGCCTGGCGGTGGTGGGTACAAACCTTTCATCTGCAGCAGATCGGCGCGGTTCAGCCCCGCAGCAGCCACGCGAATGCGCACTTGACCCGCGTCGCAGGCCGGGCGCTCGGCCTCGACCCAAGCCACATGTCCGTCAACGCCTTGCAATGCCTTCACAGTGCCTCCATAGTTGAATCATATGACCGAGCCTGGGAACGCCAAGTCCCCAGGCTTTTTGCAGTATGCATCCGGTTTTTTGCAACCGGTGAACAGAAAAGACGGCCTACTATGCGTGATCAATTGTCTCCACGTCGAATCAGCATGAAGCATTTCCTCCCAAGCACCGCCCTGGCGCTGATGATCGGCCTGGGCAGCCTCACGCTCGGCGGCAATGCGGCGGCCGCCAACAAATGGGACAGCCTGCAGCCGGACCGCGACGAGATCGTCGCCAGCCTCAACGTGGTGGAATTGCTCAAGCGCCACCACTACAGCAAGCCGCCGCTGGACGACGCCCGTTCGGTCATCATCTATGACAGCTACATCAAGCTGCTGGACCCGGCGCGCAGCTACTTCACCGCTGCCGACATCGCCGAATTCGACAAATGGAAAACGCAATTCGACGATTTCCTCAAGAGCGGCAACCTGGACCCGGGCTTCACCATCTACAAACGCTATCTGGACCGCGTCAAGCAACGTCTGGACTTTGCCTTGGCCGAGCTGAACAAGGGCGTGGACAAGATCGACTTCAACGCCAAGGAAACCTTGCTGATCGACCGCAAGGACGCCCCGTGGATGAAGGACCAGGCCGAGCTCGACGATTTGTGGCGCAAGCGCGTCAAGGACGAAGTGCTGCGCCAGAAGATCGCCGGCAAGGAACCCAAGCAGATCCAGGAAACCCTGACCAAGCGCTACAAGAACCAACTGTCGCGCCTGGACCAGACCCGTGCCGAGGACATCTTCCAGGCCTACATCAATACCTTCGCCCAATCCTACGACCCGCACACCAACTACCTGTCGCCGGACAATGCGGAAAACTTCGATATCAACATGAGCCTGTCGCTGGAAGGCATCGGCGCAGTGCTGCAAAGCGACAATGACCAGGTCAAGATCGTGCGCCTGGTGCCGGCAGGCCCGGCGGCCAAGACCAAGCAGGTGGCACCGGCCGACAAGATCATCGGTGTGGCCCAGGGCAACAAGGAGATGGTCGACGTGGTCGGCTGGCGCCTGGATGAAGTGGTCAAGCTGATCCGCGGCCCGAAAGGCTCGGTGGTGCGCCTGGAGATCATCCCCGCCAGTAACGCGCCTAGCGACCAGACCAGCAAGATCGTGTCGATCACCCGCGAGGCGGTGAAGCTCGAGGAGCAGGCAGCGAAGAAGTCGGTGCTCAAGCTCAAGCAGGACGGGCGTGACTACAAGCTGGGCATCATCGAGATCCCGGCCTTCTACCTGGACTTCAAGGCCTATCGCGCCGGTGACCCGGAGTACAAGAGCACCACGCGTGACGTGAAGAAGCTGCTGACCGAGTTGCAGAAAGAAAAAGTCGACGGCGTGGTCATCGACCTGCGCAACAACGGCGGCGGCTCGCTGCAGGAAGCTACCGAGCTGACCAGCCTGTTCATCGAGAAAGGCCCAACCGTGCTGGTGCGCAACAGCGACGGCCGTGTCGACGTGCTGGAAGACGAAAACCCCGGTGCCTTCTACAAGGGCCCATTGGCACTGCTGGTCAACCGCCTGTCGGCCTCGGCTTCGGAGATCTTCGCCGGTGCCATGCAGGACTACCACCGTGCGCTGATCATCGGCGGCCAGACCTTCGGCAAAGGCACCGTGCAGACCATCCAGCCACTCAACCATGGCGAGCTGAAGCTTACCCTGGCCAAGTTCTACCGGGTTTCCGGGCAGAGCACCCAGCATCAGGGCGTGCTGCCGGACATCGACTACCCGTCGATCATCGATACCAAGGAGATCGGCGAGAGCGCCCTGCCCGAGGCCATGCCGTGGGACACCATTCGCCCGGTGGTCAAGCCGGCGGCCGACCCGTTCAAGCCGTTCCTGGCCCAACTCAAGGCGCAGCATGAAGCGCGCAGCGACAAGGATGCAGAGTTCACCTACATCCGCGACCGCCTGGCCCTGACCCAGAAGCTGATGAACGAAAAGACCGTCAGCCTCAACGAGCAGGACCGTCGTGCACGCCACGATGCAATCGAGGCCAAGCAGCTGGCACTGGAGAACATCCGCCGCAAGGCCAAGGGTGAAGAGCCGCTGAAGGAGCTGAAGAAAGAGGACGAGGATGCGCTGCCGACCGAGGATGAAAACACCAAGCCGGAAGACGATGCCTACCTGTCGGAAACCGGCCGCATCCTTATCGACTACCTGAGTGCAAGCACCAAGGTGGCCAAGAAGTAAGACTGTGGCAATGATGGCAAATTAGCTTTACTTGTCATCAAACAGTCATCGCGCTGTCGTGAAATAGAGGGGCCGGGCGTGGAATCGCCCGGCCCTTTCATTTTCAGGAATACGCCATGACCGTCGCCGAACAGCTCAGTGCCTTGAGTGCCATCCTGGCTCAACGCAGCATCCACAGTCTGTTCCAGCCGATCATGTGCCTGAGCGAGCAACGGGTTTTCGGCCATGAGGCGTTGAGCCGCGGGCCGTCCAACAGCCCGCTGCACGCACCGCTGAACCTGTTTACCATCGCCCGCCAGGCCGGCCGCCTGACCGAACTGGAGGCTGCCTGCCGGGAAAGCGCCTGCCGGCGTTTCAGCGAACAGCAGTTGCAGGGCAAACTGTTTCTCAACATCTCGCCAGAATCGCTGCTCGAGCCGCACTACCCGTCCGGGCAGACCCTGAAACTGCTCGGACAGGTCGGCCTACCGCCTAGCCGGGTGGTAATCGAGCTGACCGAACACACCCCGACCGACGACTTCCAGCTGCTGTCCAACGCCCTGCACCACTACCGGGACATGGGCTTCTCGATTGCCATCGACGATCTGGGAGCGGGTTATTCGAGCCTGCGCCTGTGGTCGGAGCTGCGCCCTGAATATGTGAAAATCGATCGCCACTTCATCGACGGCATCCACCGCGACCCGCTCAAGCGTGAATTTGTCGGTTCGATATTGCAGATTGCCCGAGCGTCGAACGCGCAGGTAATTGCCGAAGGCATCGAGATGGCGGAGGAGCTGGCGGTGCTGGTGGAAATGGGGGTGGACTTGGTGCAGGGCTATCTGCTGGGGCGGCCGCAGGAGCTGGGGGTGCGCGAAAGCCGGCCACTACCGGCGCTGATGAACGTTCCGCAGGCCGAACAGCCGACGGTGCGGCTCAATGCGACGATTGGGCAGTTGCTGGAGTTGTTTGGCCGACACCGGCACCTGGAGGTATTGGAGGTGGTGGATGCCGATGGCAGGGCTTGTGGATTGATTCACAGGGATGCACTGCCTGTTCCGGCCCTGTCACCGGCAAGCCGGCTCCCACAGGCTCACCACACATCTTGAACCTTGTGCAGTACCTTGTAGGAGCGGGTTTACCCGCGAAGAGGCCGGGACAGGCAACGAATCAGGCCGTTTCGGGATAGCTGTACTCGAACACCCTGACCACCTCGGAGGCATGCCATGAGGCCGCTTCCATGCCGTCGACCGGCCCGGAAAATCGGCCCAACCGTTCAACGCACTCAAAAAACCCGGTACGCGGCAAACGGCTGGCACCCTGACTGATCACCAGCGAGCTGCGCAATGGCTGCTCGGCGCGGGCATCCAGCACCGCCAGATACTCCAGCGCGGCCGTCAGCGTCTGCATGGCCGGGCTGGGCAACTGCAAGCGCTCGATCAGCGCTCGATAGGTCAGCAAGTGACGTTGACGACGGGCCAGGTCAAGCTCGCCCAGCAGGTTATCCCAGTGCTGACGGCTGATCCTGACCTGGCTCATGATGGTTCGCTCCAGCCAGCCACCCCCAGATGCCAGGCCAGAGCACGGCGGATAGCAGCATCCGGCTGGCGTTCACCTGATTCGATCATGGCCAGGTATGCCGGGCTTACCCCGACATTGCGCGCCAACTGCTCAGGGGCAATGCCCTTTGCCTGGCGAATCTGTGCCACTTCGCTGAAGGCCGGCAATGGCGCACTGGCTACATCGCCCTGCGCTTCACTGGCAACTACCTCGGCTGGTGCCTGCCCTGCGGCCTTGAGCAGTGCCTGGTACTGTTCCCAGGGAACGACGGCGTACTCGGGTTGACCGTCCCGGCTGATGACCTGAATACCCATTACAAACCCCTTTAAAAAGGATTACAGCATGTAATCCGTAGGCATAACCCTTATGCCAATTATATTACCAACTCTGGGGTCTGTGCAGTTGCGCTGCGGTTGCGGCCAGTTTCACTGCGTGTTGCGTTCCAACCGCAGCGCTTCGGGGGTAGCCGGCAGGCGTTCGACCACGCGCAGCCGTTCGGGCGCCTGGCTGTCGCGCCAGGCCTTGAAGCGCGCCAGTTCGTCAGCCACGGTCTTCAGTACCCAGCCCAGCACCGCGATGTCATCGAGGAAACCCACGCCCAGCAGCCAGTCGGGGATGGCGTCGATGGGGCTGACGAAATACAGCAGCCCGGCGACGATGGTGACCAGCGCCTTGGGGCTGATGGCACGGTACTCGCCGCGCCACCAGGCCAGGCACAGCGACTGCAGCAACTTCACGTCTTCACGCAGCTGGCCGATGCGCGGGCCTTTGCGAGCTACCGCGAACAGCAAGGCGGGCAACCGGCCGCGGCTGAGCAGGCGCTCGGCCAACGGCAGGAAACGGGCAAAATTCCAGGGTGCGCTCATGGAGCCTCCAGAGGAAAAGGTTATCCACATTTATTGTGGATAACCTTGTGAACAGGGCGACGTTTCTGACCCCAGGTGCCTGCCAGGCAAGGGCCTCGGTCAGATCGGGCGTTTTTTACACAGTCGTTTCACACCGTGGGTGCGTACGCCGCAAACGATTTGCGTCAGAAGCATCCTGCTGCTTCACGCTGCATTTCCTCGGACAGTATCAGCAGTTGCAGGTTCGTCCAACTACCCGGCACAAACGAAAACGCCCCGTCAGGACGGGGCGTTGTGCGTGAGCCAGCCAGTGTTACTTGGCAGGCGCTTCGGCCGGGGCTTCAGCAGGAGCGTCCGCTTCCGGCTCGGCGCCCTGCAACTGGGCCGGATCCTTGATGGCGATCAGTTCCAGGTCGAACACCAGAACCGAGTTGGCCGGAATCAGCGGGCTTGGGCTTTGTGCGCCGTAAGCCAGTTCAGCCGGGATGAACAGCTTGTACTTCTCGCCGACATGCATCAGTTGCAGACCTTCGACCCAACCCGGGATCACGCCGCTGACGGGCAGGTCGATCGGGCTGCCGCGCTCGACGGAGCTGTCGAACACCTTGCCATCGATCAGCTTGCCTTCGTAGTGGACGGTGACCACATCAGTCGCCTTGGGCTGCGGGCCATCGGCCTTCTTGACCACTTCGTACTGCAGGCCCGAGGCAGTGGTGACCACGCCTGCCTTCTTGGCGTTTTCCTCGAGGAATTTCTTGCCGGCGGAGGCGGCTTCTTCGCTGGCCTTGGCCAGGCGCTCTTCGGCACGCTTCTGCAGCGCAGTGAAGGCTTCTACCAGCTCTTCGTCCTTGATGCGCTGTTCCTTCTTGCCAACGGCGTCTTCGATGCCGAGGGCTACTGCTTTCGAATCAAGGTCTTCCATGCCTTCCTGAGCCAGGCTCTTGCCCATGTTCAGGCCGATACCGTAGGAGGCTTTCTGTGCCGGAGTCTTCAGCTCGGGGCTGCTGGTCTGTTGATCACAGCCAGCCAGTACCAGGCCTACCAGGGCAACCGCAGCCGCCAAACGATGCTGTTTCATGCTATTTCCTTGTTCATGCGCCAAAAGGGCAATCAGGGTAAAGCCGCGAGCTTAGCAGGCGGCCATGACCAATGGCTACCGGCATAGGAGCGAGTTTTGGTAAGGAAGTTCAGTAAGTGAAGACATCTTCATTCTCCCGATTGCAGCCACTGGCCAGTATGGTACTTGACACTGTCTTCTTCCTTGGCAACTGGCATTTCTGCCAGTAGCACCAACCGATGCGCAGGCGCCTAATCGCAGGGCAAGTTGAAAATATTGATGCGAAAGCCCAAGCATAGGAGCTAACAGCCATGCCAACCAAGTACCAGGTCAAACATTTCAAAACCCGCCTACAACCACGCCGCCCCAGCGCGGCAAAACTGCAAGTGGCCCCGGTGGATGAAAATTTTGGTGACCAGGGTTACTGCTATGTGGTGGATCAGGACTCCGCGCGCCACTCGCTGTGTGCCGACATCGTTCAAAGCCCGATCAAAGCGGGCGTATTTTATTCTGTGGCATCATTTTATCGAACTGCAGACAACCAAGATGACACATTCATCGTGCGCCTTGATGCGAACGGCAAGGTCGAAAAACGCCTCGTGAAGATCGAGGATCATCTGAGTGAAGGAACATTCTGGCCTAAGCAGCTGATTGCAGACGCAAACGGCAAAATATTGTGCCATGGTACCGCAACTGTGAACGGTAGCACCGCCAGTCGTATCTGGCGGTTCAATGATGATGGTTCCTTGGACACCGGCTTTGCAGGCAAAGGTTACATCGAAGCTGATGACCTCAATCTGTCGGGCCTCATTCAGATCTGGGCAAGCGCCGACGGGTACTTTGTTACTGGCCAGAGTGGGACACACAAGTTGCTTGCACTGGCGTCGAATGGAAGTATCAACGAGGACTTTGGACAACGTGGAACCGTCGATCTGGCGTCCATATTTTCGCAGCCCGTCATCGGCAGCTTGGGACTGTGCATGGCTGTCTTGGGCCGAAACTGCATCGTAACAGCGATCCTGAACGATGCTGACGATAACTTTTACTCCCAAGTGGTCAAAATAGCCCACGATGGAAAACTTGATACCCAATTTGCGGACCGCGGTCGCTATACGGCAGAACACGGCACCCTGTACCACAACTTGTCCGTCGATGCGTCATCGCAGGTGATCACTGTCTACGGCTCCCATACGTTTGACGACTTTAAAACAGAGTTTCCTGAGGTGCAGAGGCTAGACGCAGACGGCAAGCCTCACGAGAAGTTCAACGAGGGTAACCCCCTTCGATTCACCGCACCCGGTGGCTGGGATCACATGCATGAGTTCGAGGGCCGCCTGATGGGATGGGGCGGTTTCTACACGCATAATCGCGCTGTTTGCTACACACTTGAAGGCCAACTGGATACAAGCTTCGTTCCACCTGACGGATATGGCATGCTCGATATACCAGTCGGTGCTGGTGGATTCGAACCCGATTATGACGCCTCTGTTGCCTTTGTAGCCAACTCTGGACGCATGCTGGTTTGCGGGCAGAATTTTTACAACGATGACAAAAGCGTAGATGCCGTGATAGCCGCAATCGCCTACTCCTGATGGCGGCCAGCGGCAGCCTGAGCGACGACAACCTCAACAGGGCACTCAGTGCCCTGTTGAGGGAGCGGGCTCAAGGGTAGGCCCCCTCGCGGTACTGCCCTGCCACCTCACGCAGCACCTCGCACACCCACTGCCCCGGCAGGCTCTGCGGCAAGGCAGCATTGCGACAGATGCCGACCGAGCCGCCCGGCTCGCGCACACCCAGGTCGAGCTCGACCAACTCGCCCCGGCGCAGGTCGAGCAGCACCGCATCGCGCGGCGCCACCCACACTGCATCGCTGCCCAGCAGGTAGCGCCGGCTTAGCGCCAGCGACAGGGTTTCCAGGCGCTGGGCGGGCATCTGGATGCCACATTGCACGAACAGGCTGTCGGCATGCTGGCGGATGGTGGTGCCGGCTGGCGGCAGCACCAGCGGGTAATGTCCAACCTCCCCGCGCTCTACTGGCTTGCTGGTCAGCAGCGGGTGGCCGGGCCGCACCACCAGGCTCATCGACTCGCTGTACAGGTGCTCGAACGACAGGCCCTGGATCTGCGGGCTGTCGGTCATGCGCCCGACCACCAGTTCCAGTTCGCCGAGGCGCAACTGGCCGAGCAGCTGCGCGCTGACCCCGGTGACCACACTGATCACCAGCGCCTCATGCCGCTGGTGCAGGCGGCACAGCACTTCGGGCATGAGCAGGCCTTCGACCGTGGACAGCACACCGATGCGCACCTGCGACGGCGCCCGCGCCTCGCCACGCAGGCTGCTGACGCCATCGCGCAGGGCTTGCACGCTGGGCCCGGCATAGCGCATGAAACGCGTACCGGCCGGGGTCAGCTCGACGCCCTGGCGGCTGCGCGCGAACAGGCGCGTTTCCAGCAGGTCTTCGAGTTCCTTGAGGGTCTTGGAGATGGCTGGCTGGCTGATTGCCAGGATGTCGGCAGCCCTGGCCAGGCTGCCCTGCCGGGCAATCTCCAGGAAGCACAGCAGGTGGCGGTACTTGATGCGGGTGTCGAGGTTCATGGGCTCAAGCTTACCGCATTGCTGGGTCTGGTTATGTATATTGCCTGTCCCGGCCTCTTCGCGGGCACGCCCGCTCCCACAGGGATCTCCACAGCTCTCCAGACCTGCGCAGTACCTGTGGGAGCGGGCGTGCCCGCGAAGAGGCCGGTGCAGGCGGCAGATGACTATCAGGCCACAGCCAACTCCACCGCCTCCCCGTTCAACCGCACCGGCCACACCCGCAGGCGCTGCCCGCTATCCTCCAGGCACTCCCCGCTCTCCAGGCTGAAGTGCTGCTTGTACAACGGCGCCGCCACCACCAGCTCGCCCTGCACACTGCCCACCAGGCCGCGACCGATGATGTTGGCGCCGGACCTCGGGTCGCGGTTGTCCACCGCGTACAGCGGCTGCGCCTGCCCCGGCAGGTAGAACAGCGCCACCTGGGCCCCGTCGAGCCAAACCACCACCCCGGAATCAGCCACCAGGTCATCCGCCTGGCACACCGCCTGCCAGTTCTCGTGGGTTTTCACAGCAGCATTGGACAAGTTCATCAGACAGCCTCCTCGACGGTTGGGATCAGGTGCAGTGGCGCAGCAGGCCGGCGCTGTTCGCGTTCGCGCACGAAGTGCACGTCCGGGTCGGCGCGGCGGTCGTTGACGAAAGTACGGAAGCGCTTGAGCTTCTCGGGGTCGTTGAGGGCGTTGGCCCATTCGCATTCATACTGGTCGACCACATGCTGCATCTGCGCCTCCAGCTCGCTGGCCAGGCCCAGGCTGTCGTCGAGGATCACCTGCTTCAGGTAGTCCAGCCCACCTTCCAGGCTCTCGCGCCACACCGAGGTGCGCTGCAGTTTGTCGGCGGTGCGGATGTAGAACATCAGCACGCGGTCGATCAGGCGCACCAGGGTTTCGTCGTCGAGGTCGGTAGCGAACAGTTCGGCGTGCCGCGGGCGCATGCCGCCGTTGCCGCACACGTACAGGTTCCAGCCCTTTTCGGTGGCGATCACGCCGATGTCCTTGCTCTGTGCCTCGGCGCATTCGCGGGTGCAGCCGGACACCGCGAACTTGAGCTTGTGCGGGCTGCGCAGGCCTTTGTAGCGGTCTTCCAGGCGCAGGGCCATGCCGACGCTATCCTGCACGCCATAACGGCACCAGTTGCTGCCGACGCACGACTTTACCGTGCGGGTCGACTTGCCGTAGGCGTGGCCGGTTTCGAAGCCGGCCTCGATCAGCTCGCCCCAGATCAGCGGCAGCTCGTGCAACTGGGCGCCGAACAGGTCGATGCGCTGGCCGCCGGTGATCTTGGTGTACAGGTCGTACTTTTTCGCCACCTGGCCGATCACGATGAGCTTGTCGGGGGTGATTTCACCACCGGGGATGCGCGGCACCACCGAGTAGGTGCCGTTCTTCTGCATGTTGGCCATGAAGGTGTCGTTGGTGTCCTGCAGCGGCACCAGCGCCGGGTCCATGATCGGCTGGTTCCAGCACGAGGCGAGAATACTGCCCACCGCCGGCTTGCAGATGTCGCAGCCAACGTGGCCCTTGCCGTGGCGTTCGAGCAGTTCGTTGAAGGTGCGGATACCCTCTACCCGAACCAGCCCGTACAGCTCCTGACGGGTGTAGGCGAAGTGCTCGCACAGGCTCCTGTCCACCGCCACGCCACGGGCGGTCAGCTCGTGCTCGAACACCTGCTTGAGCAGTGCCGCGCAACCACCACAACCGGTGGCGGCCTTGGTGCAGCCCTTGACTGCGGCAAGGTCGCCGCAGCCGCTGTCTATGGCGGCGCAGACCGCGCCCTTGCTGACGTTGTGGCACGAGCAGATGGTCGCGCTATCGGGCAGCGCATCGGCGCCCAGGGCCGGTGCGCCGCCGCCTTGCGGCAGGATCAGTGCCGCGGGGTCGGCTGGCAGGGCGATGCCGTTCTGGGCGTATTGCAGAAGGGTGTCGTAGTAGCTGTTGTCGCCCACCAGCACCGCACCGAGCACGTGCTTGCCGCTGGCATCCACCACCAGCCGGCGGTAGGCGCTGTTGGCTTCGTCGATGAAGCGGTAGCTGCGTGCGCCCGGGGTGGCGCCATGGGCATCGCCGATGGAGCCGACATCCACGCCCAGCAACTTGAGCTTGGTCGACATGTCGGCACCGGTGAATTCGCCAGCGGCCTCACCCATCAGCAAAGCCGCCAGGTTGCGCGCCATGCTATAGCCAGGGGCGACCAGGCCGAACACGCTGCCGTTCCACGAGGCGCACTCGCCGATGGCGAAGATGCGTGGGTCGCTGCTGCGGCAATGGTTGTCGATCACCACGCCGCCACGCGCGGCGATGTCCAGGCCACAGGCACGGCCCAGGGCATCCTGCGGGCGGATACCTGCGGAGAACACGATCAGGTCGGTTTCCAGGTGCTCGCCGCCATCGAAGTTCATGCGGTAGCGGTAGTCTTCACCCGCACTGATCGACTGGGTGGCCCGCGACAGATGCACGCCAACACCCAGCGCTTCGATCTGTGCCTTGAGCGCGGCACCGCCCTCGCCGTCCAGCTGCACCGGCATCAGCCGTGGGGCGAACTCCACCACGTGGGCTTCCAGGCCCAGCGACTTGAGGGCGTTGGCTGCTTCCAGGCCAAGCAGGCCACCGCCCACTACCACGCCACGTCGGGCACTGGCTGCGGCAGCGCGGATGGCGTCGAGGTCGTCGAGGGTGCGGTAGACCAGGCGGGCATTGCCGCTGGAACCCTCGATCGGTGGCACGAAGGGATAGGAACCCGTGGCCAGCACCAACTGGTCGTAGCCGTAACGGCCCTCGGCGGTAACCACTTCGGCGTGCTCACGGTCGATTTCCAGCACCGCTTCACCGAGGTGCAGGTGCACACCGTTGGCGCCGTAGAAGTCCTGCCCGCACAGGGCCAGGGTTTCGGCACAGCTGCCGCCGAAGTACTCGGACAGGTGCACGCGGTCGTAGGCACGCTGGCGCTCTTCGCCGAACACATGCACTTCGAAGCGCTGCAAGGCGCCGCGGCTGACCAGTTGTTCGACGCAATGGTGGCCGACCATGCCGTTGCCGACGATGACCAGTCGCTCTCGTTGCCCGCTGCTCGCTGTTGCCTTCATAAGCCGATCCTCGATCAAAAAAAAAGCGCCTGGAGCCGAAGCTCCAGGCGCCTTTGCCTGTATTCATCACGGTAGGGGGCCCGGGTTGATCGCCGTTGATCAGTGGGCTTTGTTGTAACTGGGATAAAGCAGGGAGTGTGCCAACCCTGTTTCCTGTACCGGCCTCTTCGCGGGCACGCCCGCTCCTACAGGGTTCTCCACGTTTATTCAGACCTGTGCAGTACCTGTAGGAGCGGGCGTGCCCGCGAAGAGGCAAGTACAGCAAATGCACATTCCAAGTGCATCACTCCCCATCTTGGAGCACATCAATACACATCCCGCCGATACCGCTTGGCCCTGCCCAGCGCTTCGACATAAGCCGCAGCCGCCGCTGCATCCATGCCGCCATGCTCGGCGACGATCGCCCGCAACACCGCATCCACATCCTTGGCCATGCGCTGCGCATCGCCACACACATAGAAGTACGCCCCCGCCTCCAGCCACTGCCACAACTGCGCGCCCTGTTCGAGCATGCGCTGCTGCACATAGACCTTCTCGGCCTGGTCGCGCGAGAACGCTGTGTCCAGGCGCAAGTGCCCTGCAGCCTGCCAGGCCTGTAGCTGCTCCTGGTAATAGAAATCGGTGGCCGCGTACTGCTCGCCAAAGAACAGCCAGTTAGCCCCTTTCGCCCCACGTGCCTCTCGTTCTTCGAGGAAGGCCCTGAACGGCGCAATACCGGTGCCGGGGCCGACCATGATCACCGGCACGCTGTCGTCCTCGGGCAGGCGAAAGTGCTTCGACACCTGCGGGAAGATGGCAACCTTCAGCGCCTGCGCACGGTCGGCAAGGAAGCTTGAACACACCCCTTTGCGCGCGCCATAGCGCACCGTGGAAACGGTCAGGTGCACCTGCTGCGGGTGCGCCAGCGGGCTGGAGCTGATCGAGTACAGGCGCGGCTGCAAGGGCTTGAGCAGCTCCAGCCAGCTGGCCAACGGCAGTTGCTGGGGAAAGGCGCGCAGAACATCGACCAGTTGCCGCCCCCACAACCAGTCCTGCAGCTCGGCCTTGCACTCGGGCTGCAGCAGGCGCTGCAGGTCCGGAGCATTGCCGGCGAAGGCCTGCAGCTGCTGCGTGGTGACCTTGGCGATTTCCAGGTGCGCTTGAAGGGCTTCGGTCAGCGGCATGGCGGGCTGGCCTTTCAGCTCGACCATGGTCTGGCCATCGAGCTGTATTAGCGCCAGCAGTTCGTCGACCAGGGCGGGACAGTTGCGCGGCCACACGCCCAGGGCATCACCGGCGGCATAGGTGAAGCCGCTGCCGCTGAGGTCGAACACCAGTTGACGGGTTTCCTTGGTAGCACCCGGGCCGTTCAGCAGGCGGTTTTCCAGCAAGGTGGCAGCCCAGGGTTGCTGCTTGCCATAGGCCGCCACGGGCGCAGGCTCGGTGACCGGTTGCGGTGCAGCAGCGCTGCTTAGCGTGGGCAGCAGCGCATCCAGCCAGGCGGCGAAGGCGTCGTCGAAGTCCGGCTCGCAGTCCACCCGCTGCAGCAGGCGCCGCCCGCCCAGCTCGGCCAGGCGTTGGTCGAGTTTGCGGCCAAAGCCGCAGAACTGGTCGTAACTGGAGTCGCCCAGGGCCAGCACGGCAAAAGGCAGTTCGGCGCAGTGGGCGCCCTCCTCGCCCTGCAAGGCTTGCCAGAATGCCGCTGCGCTGTCGGGCGCGTCACCATCGCCAAAGGTGCTGGCGATCAGCACCACGCTGGCGGCGCCCTGCAGCTGGCGCGGGCTGACCGCTTCCATGCAGCTGAGCTGCACGTCGAGGCCGGCACCGCGCAGGCGCTCGGCACAGCGTTCGGCCAACAGCTCGCCGTTGCCGGTTTGCGAAGCCCACAGCACCTGGTGCCGTGGTGCCATCAACGCCGCATCGGGCAGCACCGCCGGCTGGGCGAACAGCCCGGCCAGCAAGCCATCGACGAACAACCGGCGGTTGGCGGCCAGCGGCGCACTGGCCGGCAGACAGGGCACGCCCTCGGCGCGAGCCTGGTCCAGGCCCAGCAGAAAGCCTTGCAGGTAATGGCGCTCTTCCTCGGCCAGCACCGGAGCTGGCAGGGTGTCCAGGCCAAGCAGACGGGACAGGGTGGCGGTCGGCATGCGGGCAGGCTCCGGATTGGCAGTGTTCAGATCAAGGGCTTCGATGCGCTCACCGGCAACCCGCTCCAGGGTCACGGCACAATGCTTGAACGCCGGCTGCAGCGACAGCGGGTCGACCGCATCGCAGGTCACGGCATTGATCGCCAGTTGCTCGCCGATCAGGTCGTTCCAGTGGAACGGGGCAAAGCAGTTGCCAGGCATGACCCGGTCGCTGATTCGCGCGGGCAGCACGGCCTGCCCGCGGCGCGAGCGAATGGCCACCTGGTCCTTTTCGGCAATGCCCAGCCGGGCAGCATCGTCGCGGTGGATTTCCACGAAGGGGCCGGGCTCCAGCTTGTTCAGCGCCGCTACCTTGCCGGTCTTGGTCAGGGTGTGCCACTGGTGCTGCACGCGGCCGGTACTCAGCACCATGGGGTAATCGGCATCCGGCAGCTCCGCCGCCGGCAACCAGGGCCGGGCGAAGAAGCGGGCCTTGCCGCTGGCGGTCGGGAAGGCCAACACCGGGCACTCGCCCTGGGCATCGCGCAACAGCGTCTGGCTGCTGCCGTCGTTGCGATAGCGCAGCGGGCTGCGCGGGTTGTCGCGGCCCGGGGCGCAGGGCCACTGGTGTGGCTGCTCGCGCAGTTCGGCATAGCCGATGCCCCGCAGGTCGTAGCCGGTGACCGGGTTGTGGAAGCGGCGGATTTCCTCGTACACAGCTTCCGCATCGGGGTAGTCGAAGGCGTCGGCATAGCCCATGGCACAAGCGACTTGAGCGATGATCTGCCAGTCCGGCAGGCTCTGCCCGGGCGGTTCGACGGCACGTGGCATGAGGGTGAGGTTGCGCTCGCTGTTGATCATCACGCCCTCGCCTTCGGCCCACAGCGCAGCCGGTAGCAGGATGTCGGCGTAGCGGTTGGTCTCGGTGTCGAGGAAGGCATCCTGGGTAATCACCAGTTCAGCCTGGCGCAGGCCGTCGATCACCTGCTGGCGGTTGGCGACACTGGCCACCGGGTTGCTGCAGATGACCCAACAGGCCTTTACCGCGCCGCTTTTCATCTGCTCGAACAGCGCCACCGTGCCCTCACCGCCTTCGCTGCGCAGGCTGCCCGGGGCCAGTTGCCACTGCTGCTCGACGAAGGCACGGTCTTGCGCTACCAGCGCCGAGCGCTGGCCTGGCAGGCCGGGGCCCATGTAGCCCATCTCGCGGCCGCCCATGGCATTGGGTTGGCCGGTCAACGAGAACGGGCCGCTGCCCGGGCGGCAGATCGCGCCCGTGGCCAGGTGCAGGTTGCAGATCGCATTGGTGTGCCAGGTGCCATGGATGCTCTGGTTCAGGCCCATGGTCCAGCAGCTCATCCAGTTGCTGGCGCTGCCGATCCATTCGGCGGCCCTGATGATGTCGGCCTCGGCCAGCCCGGTAATGGCGGCCACGCGGTCAGGGGTGTAGTCATCGAGAAAGGCCGGCAGTTCGTCCCAGCCTTCAGTGTGGCGGGCGATGAAGTCGGGGTCGGTGTGGCCGTTACGCAGCAGCAGGTGCAGCAGGCCGTTGAGCAAGGCCATGTCGCTGCCGGGGCGCACCTGCAGGAACAGGTCGGCCTTGTCGGCGGTGGCACTACGCCGCGGGTCGACGACGATCAGCTTGGCCCCCGCCTTGACCCGGTCGAGCAGGCGCAGGAACAGGATCGGGTGACAGTCGGCCATGTTGGCGCCGATCACCAGGAATACGTCGGCGTGCTCGAAGTCCTGATAGCTGCCGGGCGGGCCATCGGCACCGAGCGACAGCTTGTAGCCGCTGCCGGCGCTGGCCATGCACAGGCGCGAGTTGGACTCGATGTGGCGGGTGCGGATAAAGCCCTTGGCCAGCTTGTTGGCCAGGTACTGGGCCTCCAGCGACATCTGCCCGGACACGTACAGCGCCACGGCGTCGGGGCCGTGCTGGTCGATGATGCTGCGCAAGCGCCCGGCGGCGGCAGCGATGGCCTGGTCGATGCCGGTACGCGCTGGCTGCTGGCTGCGCTGCTGGCGCACATAGGCATCCTCCATGCGCCCGGCGGCGGTCAGCGGCAGGTGCGCGGTGAGGCCTTTGGTGCACAGGCGGCCGAAGTTGCTGGGGTGCTGCTTGTCGCCGCTGATCTTGCCGACCTTGCCATCGGCGACGCTCATGACGATGCCGCAACCGACGCCGCAGTAGGGGCAGACGCTGCGCACTTCGCTGTTGGCCATGGGCGGGCTCCTGTAGGGAACGCAAAAAGGCGCCGGCTGCCCCTGCTTGCTGGGCAAGCGGGGCAACACGGCGCCTTTGTCGTGAAGTTTTGTGGGCTGTCGACATTGATAGCCCTGGATGGAGGTGAAACAGCAATTTATGGGCCAGCTGTACCGGCCTCTTCGCGGGCATGCCCGCTCCCACAGGGATATCGCAAGGCCTGAGGGCGGTGCTGCACCTGTGGGAGCGGGCGTGCCCGCGAAGAGGCCGGTACAGGCTGTGCACCATGCGATGGCAACCCCGCACCCCATGGCGCTATGCTGGGGCACATTCCAGCACGAGCCACTGCCCTCCCCCCATGTCCCAGGTGATTATCAAGACCCCCGCCCAACTCGACCTGATGCGCCGCGCCGGCCAGCTGCTTGCCCAGGTGTTCGCCGACCTCGACAGCTTCATCCGCCCCGGCGTGACCACCATGCAGATCAACGACCGCGCCGAGGCGTTCATCGTCGGCACGCTCAAGGCCCGCCCGGCGAGCAAGGGCCAGTATGGTTTCCCCTATTCGCTCAACACCTCGGTGGACCATGTGGTGTGCCATGGCATGCCCAAGGTCGATGAAGTGCTGAAGGAAGGCTCGATCATCAATGTCGACATCACTCTGGAACAAGGCGGCTATATCGCCGACTCGTCGAAGATGTACAGCATCGGGCCGATCAGCGATGAGGCGCAGCGCCTGGTCGACACCACCTATGACGCGCTATGGAAAGGCATCGAACAGGTACGCCCCGGGGCTACGCTGGGTGATATCGGGCATGCCATCCAGACCCATGCCGAAGCGGCGGGCTACAGCGTCGTACGTGAGTACTGCGGGCATGGCATTGGCCAACAGATGCATGAAGGGCCCGAGGTGCTGCACATTGGCCAGCGCGGGATGGGCCTGAAGTTGAAGCCGGGGATGGTGTTTACCATCGAACCGATGATCAACCAGGGCGGACGCGGGACGCGCACGCTGAAGGACGGCTGGACAGTGATTACCCGCGACCACCGCTTGTCGGCGCAGTGGGAGCATACAGTGGCGGTGACCGAGGATGGGGTCGAGGTGCTGACCTTACGGGAAGAAGAGCGTCGCCGCTGAAATTGCCGGGGCTGCTTTGCAGCCCATTCGCCGGCAAGCCAGCTCCCACAGGGATAGCGTATGGCTTGAGATCAATGCGGTCGAGGTGGGAGCTGGCTTGCCGGCGATGAGGCCCTGACAGGTACAAGATAGTTTTTTGCTCAATGCAGAAACAAAAAAAGCGACCCTAAGGTCGCTTTCTCTGTTACTTCCGGGTGTTCAGTAGGCCCTGGAAGTGGAATATGGCGCAGCGGACGGGACTCGAACCCGCGACCCCCGGCGTGACAGGCCGGTATTCTAACCGACTGAACTACCGCTGCGCTAAACATCGAGTGGTGGGTGATGACGGGATCGAACCGCCGACCCTCTGCTTGTAAGGCAGATGCTCTCCCGGCTGAGCTAATCACCCTTCGTCTCGGTGTGGCGCGCATTCTACGGGCGACTTGGCGCTCTGGCAAGCACTTATCAAACTTTTTGCAAAATTCGCGAAACACCAAATCGCAGGCACAAAAAAAGCGACCCTGAGGTCGCTTTCTCTGTTACTTCCGGGTGTTCAGTAGGCCCTGGAAGTGAAATATGGCGCAGCGGACGGGACTCGAACCCGCGACCCCCGGCGTGACAGGCCGGTATTCTAACCGACTGAACTACCGCTGCGCTAAACATCGAGTGGTGGGTGATGACGGGATCGAACCGCCGACCCTCTGCTTGTAAGGCAGATGCTCTCCCGGCTGAGCTAATCACCCTTCGTCTCGGTGTGGCGCGCATTCTACGGACGACCCCGTACCCTGGCAAGCACTTTTTTAACTTTTTTCAAAAAAAACCTCATGCCTTTCAAAGACCTAGCGTTGCCACGTGCATCTTTACATTCAGCTACAGCTACTGGCACTCCGACAGGGTTGGCCTGAGAGCACCGCTCGGAGAATAATGCCCGCCTTATGCATTAAGGAGAGATTGCCCCTCATGTGGTTCAAGAACCTGCTGACCTACCGTCTGACCCAGGAAGTCCCGTTCGAGCCTGAAGCGCTGGAAGCGGCCCTGGCCAGCAAGCCGGCCCGCCCCTGCGCCAGCCAGGAGCTGACCACCTATGGTTTCGTCGCGCCATTCGGCAAGGGCGAAGACGCTCCCCTGGTGCATGTCAGCGGCGAGTACCTGCTGATTGCCGCGCGCAAGGAAGAACGCATCCTGCCCAGCAGCGTGGTCAACGACGCGGTGAAGGAAAAGGTCGAAGAGATCGAGACCGAGCAGATGCGCAAGGTCTATAAAAAGGAACGCGACCAGATCAAGGACGAGATCATCCAGGCCTTCCTGCCGCGCGCGTTCATCCGCCGCTCGATGATCTTCGCCGCCATCGCCCCGCGCCTGGGCGTGATCCTGGTCAACTCGGCCAGCGCCAAGCGTGCCGAAGACCTGCTGTCGACCTTGCGTGAAGTGATGGGCTCGCTGCCGGTGCGCCCGGCCACCGTGAAAATCGCACCGGTTGCCACCATGACCGAGTGGGTCAAGTCGCAGGAAGCTGCCGAAGGCTTCTATGTGCTGGACGAGTGCGAACTGCGCGACACTGCCGAAGACGGCGGCATCGTGCGCTGCAAGCGCCAGGACCTGACCGGCGAGGAAATTCAGCTGCACCTGAGCACTGGCAAGGTGGTCACCCAGCTGGCCCTGGCCTGGCAGGACAAGCTGTCGTTCATTCTGGATGACAAGATGGTGATCAAGCGCCTGAAGTTCGAAGAGCTGCTGCAGGAGCAGGCCGAACAGGATGGTGGCGATGAGGCTGCGCAACAGTTCGATGCCAGCTTCCAACTGATGATGATGACCTTTGCCGAATTCCTGCCGGTGCTGTTCGAGGCGCTGGGTGGAGAAGAGATTCCGCAAGGGGTCTGACTGGTTTTGAAATGCCGGTGCTGGCCTGGGAGATATCCTCAGACCGTACTGGCCCTTTCGCGGGCTTGCCCGCTCCCACAGGGACACCACAGCTTCTGAGTACTGTGGTGTACCTGTGGGAGCGGGCAAGCCCGCGAAGAGGCCAGTGAAATTATTGAAGCGATAAAACAAAAAGGAATTGCCCCCCATGCGTGCCCTCGCCACCCTCAGCCGCTTCGTCGGCAATACCTTCGCCCTGTGGGTGCTGGTGTTCGCCGTACTGGCCTTCCTGCAACCGCAATGGTTCATCGCCCTGAAGGTGGCCATCGTGCCGCTGCTGGGGCTGGTGATGTTCGGCATGGGCCTCACCCTCAAGCTCGATGACTTCGCCGCCCTCGCCCGCCAGCCCTGGCGGGTGATGCTGGGGGTGGTCGCGCACTTCGTGATCATGCCGGGCATGGCCTGGCTGCTGTGCCAGCTGTTCCACCTGCCGCCGGAAATCGCCGTGGGCGTGATCCTGGTTGGCTGCTGCCCGAGCGGCACGGCATCGAACGTGATGGTCTGGCTGTCCCGTGGCGACCTGGCGCTGGCGGTGGCCATCGCTGCGGTGACCACCCTGCTCGCCCCGCTGCTGACCCCGGCGCTGATCTGGTTCCTGGCCTCGGCCTGGCTGCCGGTGTCCTTCATGGACATGTTCTGGTCGATCCTGCAGCTGGTGATGCTGCCGATCGTGCTCGGCGTACTGGCCCAGCGGCTGCTTGGCGCGCGGGTGCAGGCGGCGGTGCAGGTACTGCCGCTGGTGTCGGTGGTGAGTATCGTGATGATCGTGTGCGCGGTGGTGGCGGCCAGCCAGGCGAAGATCGCCGAGTCAGGGCTGCTGATCATGGCGGTGGTGATATTGCACAACAGCTTCGGCTACTTGCTGGGGTACCTGACCGGCAGGCTGTGCAAGCTGCCGCTGGCACAGCGCAAGTCGCTGGCGCTGGAGGTGGGCATGCAGAACTCCGGGCTGGGCGCGGCACTGGCGGCGGCGCATTTTTCGCCGCTGGCTGCGGTGCCGAGTGCGTTGTTCAGCGTTTGGCACAATATTTCCGGGGCGCTGCTGTCTACCTGGTTCCGGCGCATGGGGGAACCTGTGGCAGAAGCCGAAGGTGGGGAGCCGGCCAGGCATTGATGTTGCCTGAACTGGCCACTTCGCGGGCACGCCCGCTCCCACAGAGATCTCCACAATCTTCAGACCTGTGCAGTCCTTGTTGGGGCAGGTATGTCTCGGAAGGGGCTGGGACGGGTTTGGCCAGAGGGCTGCATATGTGCACCATGGCACCCACTGTGAGGACGACCTCACGACGCACCGCGTGACCATTCCGGGGACGGCCCCATCATTCACAACGATGGAGACGCACCATGTCCTGGATCATCCTTTTCTTCGCCGGCCTGTTCGAGGTCGGCTGGGCCGTCGGCCTGAAATACACCGACGGCTTCAGCAAGCCACTGCCCACCGTCCTCACCGTCGCCGCCATGGCCATCAGCCTGGGCCTGCTGGGCCTGGCCATGAAAGAGCTGCCGCTGGGCACCGCCTATGCCATCTGGACCGGCGTCGGCGCCGTCGGCACGGTGATCGCCGGCATCATCCTGTTCGGCGAGTCCATGGCCCTGGTACGCCTGGTCAGCGTGGCGCTGATCATTACCGGCCTGGTCGGCCTGAAAGTCAGCGCCAGCTGACGCCCTTCCCTAGCGCAGGTTGCCGCGCAGGCGGCTGACCTGCTCACGCAAGGCTTCTGGCTGCGCCGCCTCCACAGGGATCGCGGCGCCTGCCACGATGGTCACCCGCGACCACAGGCGCTTGAAAAAGCCCTTGGCCGGGTCACGGCTGAAGAAGCTGCCCCACAGCCCCTGCAAGGCCAACGGAATGACCGGCACCGGGGTTTCATCGAGGATGCGGTTGACGCCGCCCTTGAACACGTCGATTTCGCCATCCCCGGTCAGCTTGCCTTCAGGGAAGATGCATACCAGCTCGCCATCGGCCAGGTACTCGGCAATGCGCGCGAAAGCACGTTCGTAGATGGCCAGGTCTTCGTTGCGCCCGGCAATCGGGATGGCGCCTGCGGTGCGGAACACGAAGTTGAGTACCGGCAGGTTGTAGATCTTGTAGTACATGACGAAGCGGATCGGCCGGCGAATCGCCCCTCCCAGCAGCAGTGCATCGACGAACGACACGTGGTTGCAAACCAGCAGCGCCGCGCCTTCGTCGGGGATGCGTTCGAGGTCGCGGTGCTGCACGCGGTACATCGAATGGCTGAGCAGCCAGATCAGGAAGCGCATGGTGAACTCGGGCACGATCCTGAAGATATAGGCGTTGACCGCGATATTGAGCAGCGACACCACCAGGAACAGTTGCGGGATGGTCAGCTCGGCCAGGCCCAGCAGGATGATGGTGAGCACTGCCGACACCACCATGAACAAGGCATTGAGGATGTTGTTGGCCGCGATCACCCGGGCGCGCTGGTCTTCGGCGGTGCGGGCCTGGATCAGTGCATACAGCGGTACGATGTAGAAGCCGCCGAACACCCCAAGGCCGACGATCGACAGCAGGATCCACCAGGCCTGGCCCATGCCCAACAGCGCCAGCCAGTCGTGCGGGGCCGCCGCAGCCGGCACATCGCCGGAGTGCCACCACCAAAGCAGGCCGAACAGGCTCAGGCCGAACGAGCCGAACGGCACCAGGCCGATTTCCACCTTGCGCCCGCTCAGCCGCTCGCACAGCAGCGAACCCAGGGCGATCCCCACCGAGAACAGGGTCAGCACCAGTGTCACCACCGTGCCATCACCGTGCAGCCAGTCCTTGGCGTAGGCCGGGATCTGCGTGAGGTAGATGGCACCGACGAACCAGAACCACGAGTTGCCGACGATCGAGCGCGACACCGCCGGCGGCTGCCCCAGGCCCATGCGCAGGATCGCCCACGACTGCCTGAAGATGTTCCAGTCCAGCGGCATTTGCGGTGAAGCGGCAGCGGCCCGCGGGATCCAGCGGCTGGCCAGGTAACCGAGCACGGCGGTGCCGACCACGCCACCAGCCACCACGGTGGCATAGCTGTCGGCCGACATCATCACCCCGGCGCCGATCGTGCCGGCGAGGATGGCCAGGAAGGTACCGGTTTCCACCAGCCCGTTGCCGCCGACCAGTTCTTCCTCGCGCAGGGCCTGCGGCAGGATCGAGTACTTCACCGGGCCGAACAGCGCCGAGTGGGTTCCCATGCCGAATAGCGCCACCAGCATCAGCGCCAGGTGGTTGGTGATGAAACCGAGCGCGCCTACCGCCATGATCGCGATCTCGGCCAGCTTGATGGCCCGGATCAGCGCATCCTTGGCGAACTTCTCGCCAAACTGCCCGCCCAGCGCAGAGAACAGGAAGAACGGCAGGATGAACAGCAGGGCGCACAGGTTGACCCAGATCGAACGGTCGCCGTCGCCCAGGCTGAGCTTGAACAGGATCGCCAGGATCAGCGACTGCTTGAACAGGTTGTCGTTGAAGGCACCCAGCGACTGGGTGATGAAAAACGGCAGGAAACGCCGCTTGCCGAGCAAGGTGAATTGCGAGGAGTGACTCATCGTCCTTGGTCCTGAGGGCTTTTCAATTGGAGGCGCGCAGGGCGCGACAAGCCACAAATCTGCATGGGAAATGCACTGACTGGCAAGCGCGGTGATTCTGTAGCAAGCCTGTCCCGGCCTCATCGCCGGCAAGCCGGCTCCCACAGGTACCGCACATGGCTTGAGATCAATGCGGTCGAGGTGGGAGCTGGCTTGCCGGCGATGGGCTGCAGAGCAGCCCCCATTTGTCATATGCTCCGATTCGGCTATTCCACAACAAGGACGTGGCAATGCTCGCCGCCATCAAACGCTACCCGCACACCGTGCGCCTGCTGCTCGGCACCACCTTCACCCTCACCGTCGCCCGTGCCCTTACCCTGCCCTACCTGGTGGTGTACCTGGCTGACAACTTCCAGCTGCCGATCAGCCAGATCGGCCTGCTGATCGGTGGTGCGCTGATCATCGCCTCGCTGCTGAGCCTGTATGGCGGCCACCTTGTGGATACCTTACGCAACCACACCCTGGTCAGCGCCAGCACCCTGCTGTTTGCCCTGGCTTTCGTCGGCGCGGTCGCCAGCAACTCGGCGCTGCTGTTCTTTATCTGCCTGGTACTGATCAACCTGGCCCTGGCAGTGGTCGACATCGCTGCCAAGGCGGGCTTCTGCGCATTGCTACCGGTGGAGGCACGGGCCGAAGTGTTCGCCATCAAGTACACCCTCAGCAACGTCGGCTACGCCGCCGGCCCGCTGCTGGGCGTGGCCATGCTGGAGCTGAACGACCATATGCCGTTCATTGCCTCCGCCCTGCTCGGCCTGGGTATGTGCCTGGCCTACTGGCGCCTGGGGGACCGCGGCCTGCAGGCCAGTGTGCCGGACAAACCCGGGGTCGGCTTTGGCCAGGTGGCGCTGGGTCTGGCCCGTGACCGACGGCTGATATGCTTCACCCTGGGCGGGGTGCTGAGCGCGGTAGTATTCGGCCAGTTCACTGCTTACCTGTCGCAGTACCTGGTGGTAACCAGCAGCCCGGCCGAGGCGGCGCGCCTGATCGGTTACCTGGTGACCACCAACGCGGTGACGGTGATTGCCCTGCAGTACCTGATCGGCCGCCGCATCAGCCGCCAGCGCCTGATGCCCTGGCTGCTGGCCGGCATGGGCCTGTTCATCGCCGGGCTGCTGGGCTTCGCCCTGGCCGGTTCGGCGCTGGCGTGGTGCCTGGCGATGCTGGTGTTCACCCTGGGCGAGATCATCGTGATCCCGGCCGAGTACATGTTCATCGACCTGATCGCGCCGGAGCACTTGCGTGGGGTGTATTACGGCGCGCAGAACCTGTCCAACCTCGGTGCGGCGCTGGGGCCGGTGATGGTGGGGTTTGCCCTGGTACATCTGTGGCCGGGGGCGATCTTCTACCTGCTGGTGTTGTCGGTGATACTGGCGGGGGTGTTTTATTGGCTGGGTACCCGCAGTAATTGATGTTGGCTGTATCGGCCTCTTCGCGAGCAAGCTCGCTCCTACAACCATCGTCTGCGCTGACGAAGCGGCACCTGCGTGCCAGACTGATTGATCGGGACCGCGTTATCTTTTTGTTTCGGAGTCTTCATGTCGTTGTCCAGCGGGCTGATCGCCGTGGTCGCCCTGGCCTATATGGCCATCATGTTCGCCATCGCCTTCTACGGCGACCGCCGCAGCACGCCGTTGCCGCCGAAGCTGCGTGCCTGGGTGTACAGCCTGTCGCTGGCCGTTTACTGCACCAGCTGGACCTTCTTCGGCGCGGTTGGCCAGGCCGCCGAACAGCTCTGGGCATTCCTGCCGATCTACCTGGGCCCGGTGCTGCTGCTGATCTTCGCGCCCTGGGTGCTGCAGAAGATGGTGCTGATCAGCAAGCAACAGAACATCACCTCGATTGCCGACTTCATCGCTGCGCGCTATGGCAAGTCGCAGTCCCTGGCGGTGGTCGTGGCGCTCATCTGCCTGGTAGGCGTGCTGCCGTACATCGCCTTGCAACTCAAGGGCATCGTGCTGGGCGTGAACCTGCTGATCGGCGCCAACGCCGACGCCACCGGCACCCGCGTACAGGACACCGCACTGGTTGTATCCCTGGTGCTGGCACTGTTCGCCATCGTCTTCGGTACCCGCAGCCTGGACGTGACCGAACACCACCGTGGCATGGTCCTGGCGATTGCCTTCGAATCACTGATCAAGCTGCTGGCCTTCCTCGCCGTGGGCATCTTTGTCGTCTTCAACCTGTATGACGGCTTCGACGACCTGTTCAGCCAGGCCCGCCAGTCGATCCACCTTCAGGACTATTGGCAGGAGACCATCAATTGGCCGTCGATGGTGGTGCAGACCGCCGTGGCGATGATGGCGATCATCTGCCTGCCACGGCAATTCCACGTCACCGTGGTGGAGAACATCGAACCCCAGGACATGCGCCTGGCGCGCTGGGTATTCCCGATGTACCTGGCGCTCGCTGCATTGTTCGTGGTGCCGATCGCCCTGGCCGGGCAGATGCTGCTGCCGGGCACGGTGATCTCCGATTCGTTCGTCATCAGCCTTCCTCTGGCCGAGGCACACCCAAGCCTGGCCCTGCTGGCATTCATCGGTGGTGCATCGGCGGCCACGGGCATGGTCATCGTCGAGGCCGTGGCGCTGTCGACCATGGTCTCCAACGATATGCTGCTGCCCTGGCTGCTGCGCCGTACCAACGCCGAGCGGCCGTTCGAGGCATTCCGCCACTGGATGCTCTCGGTACGCCGGGTGACCATCGTGGTGATCCTGCTGCTGGCGTATGTCAGCTACCGCTTGCTGGGTTCCACCGCCAGCCTGGCGACCATCGGCCAGATCGCCTTTGCCGCCGTGACCCAGCTGACCCCGGCCATGCTCGGTGCACTGTACTGGAAGCAGGCCAACCGCCGCGGCGTGTTCGCCGGCCTGGCTGCAGGTATCTTCCTTTGGTTCTACACCCTCGTCCTGCCGATCGCGGCGCACAGCCTGGGATGGTCGCTGCAGCTGTTTCCGGGGTTGGCGTGGCTGCACGGCAACCCGCTTGACCTGCCGATCAGCCCACTGACCCAGGGTGTCGTGCTGTCGCTGGCGGGCAACTTCACTCTGTTCGCCTGGGTCTCGGTGCTTTCGCGCACGCGGGTTTCCGAGCATTGGCAGGCCGGCCGCTTCATCGGCCAGCAGACCAGCGCCAGGCCCAGTAGCAAGCCGCTGCTGGCGGTGCAGATCGACGACCTGCTGACCCTGGCCTCGCGCTTCGTTGGTGAAGAACGCGCCCGGCAGAGCTTCATCCGCTTCGCCTACCGCCAAGGCAAGGGCTTCAACCCCAACCAGAACGCCGACGGCGACTGGATCGAACATACCGAACGCCTGCTGGCCGGCGTACTCGGCACCTCGTCGACCCGCGCCGTGGTCAAGGCCGCCATCGAAGGCCGCGACATGCAGCTGGAAGACGTGGTGCGTATCGCCGACGAAGCCAGCGAGGTGCTGCAGTTCAACCGCGCCCTGCTGCAAGGGGCAATCGAGAACATCAACCAGGGCATCAGCGTGGTCGACCAGAACCTGCACCTGGTGGCCTGGAACCGCCGTTACCTGGAACTGTTCAACTACCCCGACGGGCTGATCAGCGTGGGCCGGCCGATCGCCGACATCATCCGCTACAACGCCGAGCGTGGCCTGTGCGGACCGGGCGAGGCGCAGGTGCACGTGGCGCGGCGCCTGCACTGGATGCGTCAGGGCCGTGCGCACTCCTCCGAGCGCTTGTTCCCCAATGGCCGGGTGATCGAGCTGATCGGCAACCCGATGCCGGGCGGCGGTTTCGTCATGAGCTTCACCGACATCACCCCGTTCCGTGAGGCCGAGCAGGCCCTGCGCGATGCCAACGAACGCCTGGAGCAACGGGTGGCGGAACGCACCCAGGAGCTGTCACAACTGAACCAGGCGTTGTCCGAAGCCAAGAGCCGTGCCGAAGCGGTGAGCCAGTCCAAGACCCGTTTCCTGGCTGCGGTCAGCCATGACCTGATGCAGCCGCTGAACGCGGCCCGGCTGTTCTCCGCCGCCTTGTCGCAACAGGCCGAGGGCATGAATGAAGAGGCCCGGCAGTTGGTGCAGCACATGGACAGTTCGCTGCGCTCGGCCGAAGAGCTGATCAGCGACCTGCTGGACATCTCACGCCTTGAAAACGGCAAGATTACCCCGGATGCCAAACCCTTTGCCCTCAACGAGCTGTTCGACACCCTGGGTGCCGAATTCAAGGTGCTGGCCGCCGAGAAGGGCCTGGAATTTCGCCTGCGCGGCAGCCGCCTGCGGGTGGACAGTGACATGAAGCTGCTGCGCCGGGTGCTGCAGAACTTCCTGACCAACGCCCTGCGCTACGGCAAGAGCCCGATCCTGTTGGGCGCACGGCGCCAGGGTGAACAGTTGTGGCTTGAAGTGTGGGACCGCGGCCCCGGCATCGCCGACGACAAGCTGCAGGTGATCTTTCAGGAGTTCAAGCGCCTGGACAGCCACCAGACCCGCGCCGAGAAGGGCCTGGGCCTGGGCCTGGCGATCGCCGACGGCCTGTGCCGGGTGCTGGGGCACAAGCTGGAAGTGCGCTCGTGGCCGGGCAAGGGCACGGTGTTCCGCGTCAGCGTACCAATTGCCCACCAGGCCGCACCGGCGCCCGCCGCCCCGGTGGAACAGGGCGGCCAGCCACTGGCCGGGCTGCAGGTACTGTGCGTGGATAACGAAGACAGCATCCTGATCGGCATGAACAGCCTGCTCAGCCGCTGGGGTTGCCAGGTGTGGACCGCGCGCAACCGCGCCGAATGCGAAGCTCTGCTGGCCAAGGGCATGCGCCCGCACCTGGCGCTGGTGGACTACCACCTGGACGACGGCGAAACTGGTACCGGGCTGATGGGCTGGCTACGCGCGCGCCTTGGCGAGCCGGTGCCGGGCGTGGTGATCAGCGCTGACGGCAGCAAGGAAACCATCGCCATGGTGCATGCCTCTGGCCTGGACTACCTGGCCAAGCCGGTCAAGCCGGCGGCCCTGCGTGCCATGCTCAATCGCCATCTGAGCCTGGTTCAGTAAGCGCTTCGTCCGGCAACGCCTCATCGGACAGCGCCCGCTCCAGCAGGTCGGCCGGCAGGCTCTTGCTGGCGCGGGCGCCCAGCAGCTTCAGCTGTTCGCTGCGGCTGACCAGGTTGCCGCGCCCTTCGCATAGCTTGTTACGCGCGGCAGCATAGGCCTTGTCCACCTGCTGCAGGCGGCTGCCCAACTCGTCCAGGTCCTGGATGAACAGCACGAACTTGTCGTACAGCCAGCCGGCGCGTTCGGCAATCTCGCGGGCGTTCTGGCCCTGGCGTTCCTGCTTCCACAGGCTGTCGATCACCCGCAAGGTGGCCAGCAATGTGGTCGGGCTGACGATCACGATCTGCCGGTCGAAGGCTTCCTGGAACAGATTCGGCTCGGCCTGCAGGGCTGCCGAGAAGGCGGCCTCGATCGGCACGAACAGCAGCACGAAATCCAGGCTGTGCAGGCCTTCGAGGCGGTTGTAGTCCTTGCTCGACAGGCCTTTGACGTGGCTGCGCAGCGACTGCACATGCTGCTTGAGCGCAGCCTCGTCGTTGCCGGCGACGAACTGCTGGTAGGCGGTGAGGCTGACCTTGGCATCCACCACTACCTGCTTGTCGCCGGGCAGCATGATCAGAACGTCAGGCTGGAAGCGCTCGCCATCGGCGCTCTTCAAGCTGACCTGGGTCTGGTATTCGCGGCCCTTTTCCAGGCCGGCATGCTCCAATACCCGTTCGAGAATCAATTCACCCCAGTTGCCTTGGGTTTTCTGGCCCTTCAGCGCCTGGGTCAGGTTGGTGGCTTCGTCGGACAGGCGCAGGTTGAGTTGCTGCAGGCGCTCCAGCTCCTTGCCCAGCGAGAAGCGCTCGCGGGCTTCCTGCTGGTAGCTCTCTTCCACGCGTTTTTCGAAAGCCTGGATGCGCTCCTTGAGCGGGTCGAGCAACTGGCCGAGATGCTGCTGGCTGGTCTGGGCGAAGCGCTGCTCGCGCTCGTCGAAGATCTTTGTAGCCATGTCGGCGAACTGGGCGCGCAGGGTGTCGCGGGCTTCCTGCAGGTCTTCCAGGCGCTGCTGGTGGCTTTCCTGCTGCTCGCGCAGTTCGGCGTCCAGGCGTGCGGTCTGGGCCTCCAGGCGACGCAGTTCGGCTTCGCGGTTGGCACGTTCGAGGTTCCAGGCGTGAGCGGCATCACGGGCATTGTCACGGTCGATCTGCAGCAGTTCCAGCTCACGGCCCTGGGCGGCCAGCTGGGTCTGCTTGACGGTGTTGGCTTCGCTGAGATCGCTTATTTCATCGCGGCTGGCGTCCAGTTGCGCCTGCAAGCCGGCCAGGGCCAGCTGGGCAGCATTGAGGCGCTCTTCGAGCAAAGCCTGCTCGCCCTGCCGCGTGCCCTGGCGACGCTGCAACTGCATGGCCCAACCCAGGCAAGGTAATGCACCTGCCACCAAGCCCAGCAGAATGCTGGCCAGATCCACTGTCATGCTTACCCCGAATGATCCTGGATGAATGCATCGCAGCTTATCAGCCTGAGCGGTGTGTTGCCTGTTCAGGCCTCTTCGCGGGTAAACCCGCTCCTACAGGGATTGCACAGTATCCGAGGTATAGCTATTCCTGTGGGAGCGGGTTTACCCGCGAAAAGGCCAGTGCTGGCAACACACCTCAGGCATGGAACCACTGCCGCAACAGCCGCCGCGCTTCCTGCGACCCCTGCCCCGCCGCCAGCTCCAGCCAGTACCGCGCCTGCTCCGGCTCGTTGTGCTGGCACAGCCGCGCATACTCCAGTTGCGCGCGCCGATCACCGGCGCGGGCCGCCTGGCGCAGCAGTTCATGGCCAATACGCCGGTCACGGGCGTTGCCGCAATCACGGCACAACATCTGTCCCAGGCGGCTTTGCGCCACTACCACACCCTGACGCGCCGGCTGTTTCAACAGGCGCCCGGCCAAGTGCTTGACCTGCGGCTTGTCACCCAGGCGCGGGTTGTCGAGCAGCCACAAGGCCACTTTGAGGGAGAAACGTTTGGGGGGAGGCGCAGGCGTCGATGCAGCAGGGCTGGCGAGGTGTTTACCGCGAAACTTCATGAGCAACAGGATTGGCAACTCGAAAGGCGCGCAACTCTACCCTTTTTTTTGCGACATGGCCTTCCGATTTCTGCAGGATTGAAAAAATTTTCAATGATCTTTTCTTGACGTTTTCAAGTGGATGACCAACTGGCCTTCTGAAGTATGTCGATTGTCGGACAGTTCACTGTATTGCTGGCACGCCCGTCCTAGAGCAAGCGCCAGGGACAATCCACAGTTCCTGTGGATAACTCGGTGGACAACCCCCTGGCATCCCTCGCAAACCCCTATGAATTGGGGCTTTCGCTCAAACTGACGATTTTTTCACCAGCTAAAAATAGTGTTTTTTTTCATTGACTTAACCGGCCAGTCAAGGCATTGGCGAGGCTGTCATGGCATGCTGCAAGGTAGTTGCAAGCGCTGCTCCGAATGTGAACAAGTGCACCAAAAACCTTCAATTGAATGCACGAAATCGGTACATCAGGCCGGATACGGGGCTTTTGCAGCCCCTTCCCATCAGGAAAAATACGCGCCATACTGCGCGGCTAACCTGTACTTACACGAAGTCCTTGCCAAGCACCTGTATTTTCGCTAAGGTGCGCATCGTTAGTACCAAGCTGAAAGTCAATTCTGGCCTCAAGCGTCCTTGCAGACACACTCCTCCCAAGGGTGGCGCTGCTGAAACCAGGACCGGCCCATTCCGATGATTCACTCGCCAGCCCAGCGCTGTTCAAGCACGAATCACGTGACAGATTGATCAGGATCCCACCCCGACGGCCTAGAACCTTGGCCCCGGCGTGCTGCCTGTCCTCTGAAGTACCTACCAGTCAGCCCACGCGCCCACCTTTGATTGCGCTCCCTCTGGCTGCCCTGTTCCAGTCAGGTTCGTTCGTCCCTTAATAAAGGCGTCACTGGAACGTTTCTATCATGCACGGATCATAACCCCCGTGTTTAAAGCAGGAACCTCCAACAATATGCAAACTCATCATCAGATTCAGGCTGCCATTGGCACCCTCTCCCAGGCCTTCTCGCCGTTGAAGTGCCTTATCGTTGCCCCTCGCAAAGGCAGCTTCAGCTTCACCCTGGTAGACGAACACGGTGTCGCCTGCCACACCGAGCGCCTGTACCCCGAACAGTACAGCCGCAGTGAACCGCTGCAGGCGGTCATCGCCCGAACCCGCCAGTCGCTCACCGCGTGAGCGACGAATGCTGCGGTATTCAAGCGCTGAATCATCCCATCGCAAGCCTGCCTGAACGTTCGTGGCGTAATTGCCTTAAGGCATATAGCCAAGTACGTCAGGCAGCAATCGATTTAAAAACAGCCCTTTACACCACGATTATCACACTACACTTCAACTCGAGCGGTGCTTGCCGCTTCCGGCGGGCCTGATCACTCACCAGCTGCCAAGCTCCAGCGCCCGTCCGGCCCTTAACTGCTCGAGGGCATCATGGGTATCGCGGCGAATGAATTGTGTCAGTATGTGATCCGACCCACCCTGGTCTACCTGAACCGTCACTGCGCCAGCGCCGAAGCCTTGTTGCTTGGCATCGCCGCCAGCCAGTCGGCCCTGGGGTCGGCCTTGCACGACCGTCGTGGGCACGGTCTGTACCGTATCGGCGAACACCGTCACCAGGCTATCTGGGACGACTATCTTGCCCGTGACCCCGACCTGGCCAGCCTGGTCCGCGGCCTGGCCAGCCAGCACGCCTTCCTCGGCGGCCCGCACCTGGAACTCACCGTCAACCTGCGTTATTCAACCGCGATTGCCTGGATGCTCATCGAAGAGCAGGCCACGCCACTGCCGGCCGCCGATGACCTTCTCGCGCTTGCGCGAATCTGGCGACAGATTTTCAACCCCCAAGGTCGCCTGCGCGACTTCACACAGGCCTGGCATACCTGCATAGATCAGAGATTGCCGCAGGCATCTTAAGACGCGTCCTACAACGTGCCCGGAAAAAAGGGAATTTTGGTCGGATTGTCCTACAAAACCGCTCTATCTCCTGCGATTGAGGCTATAGCGCGGCGCGTGATTTGTTGGTAGCTTTTCGCCCCGGAGATCCCAAGGAGTTTTCTAATAATGAAAAAAGTAATGCTCAAAGCCTCCCTCGGCGTAGCCGTTGCACTTGCTTCCAGCCAACTGCTCGCCGCAGGTTTCGCGCTGAACGAACAAAGCATCAGCGGCATGGGAACCGGGTTTGCGGGACGTTCGTCTTCTGCCGAAGATGCCAGCACGGTGTATGGCAACCCTGCGGGCATGTCTCGCCTCAAGCGCGAACAGGTCACCGTGGGTGGCGCGGCTGTCATTGCCAAAACTGATATTTCGGGTCGTGGTAGCAATTTCGGGGGGGAAACCGATGGCGACATGGTCCCGGTCGTGGGTGTACCCATGGGCTATTACGTCAAACCGATCGATGATCACTGGAGCGTCGGTTTCGGCGTTTACGTGCCATACGGCCTGATCACGGACTACGGCAGCGACGACGCGGCACGCTACTGGGGCAAGAAGAGCAAGGTCGAGGTCGTCACCTTCCAGCCAACCATCAGCTATGCCTTCAACGACAAGGTGTCGATCGGTTTCGGTCCGACCATCAACCGTATCAAGGGTGAACTGGGCTCGAATCTGTCCAGCAAGGCGCTGCTGGGCCCGAACGGGCCGGATGGCGAAATCAAGATCAAGGGCGACGACACCGCGATCGGTTACAACATTGGCGTCCTCGTACAAGCTACAGACCGTACCCGCCTGGGCCTGACCTATCACTCGATGGTCGACTACAAGCTTGAAGGCGACACGCGAGTGTCGTACCCGATTGCAGCCCTCGGTCTGAACGGCAAATTCGACGCCAGCCTGAAAATAAAGACGCCAGAATCGGTGGACTTCTCGATCACCCATGAACTGGATGACCAGTGGACACTCTATGCGGGTAGCACCTGGACTCGCTGGAGCCGCCTGGAGAGCATCGTTGTCAAGAACGAAGCACCGGCGGGCTACCCACTGCAGACCATCACCGAAGAGCAAAACTGGCATGACACCTGGGCACACGCCATTGGTGCTGCCTACAAGGTGAACAAGGAGTGGACCCTGCGTGCAGGCTTCTCCGTCGACCAGTCGCCCACCAACAACCATGATCGCTCGCCGCGCATTCCTACCGGCGACCGCAAGGCTGTCAGCTTTGGTGCCGGTTGGAGCCCGAACGACGACATGACCATCGATGTTGCCTACTCGTATCTGTGGGAAGAGGATACCAAGGTGAACAATGTGTCCGGCTCGCCGACACAACAGGCGCTGAAAGGCACCTATCAGGCCAAGTATGAGAACAGTGCTCACGGTATTGGTGCATCCCTTACCTACCGCTTCTGATTCATACGCGTGACATGAAAACCGCCCTCGTGGCGGTTTTTTTACACCTTCACCTGCCAGTCATCGCCCAGGCATTCGCGCAGGTAGTCCATGAACACCTGTACTTTTGCGGTCATGGCAAAGCGGTCGGCCAGGCACAGATAGATATCCATCGGCTCGGTCTGGGCATAGGCCTGGCCGCTATCGCTGTATTCGAACAACGGCACCAGCGCCCCATTATCCAGATGCGGCCTTACGATGAACTCGGCAAGGCGGGTGATGCCGCCATCGTGCAGCGCCATCTGGGTCAGGGCATCGATGTCGTCGCTGATCAGGACACCGCCGAACTCTGCCTCGAACCGCAGCCCGTCGCGCATGAACCCCCAACGCAGGAAGCGCCCATCCACCGGGTAGCGGAACACCAGGCAGCGGTGGTCACGCAAGGCCTCGGGCGTGGCCGGCACGCCGGCGCTTTGCAGGTAACCGGGCGAGGCACAGCATATGAACGGTATACGGGCGATATGCCGGGCCAGCAACTGGTCTTCGAGTTGCGGGGCAATGCGCAGGCTCACGTCCACATCCTCCCGCGCGTGGTTGACCCGGCGATCAGTCGTTACCAACTCTATCGAAAGCAGTGGGTAGCGGGCGCTGAACGCGGGTATCAATGGCGCCAGCACGTGGCGACCGAAGGCGGACGTCGAGGCAATGCACAGCCGCCCCTGGGGCTCACTGTCGGGGGTGGTGACGGCCTGTTCGGCCAAGGCCAGGTCGCGCTCGATGTGCCTGACGCGTTCGTAATACTGGGTGCCGGCGGGTGTCAGCGCCATACTGCGGGTGGTGCGGCTGAGCAGGCGAACCTGCAAGTGGCCTTCCAGGCGTGCCAGGTTCTGGCTGACCGCAGCCGGGCTCAGGCCCAGGTTGCGGGCACCGGCGGCGATACTGCCGGCCTCGACAACCTTGATGAAGCTGCGAATGGCGTTGAGCAGGTCCATGCTGAGCCCTTTGATTCGTAAGAATCTCTTTATAAAGAACTCAATACGACTGGTCTACAACTGTTGCCAGGTGCGTTGCTAACCTGCGTCTCTACTTACTTTTCAGGAGTTCGCATGAGCAACTTGTTCCAGGCACGCAGCCGACGCAAATTGCATCCCGCCGCCACGCCTTACGTTTTTGCCTTTTACATGTCGTCGATCATGGCGCTATTGATGTGTTTCGTGATCACGGCAGCGAATGCGGGGGTCAACCCTGAGTACCTTGGCAACGTGCTGAAGGCTTACCAGTTGGCGATGCCTGTGGCGTTCGTTTGTGTATTGATGGTCAGGCCGGTGGTTGTGCGGTTGGTGGCGATTACTGTGCATGCAAAGTGAAGTAACCTGAAACCCAGACAAGTCCCCGGCTCTTGCTCTTGATCTTGCTCTTGCTCTTGCTCTTGCTCTTGCTCTTGCTCTTGCTCTTGCTCTTGCTCTTGCTCTTGCTCTTGCTCTTGCTCTTGCTCTTGCTCTTGATCTTGATCTTGCTCTTGCTCTTGCTCTTGCTCTTGCTCTTGCTCTTGATCTTGATCTTGATCTTGATCTTGATCTTGATCTTGATCTTGATCTTGATCTTGATCTTGATCTTGATCTTGATCTTGATCTTGATCTTGATCTTGATCTTCGCGACTTCAGGAGGCCGAGCAGAGGGCTTGCGGAGGGAGGTGACGGGCATGGATGCCCGTCAAGCGCTGAGGCCCCATGGATGGGGCCTGCAGCGCGTCCTCCCGGGAGCAAGACCGGCGCGAGGGAACCCCGTAGCGTAGCGGAGGGGCCGGA